>CAIYUC010000050.1 GCA_903929315.1 uncultured Bacteroidales bacterium
CACAATCCAGCATCCAGCATCCAGCATCCAGCATCTGTTTATCAATGGGATGAACTCATGCAATACGACGAAACCATCTCCACACAAGGCCTTTGCCCGCCGGGCTGGCACGTTCCTTCAGAAACTGACTGGAATTCACTTTTTGCGAATTACGTTAGCAATGCTTTTGCAGCCAGTCCGCTAAAGTATTCTGGATTTTCAGGCTTTAATGCTCTTTTATATGGCGCCAGACATCTTAACAAAACCTGGGATTATCAGGGGTTTGCTACATTCTTTTGGTCATCAACTTCGCATGGAATAAACAAGGCATGGGCGCATGGGATGAACGATATTGATCCGAGCGTTTCAGCCTACCCATCCTACCGGTCAAATGGTTTCTCTGTCCGTTGCCTGAAAGATTAGGAATATGCATGCGTTGCAAACGAGCGCAAGCAACTGCCGTAGCTTAGTAAAAACTCTTATTATCTGAATATTTACCATAATGGCACGATGACTTCGTAACACGCTCGAAAGCATCGCAACACCCTGCTCTGTGAAAGCAAATGCCAATTTTCATGTACCGCCCCATCTTGATGTTCCAAATTGGAACATCAAGTCTGCAAATTCCTCCTTTGATAATTGAAACATAAAATCATCCGGAAATCGAAGAATATTCCGGTGCACAGCCTTATTCAGATCTCGTGTGCTTACCCCATATAATATTGCTAAATCTTTGTCCAGCATTACTTTCTGATCTCTTATCAGGTAAATTTTGCTTTGGATCTTTTCCTCGGGAATCAGACTTTCCATAAATCTTTTTCCATTAATCGTCCTTCCCTTTAAAAGGTGATATATAAAAACGAAATAATTTTTTCAACTTGGAACTATCGAGTATCGAGCATCCAGCATCAGCTTACTTTCGGAATTGCTGCAAGCAACCGTTTGGTGTACTCACTTTGAGGATTTGAATAAATTGAATCCGCTTCCCCCATTTCCTCGATCTTCCCGTCCTTCATCACAATCAGGCGATCGGACATAAACCTGACTACGGACAAGTCATGGGAAATGAACATATAGGTGAAATTAAAGGTTTGTTTCAGATCATTCAAGAGGTTAAGTACCTGGGCCTGTATGGATACATCCAGTGCAGACACGGATTCATCACAGATAATCAGCTTTGGATTCACTGCCAGCACACGTGCGATGCAGATCCGCTGGCGTTGTCCTCCTGAAAATTCATGCGGGTAACGGTTGAATTGACTCTCATCAAGACCGACTTTCTCCAGGAGCTCGATAGCTTTTTCTCTTCGCTGATGTGGATTCAAATAAAGTCCATGTACGATCATCGGTTCCATGATAGCAGAACCGCAGCTGATCCTTGGATTCAACGAGGAATAGGGATCCTGGAAGATGATCTGTAAATGTTTACGCACATCCCTCAACTCTTTTGCCGGCATTTCTGTCAGGTTCCTGCCTTCAAAGCTAATTTTACCGGATGTCGCCCTGATTAGCCGAAGGATGGTTCTTCCCAGTGTCGTTTTCCCGCAACCGGATTCCCCAACAATTCCAAGTGTTTCACCAGGATATACTTCAAATGTCACATCATCCACCGCGCGCGTATAACCGACCGGGGTCCCGAATAAATTGAATCTGACCGGGAAGTAAGTTTTTACCCTGCTCACCCTGAGAATGGGAGTCCCCGAATAGAGAATCCGGTGCTTTTTCGCCCGCTCCTCAACCGAAACAATATTCGCTGATGAAAAAAGATCAGGTAATCCTAAAGCCCCTCCCCCCTGGGGGAGGGGTTTGGGGTGGGGTAGAATGATGGGGAGGGGAACAGATGCTATGAAATCATTGATGGTCGGCAATTTCTTCAGCCTCATATCTAAAGGTGGCCTGCAATTCAGCAACCCACGGGTATAGGAGTGTTGTGGATGGGCAAATAGCGTCCTTGTTATCCCTTGCTCAACCACCTTCCCTTTATACATCACCAGCACACGGTCAGCAAAGCCGGCAACGAGTCCCAGGTCATGCGTTATGAACAGGATACTCATTCCATGTTTTTCCTGGATCTCTTTCATCAGGTCGAGGATGGTCTTTTGAACGGTAACGTCGAGTGCTGTTGTTGGCTCATCGGCAATCAGGATTTTCGGGTTACACGAAATAGCCATGGCGATCATTATGCGCTGTTTCTGACCTCCGGATAACTGATGCGGATAGGAGTGGTAAATTTCAACCGGCCCGGGGAGCTTCACTTCGTCAAATAATCCGATGACCCTTTCTTTTGCTTCCTTTTTACTAACAGGCAGATGTTGTAATATTGCTTCTTTAACCTGCATTCCAACCGTGAATACAGGATTCAGCGACGTCATGGGTTCCTGGAAGATCATCGATATCTCCTTTCCCCGGATCTTCCTCATCTCTTTTTCTCCCAACCGGAGAAGGTCAACGATAGTTACGTTTCCGTCAGAAAATAAGATGCTCCCATGGCTGATCTCTCCCGGCGGATTCGGGATCAGGCGTAATATAGAGAGTGCAGTGACAGATTTACCCGAACCGGATTCTCCCACTAAACCTAATGTTTCTCCGGGATGAATGGAAAAAGAAACATCGGAAACCGCCGTTGTAAGGGTATTCTCATGACGGAATACCGTCGTAAGGTTCCGTACATCAAGTATTGGTTTTTCGTTCATCCCGGTAAAAATACACCCCTCAAACCTACACTTTTTTTCAACAAAAGGTATCACCTTTTTAAATTTTGACGATTAATGATAAAAATATGAGTCTTCATAGAAGTGGGTATTATTAAACTGCTGTAAGCAATATGAATTACCCCGGACTTCAGTCCGGGGATGCAAACAGCTCAATAAAATAAGGGCTTTAGCCCAAAACAAAGCCCCAGGTTTTGGGCTGAAGCCCTGGATGTAGTTAACTGTCTTAACGGGGTTGTCTAATAAGTTGGAAAGTTAATGTTTCTCGCTGAGTTTCGCTGAGTTAAACGCAGAGTCACGCAAAGTTAAAACTCTTGTTTTCAATATTCTGCGAAAATCTGCGATTAATCTGCGGAAATCTGCGAGAAAAAAAGAAACTTATTGGACACCCCCCCGGGGGGTGAGGCAGATTAAAAGTTGGTTCATGAATGGAATGAATTATTTTAACGGCGTATTTTTTTTAGAATCTTTCCTGGCTTTTTTCATCATTATTTTTGTTTCTTTTGATTGATTATCCATGTGTTTTTTGACTGCTTTTTCGTATTTTTCTTGCCCTTCCTTTCCTTTTTTTGCTCTCTCTCTGTTTATTTTCCTTTGATTTACTTTTGCTTCCTGAGGCTTACCAGCTTTACCGGCATATAATTGGGGAGTAAAAGGAATAATAAGACATACAAGCAAACTGATCAGGATTTTTTTCCAAAGATCGATTTTAGATGATTGTTGATGCATATAATATTTCATGCTCAATGACGTTTCAATAAAAATGCTGTTATGAGTACCGTTTTCAGAAGTTCATATAAAGTATTCCTGGCTTTGGGGCTCTTTTTCCTGTTACTGCCTGGTTGTTCCAAAAAATCAGAGAATGCGAATGATATCCCATACGTCCTTGTGAATTTCAGCATAAACCCTAACTCAACCGAATACATTCACCTTAATACCGTAGATGGCTGGGAGTACCTGACAGGGGGTTATAAAGGGATTCTTGTTTTCAGAAAATCCGTAAATGAATTTGTCTCCTTTGAACGCGCCTGCCCTTACGACTGGCAAAACACCAATGCAAGAATTGTAGTTGATACATCAGGCATTACGGCATATTGTCCTGTTTGTAAATCTAAATACATTCTTCTGGATGGCACACCCTATAGCGGGCCATCCCGTTATCCCCTAAAGCAATACCAAGCATCTTACGATGGTAATCTTCTCTATATCTATAACTAATATATTTTTATTTCTGATCATCAATAGCGATAGTGTTCCGGTTTATAAGGGCCATCAGCCGGTACGCCGATATATTTAGCTTGTTCTTCTGATAATCTGGTCAGACGCACTCCCAGTTGAGCCAGATGTAATCTTGCCACTTCTTCGTCTAATTTCTTTGGCAGACGGTAAACATCAATCTCATAATTGTTTTTCCACAGATCGAGTTGCGCCAGGGTCTGGTTGGTAAATGAATTACTCATCACAAATGAAGGATGACCTGTTGCACAACCCAGATTCACCAAACGACCTTCTGCTAAAAGGTATATCACTTTCCCGTCGGGATAAATATATTTATCGACCTGGGGTTTTATATTTACTTTCCTGATCCCCGGCCATGAGTTTAGCTGTTCAACCTGGATCTCATTATCAAAGTGACCGATATTACATACGATCGATTCATCTTTCATCATGGATAAGTGAGCTGCAGTGATAACATCTTTATTCCCGGTTGTGGTGACCCAAATGTTCCCTTCTTTAAGAGCTTCTTCAACTGTGGTCACTTCAAACCCTTCCATGGCCGCCTGCAAAGCACATATGGGGTCAATTTCCGTAACCAAAACCCTTGCGCCGTATGATTTCATTGACCGTGAACAACCTTTGCCGACATCTCCATACCCGAGTACCACAACCACTTTCCCTGCGATCATCACGTCCGTCGCCCTTTTAATACCATCCGCAAGTGATTCACGGCACCCGTATAAATTATCGAATTTTGATTTGGTAACGGAATCGTTTACGTTAATGGCAGGGACTAAAAGGTGTCCCTGCTCCTTCATCTGGTAAAGACGGTGAACCCCGGTCGTAGTTTCTTCCGACACCCCTTTCCATTCTTTAACAAGCTTGTGCCATCTCGTTTTATCCTCAATGTAAATATTCTTCAGCAGATTGAGAATTACATTTTCTTCCGCATTCGAACCTTTTTCTTTTAGCAGGTCAGGGTTGTCCTCTATTTCATACCCTTTATGAATTAAAAGTGTTGCATCTCCTCCATCATCTACTACCAGATTCGGACCTTTTCCACCGGGGAAGCTCAAAGCCCTGTTGGTGCACCACCAATATTCTTCCAACGATTCTCCTTTCCAGGCAAACACCGGTATACCTCTTGCTGCTATCGCTGCTGCGGCATGATCCTGGGTGGAAAAAATATTACAACTTGCCCATCTTACCTCTGCCCCAAGCTCTATGAGCGTTTCAATCAAAGCTGCCGTTTGGATGGTCATATGAAGAGATCCGGTTATGCGGGCTCCTTTCAGGGGTTTTTCTGTTTTATGTTTATTGCGAATAGACATTAACCCGGGCATTTCTTTCTCCGCTATTTCAATCTCTTTTCTGCCCCAGTCAGCCAGGGTAATATCCGCCACTTTAAATTCTACGTCTTTTTCTATTGTTATTTTTTCCATTTTTTCAATTGTCTTTTTAAAATGCAAAAGTAAAAATTTTCCTAATATCTGGCAAGGAGATTGTACAGATGCTCGATACTCGAGGAAAAAACTGGTGAACTGGTGAAGTGGTGAGTTGACTCAGAAGGAATGCAGTAATTTAGACTGCAGTTATGCAGTCATGCAGGTATTAAGAATTCAGTTATTTAGAATTTTGAGAATTAATGGTTTTACCAACCTGAAACAGATATTCAGGTGCAAAATCAGCTCCATTTTGCCATTCCAGAGTATTGAAGTGAATGGTAAACTTTCTGAAAAAATTTATATCTTTCAGAGGTTCAAATACCGGCCCCTGCAAACTTTCCTTTAAGTCTACAAGTTTGACTTCTCCTGTATTGAACTTTACTTTAACAAGATAGTCCCTCAGATATTCTGCCTCTAAAACTTCCAGAAACATATCCAATTATTTTAAGGGTTCAATTTTTTGCAAAGGTACTCCATTTTGTGCCTTATTCCAAAGTAAAATTAACTCTTCCCGGTGCAATTCCATCCACTCGAATATCAATTTAAGTGCACGCTTTGGCATTTCACCATTTATTAACCCATCACTAATTGAGACAATAATCTTGTATTCATTATACCATGCATGAAAATGAGGAGGCGTATGATCAAGAAAATTCATCAGGATAATAATACCATAAAATCGGGAAATCTCAGGCATAGTATGACTTTATTAATAAAATTTCTGTACTTCGCAAGAATTTTTCATCTTACATTAATCGGAGAATTTTCAAAAGGTGATACGTTTTTATGAAATAAAATGGAGGAATTACAATCTGAATCCTTCAAGTTGAGAATTCCCGCATTCCTTTTTATTATGGAATGACCCGATAAAAAAGGTTTATGTTGTATTTTTGCGCACCCGTATATAAAAAACAGAATCTGGAATGCCTCTTATTATTAAGGAAAATATTCCCGGCGATTGCATCCTTGGAGTATGGAAAATTGAAGAACCTGGAGAATTTTTACACCAACAATCCCGGTTGACAACAACAGAGGAGAACTATTATCATACGCTGGTAAACCAGCTCAGGAGAAAACAATGGTTAAGCTACCACGCAATAATTGCACACCTTCTTGGAAAAGAAGGGATTGAATTAAACTATGATCCTTTTGGGAAACCCCATTTTAAGGACAAAAGCCATTTTTTATCAGTTTCTCACTCAGGAGAATATTCCGCTGTTATTCTCAGCAAAACCATTCCGGTAGGAATTGATATCGAAAAGATCAGGGATCGCATTGAGCGGGTAAAAGACATGTTTCTTTCAAAAGAAGAATTGATTCATATCGGATCCCTGAACAGGATGGAAAAGCTTGTCATTTATTGGGGTGCAAAAGAAGCGTTATACAAGATTTATGGTAACCCGGAGCTTCTCTGTATGCAGGATATTTCGATTGAACCATTTGATTACCTTTGCAGCGGCGAAGGTTCTACCTGTGCCTTAATAAAGAATACAAAAAAAACAGAAAAATATACTATTTTCTACAGGAAAATAGTTGATTATATGTTGGTATATGCATTTAAAATGAATAAGGGTAGAAAGCTGTATGACTGAAAGACTTTATGATGAAATAAAAAACCGGGTTTTGGTCCTGGATGGAGCCATGGGTACCATGATCCAGAAATATGACCTGGATGAAGAAGGTTACCGGGGCGATAGGTTTCACGATTTTCCGGTTCTTCTAAAAGGCAACAATGATCTTCTTTCAATTACGCAACCCCATATTATCCGTGAGATCCATGATAAATATCTGCAAAATGGCGCCGATATTATTGAAACCAACACCTTCAACTCAAACCGGATATCTTTGTCGGATTACCATATGGAGTCATATGTTCATGAGATCAACTTAGCTGCTGCAGCGATTGCAAGAGAAGCGGCTGATAAATTTTCTTTTCTTACACCTGAAAAGCCTCGTTTTGTTGCCGGTTCCATCGGACCTACCAATAAAACCACTTCCTTATCTCCCGACGTAAATGACCCTGCCTTTCGTTCCGTCACTTTTGATGATCTTTTCACCGCCTATAAGGAACAGGCAGAGGCGCTGATCGACGGCGGTGTTGATATCCTTTTGATAGAGACCATATTTGACACCCTGAATGCCAAAGCAGCACTGATCGCCATACAGAGGGTCTTTAAGGAACGCGGTATCCGGTTACCGGTTATGGTTTCAGTGACGATCACTGATGCAAGCGGCCGTACCCTTTCAGGCCAAACCCTGGAAGCATTTCTTTATTCATTTTATAATGAAGGCTTATTCTCGATCGGATTGAACTGTTCCCTCGGAGCGGCAGAATTGAGACCCTATCTTGAAGAATTATCATCAAAAGCGCCGTTTTATGTAAGTATTTATCCCAATGCAGGATTACCAAACCAGTTCGGCGAATATGATCAGACACCGTCAGAAATGGCAGTATTGATGAAGGATTTCCTGGATAACAATTTTGCAAATATTATCGGTGGCTGTTGCGGAACAACTCCTGAACATATCCGCTTATTTGCTGAAATGGCTTCTGCATCGAAATCCCGTCACGTCCCATCACCAGTCCCCGAACTAAGACTCAGCGGACTTGAACCTCTCATCGTATTTAAAGGAAGTAACTTCATTAATATAGGTGAGCGGACGAACGTCAGCGGTTCCAGGAAATTCGCAAAGCTGATCATGGACGAACAATACGAGGAAGCGCTGTCTGTTGCCCTGCAGCAGGTACAAAACGGTGCACAGGTCCTCGATGTGAACATGGACGATGCCATGCTCGATTCCGAAAAAGCAATGACCCGCTTTCTCAACATGCTGGCATCCGATCCGGAAGTGTCCAAAGTCCCTGTCATGGTTGATTCATCTAAATGGTCGGTGTTGGAAGCCGGGCTTAAATGCCTTCAGGGAAAGTCTGTCGTTAATTCCATCAGCATGAAGGAAGGGGAAGAGGTTTTTAAAGATCATGCAGAAATAATTAAAAGTTATTGCGCTGCCGCAGTTATTATGGCATTCGATGAAGAAGGTCAGGCAGACTCCTTTACCAGAAAAATAGCCGTATGCGAAAGAGCTTATAATATCCTGACAAAAGAAGTCCACTTCCCTCCTGAGGATATCATCTTTGACCCCAACATACTGACCATAGCAACCGGTATGGATGAGCATAATAATTACGCAGTCGACTTTATTAAAGCAACCAGATGGATCAAGGAAAACCTCCCGTATGCAAAAGTAAGCGGAGGGATCAGTAATCTATCATTCTCATTCCGCGGGAACGACACAATCCGTGAAGCCATGCATTCGGCTTTCCTTTATCATGCAATCCAGGCCGGTCTGGATATGGGAATTGTAAATGCAGGGATGCTCCCCGTCTATGAAGAGATCCCTGCCGACCTCCTTAAACTTGTGGAAGATGCTATTCTTAATCGCCGGAAAGATGCCACCGACAGACTCATTCTTTATGCAGAAAAGGTAAAGACGAAGGGGAAAAAAGATGAAAAAGAAGAAGAATGGCGGTCGATGAAAGTTGACGAAAGGCTGAAATATGCTCTTCTTAAGGGTACACTAGATTACATCGATGAAGATATCGACGAAGCACGTCAGAATTATGACAAGTCATTCAGAATAATTGAAGGTCCCCTGATGGATGGCATGAATCACGTGGGAGACCTGTTCGGCTCCGGAAAAATGTTTCTGCCACAGGTGGTTAAGAGCGCCAGGGTCATGAAAAAAGCAGTTGCACGGCTGATGCCATATATCCTTGAAGAAGATAAAGTAACACCGGGAGAAATCTCTACCTCCGGGAAAATTGTTCTTGCAACCGTCAAGGGGGATGTCCACGATATCGGGAAAAATATTGTAGGCGTGGTGATGGCATGCAATAACTATAAGGTTGTCGATCTGGGGGTCATGGTGCCTGCTGAAAAAATCCTGCAGGCTGCCAGGGAAGAAAAGGCAGATGCTATAGGTTTGAGCGGTCTGATCACTCCTTCACTGGAGGAGATGGTCCATGTGGCAAAAGAAATGCAACGTGCCGGATTGAATATACCCTTGTTGATCGGCGGGGCCACTACTTCTGAAATACACACCGCCGTGAAGATCGATGGTCATTATTCCGCTCCCGTTGTTCATGTCAAAGATGCTTCAAAAAGTATCGGTGTCCTCTCAGCGTTATTGTCACCGGATAAAAAAAAGAAGTATGCTGAAGAAATCAAGAAAAAATACCATTTGGTCCGGAAACAATATGAGACGGATAAAACAAGCCTGCAATACATCACTTTAAAGGAAGCAAGGGAGAATGCAATCAAAACAGTTTTTAACAAGGATGAAATTATAAAGCCTCAATTTCTTGGTAATAAATATTTTTATGATTTTCCCCTGGAGGATCTGAGAGATTATATCGACTGGACATTTTTCTTTTATTCATGGAAGCTTGGTGGAAAATTTCCCGCCATACTGGAGGATCCCGTGATAGGTGAAGAAGCCCGGAAGCTATATGAGGATAGTCAAAAAATGCTGGACGAAATCATCGGCAAAAAAATGATCATGGCAAGGGGTGTCATTGGATTCTATCCTTGTAATTCTGTGGGGGACGATATTGAACTTTATGATACTGAATATGGAACGAAAAAAATAATGACCCTGCACTTCCTCAGGAATCAGCAAAAAAGGGAGGACAAGACTCCGAACCGATGCCTTGCTGATTTCATCTCTCCCAAAGAGTCCGGGGTCCTGGATTATATAGGTTGTTTCGCCGTAACAGCAGGATTGGGCATTGAGGAATGGGTTGCTTATTATGAGCAGAACCTGGACGATTACAATGCGATTCTCATTAAGATACTTTCCGACAGGCTGGCAGAAGCTTTTGCGGAACGGTTGCACCAGCTTGTCAGAAAAGAATACTGGGGATATGCTCCCGATGAAACCCTGGACATCCCAAGTATCTTAAAGGAAGGGTACAGGGGAATACGTCCGGCTCCCGGTTATCCGGCTTGTCCTGATCATTCCGAGAAGAAATCTTTGTTCGATCTGATGGATGTCGAAAAAAACATTGGAATCAAGCTGACTGAGAATTATGCAATGTATCCGGCAGCATCCGTCAGCGGTTATTATTTTTCCCATCCTGATGCCCATTATTTTACTACCGCAAAGATCAGCAGGGACCAGGTCAATGATTATGCAAAAAGGAAAAACTCCAGTATCGAACAGGTAGAAAAATTTTTGAATTTTATATTGAATTATTAGGGATCATGAAAGTTATCGACCATCTGAAAAATTCGAAAAAAACTCTTTTTTCATTTGAATTGCTGCCTCCTTTAAAGGGACATAACATCAATGGTATTTATAAAACAATTGATCCCCTTCTTGAGTTTAATCCTTCGTTTATTAATATTACCTATCACCAGGAAGAAGTAGTTTATAAGAAACATGAGAGCGGTTTACTTGAAAAAAAGAGCATCAGGAAAAGACCGGGAACAGTTGCTATATCTGCTGCTATTAAATACAAGTATTCTTCCGTTGATGTTGTTCCACATCTGATTTGTGGCGGTTTTACGAAGGCAGATACGGAATACGCCCTTATCGATTTTCATTTCCTTGGGATCAATAATATTCTTGCCTTGCGTGGTGATGCTCCAAAATTACAACGGACATTTACACCGGAAAAAGATGGTAATTCATATGCATCCGAACTTGTGAAACAGATCACAAATATGAATAAAGGGCTGTACCTCGACGAAGAAATGGAAAATACCACACCCACTGATTTCTGCGTCGGAGTGGCCGGTTATCCTGAGAAGCATATCGAATCTCCCAACCTGAGTTCTGATCTTATTTTCCTCAAAATGAAAGTCGATGCAGGTGCGGAATTTATCATTACCCAAATGTTCTTTGATAACGAGAAATATTTCGATTTCGTAAAAAAATGCCGGGAACATGGGATCGTAGTTCCTATTATCCCTGGTTTAAAGCCGATAACTACCTTACACGACATCAGGGCCCTTCCACAAATTTTTAATATTGATATTCCTGAGGAACTGGTCAAAGAATTACATAAATGTAAAACCAATGAGGACGCTTTTCACGTAGGTATTGAATGGGGTATTCAACAATCCAGGGAATTGATTAAATTCGGAGTTCCGGTTTTACATTATTTCACGATCGGGATATCAGAAAACATTCGTCAGATCGCCAAAGCCGTTTTCTAAAATCCATTTATGAAAGATCATTCTACGCTTTACAAAAAACTGAATGACGGTAAGAAAAAATTTGCTGTTCTTGTCGACCCGGATAAATCCACCCTTGCGAAAATTAAAAAAATTGCAACCATTTCTGAAAACTTTGCAGTGGATTTTATTTTCTATGGTGGGAGCCTCCTGACAGAGGATAATCATGAAAAGTTCATCTCCGTTTTAAAAGACTATTGCTCGATCCCGGTTATTCTGTTTCCAGGTAATTATCTTCAGATCAACAGGAAAGCTGATGGAATTTTATTACTTTCCTTGATTTCCGGCAGAAATCCAGAGATGCTCATCGGTAAGCACGTTATCGCTGCACCTTATCTCAGATCCAGCAACCTTGAGATCATTCCAACCGGTTATATGCTGATCGAAAGCGGCAGATCTACTACTGTTTCCTATATAAGTAATACAACACCCATTCCGGCAGACAAAGAAGACATCGCTGTTTGCACAGCCATGGCCGGGGAAATGCTGGGCTTGAAGCTGATTTATATGGATGCCGGAAGTGGAGCGATGAATCCGGTTTCTCTTTCCATGATCCAAAAGGTCAGGAAGAATATCAGCTTACCCCTGGTGATTGGAGGAGGCATTAAAACATCCGGTCAGGCGGCAGCTATTTCCCAAGCAGGAGCAGACCTCGTGGTAATAGGCAATGCCTTTGAGAATAACTCCCCCCTGATTGCTCAAATATCTGAGGCAATTCATAAATTATGATGATAGCCGATATTTCTATTCCATTATATTTCTGACACTTACATCACTTTCCTTTTCCTTATCGGGGGTATCTGCATCATTGCTACCTAAAAAATTTTAAAATTATTGAAAATATTTTTTATTTAGTCTTAATAAATGATTATCTTTGCAGCGTAATTATAAAATCAATCTTTCTTGTGCTTCTATTTTAATTCTATTTACCGTGTAACTTTTTAATTATTGTTTCGTCTTATGGTCGAATTTTTAAAATAAAAATGGATAAATTGAAAAGTAATACAAAAAATCAAAATAAAATGAAAACAAAAATTATCATAATAATCGCATTGCTGGCCATGAATTTAAATCTTACATTGGCAAACAAATCTTTTGTAACATATTTACATAACCCGGTGGAGATCAAGTTAAATTCTGCAATTGTAAATTTAGCTCCGGTTACCCCGCAGGAAGCAACATTTGAAGACGGTATGGCCGTTTATGAACAGACAAATCTGATATCGGATTTGCGCTTTATGACACCGAAAGAAGCTTATTTCATTGATATTGTACCCGAACCATTACCTAACATTTCACTTTTTGCACCTTCCACTCCGAAAGAAGCTACCTTCGATGATGAATTGAATTGTGGAACTGTTATCTGTAATGATCTGTTGAAAAGCCTTGCACCCACTGCTCCGAAGGAAGCGGACTTTAACAATTGTTCTACGTTTAGTGGTAAGGATAGGAACAACCTTTCACCTGAACCAGATAGAGTAACATGTGATTAACAAGACCTATTAACCTCACTATATTTTCTTTCGGGCTCCGTTCCGGAATCATTGAAAAGTCCGCCAAAAGCGGACTTTTTATTATGCAACTGGCATGGCAATGATGCGTTAATTTACGAACTGCAAAATGCAAATAGCGGAAAGCGATTATTAATTTTGTTCTTTTAATAATAAATCGTTTATGGTTTGCTTCATCGAATCTTTCGGTAAAGCTCCGACTGCCATTTGAGGCTGCCCATTTTTTGGACAGAAAAGGATCGAAGGAATGCTTCTGATTCCAAAAGCCGAGGCAAGTTCCTGTTCAGCTTCGGTATCTATCTTGAAGATATTGATTTTACCGGAATACTCTTTCGAAAGTTCTTCGAGAATTGGTGCTACCATTTTACAAGGTCCGCACCAATCGGCATAAAAATCAATAATACAAGGCAGATCGCCTTCATATTTCCATTCCTTATTAACTTCATAATTGAAGACCTTATCGAGAAATGTCTGTTTTGTCAAGTGTTCAAGAGCCATAGAATGATTATTAAATTGTTAAACAATGTAAAATTTTATCTGAATGAATTACTGCAACTATTAGTTACTTTCTTGAGCTTTTATAAGCAGTGATTGAATTTGTTGAATATATCCCTCTTTATTGGAAAGGCCTACCGACATCTGTGGCTTGCCATTCGCCGGAATATAAAGAAGGGCCGGGATCGACTGGATATTAAATGTCTGAGATAGTTCCCTCTCCTGGTCTATGTTTATTTTGTAAAATGTTACCTTACCTTTATACTGTGTGGCCAGCTCTTCCATGATCGGAGCAACCATTTTACAAGGCCTGCACCAGTCTGCATAAAAATCAATAATACATGGCTGGTTTCCTTCAAAAACCCAGTCATTAGGATTTTTCTGGTAATTATAAACCAGTTTCTTAAACAATTCAGTGTTTATTTGATTGACAACACCCGCCTTTATCTCATTTGTGGTGGTTTCTGTTTTATTACCATCAACACTGTTGCATGAGTTAAAGACCATAATAAAAAGAGCAAAAACAAGAACTGATGATTTTTTCATGAGAAAGTCAAATTAAAGATTTCGATGCAAAGATAAAACTATTTTTTTAATTAAATCGCTTAAATATCACTATTTTTTTTAACTTTGCAGAATATATTAAACTCAGACCATGGGATAAAAATCATGAAACATCAGTGTTTATCTATATTATTTTCTGAAATCCGTCTGTATAAAGTAATATGAAAATAAAATTTGACAAACTTGAAATCAAATCCTTCAACTCAAAGGAATCCTGTTTGCAATTAATTGCTGACCAGAAGTGGGCTGAAGGATATACATGCCGGAATTGCGGAAACACTAATTTTTGCATTGGTAAAACCCCATATTCCCGACGTTGTACGCGTTGCAAGCATGAAGAGTCTGCTACTTCACATACCATTTTTCATCATTGCAGGATAGAACTTCCCGAGGCTTTCAGAATCATGTATATGGTATGCAATGATCCAGGTATATCTACGTATGAATTGTCCCGGCAAATGGAACTTCGCCAGATGACCTGCTGGAAACTTAAAAGTAAACTAATGGAATGCATCAAAGAAAGAGGAGAAATTGACATTTTGTTTGAAGGCGAGAAGATAAATGATCCGTTAATTGGTTGATTAATTAATATTTGGACATTATTAATTACTTTTGATAAGCATTAAAGCCTGAAAGTGATAACCCTTAAACTGTAAATCATGATTGCCCTGATTTTTATTTTCGGATTTTTTTTTGGAGCCATTTTGCAATACGCAAAACTGAATAAATATAACACCATCAGCGGTTTGGCAATACTGGAAAATTTTGCCGTTGCCAAAACAATTGCCGTTGCAATCGGCTTTGGAGCAATCTTGTTGAGTATAGAAATAGGCTTAGGCTTTGCCACGTATCATGTAAAGCCACTTATTCTGGGTGGAATTGTGTTTGGAGGGTTGATATTCGGTTCGGGAATGGCTATCCTGGGATATTGCCCGGGAACTCTTCCTATTTCACTGGGAGAAGGCTCATTGGATGCATTGATTGGAATTATAGGTGGTATAGCTGGCGGAGTTGTCTACACGATTATATTGCCGTCAATACATGGGGTTTTAGGCCCTGACTTGGGGAATATCTCTTTAAAATCGCTGGTAGGAGAAAATGCGGTTTTGTTTTATCTGCTTGTTTTCGTTGTAGCAAGTTTATTTATCGGAATTTCATTCTGGATTCATAAAAAAGAAAAAGCGAAAGACTTAAAATGGCTGGTTTCCGGTATTGCATTGGCAATCCTTACTCCGATCGTATTTTTAACTGCATTGACAAACAGGGTAATCGGGGCTTCAACATTTTATCCATATTTCGGTGATTTAATAACCGGAACAACCGGAAATAGCTACTTCGACAAAATAAAAGAGCCGGGTCAGTGGGAAATGGTATTTTTAGCTGGTGCCTTCTTTTCAGGATTGATCCTGTCTCTCATCAGAAAAGACTTTAAATTTGTCTTGATTCATGACAACTGGAAAAAACACAAAGGCAATTCTGCCTATAAACGAATAATATGGGCCTTTATCGGAGGATTTATTTTAATTATAGGAGCAAGAATGGCCGGTGGATGCACAAGCGGACATATAATTTCCGGGGGAATGCAACTTGCTGTAAGTAGCCTGACATTTGCGATCTTTGTATTTGCAGGACTTTTGATTACCGGTAAATTATTTTATCAATCAAGAAAATAATCCAACTTCTGGTTATTTTTGAATAGAAACGTGTTTCTTAAAAGTACATAGTAAGGGAAGAGATTGGAATGCCCTAATGATGTTATTCGAAAGATTACCTTTGCCACTTTAGAGTTGATCCCCTAAGTCTGTCTGAAGTTAAGTTTCGAAAAATGTATAACGAAAAATGAGATAGAATGAAAAACAATGAGAGAGTTGTTTACGGAATTATAATCACGATCGTAATTTTCCTTATTGCAAACATTATTGGCAGCAAAGTTCACCTGGGAATCAATTTTATTGCTCCAAGTTTTGTGACTCATACTATTATGCTAATGCTTTCTATTTTCGGAATTATTCTTTTGAAGAACAAATTGACTTATAGAATTTCTCTTCCAAAATTTAAAACCATACTGAAACCAATTGTGTTTGCAATAGTATTAACAATCGCGATCAACATAATAATGACAATTGTAACAAAATTAGCAGGCGGAAAAGTGGAAGTACATCCATTATTTTCAAAAATGAATCCTTTACAGGTTTTCCTTTTCATCTTTATTTATGCAAGTATTGCGGAAGAAATGTTATTTCGGGGATTTCTCCTGAATTTCTTAAAACCATTAAAGCAAAAGGGAATCCCTCTTTTCAATAGGATAATAAGCCTGTCTGCTATTATAAGTGCAATAATGTTTGGACTGGCACATTTGGTTTTGATAAGGACAGGTGTGAGTCCTCTTTTCTTATTGAGAGTGGTCGTTTTTGCAACATGTTTGGGATTACTGGCAGGTTATTATCAGGAAAAGTATGACAATAATTCATACGCAATCATTGTTCATATGGCAGGAAATTCTCTTGCAGTGATTGCCGCATTCTCAATGAGTTAAATTATGGAATCAACAAACAAAACAAGTCAGGACAGAGCTTCAAAAATAGGGTCGATAGTTGTTTTCGGACTAGCGGTGTTAGGTCTTGTATTCCTGGTTTACAAAAGAGAGTTATTCTCAACCCATCCGGTTGGAATAACCGTTCAGGTTTTTGCTGCAGGATTAATGGTTTGGGCGCGGATCACATTTGGAACCCGAAGCTTCCATGCTGTGGCCAATACTACAGAAGGCAAACTGGTAACAAATGGTCCTTATCGATTTCTGAGACATCCGATATATGCAGCGGTCATTTATTTTGTTTGGGCTGGTGTTTTGTCACACCCATTTATAGATGCGATTGCAGCAGCTGTTTTGATCAGTGTGTGTCTAATCGTGCGAATGTTAATAGAGGAAAAGTTCTTATTGGTGGTTTACGAAGAATACAGTGTTTACTCTAAGCGTACATATCGATTAATACCGTTTCTTTTTTAATGAGAATGCTTGATGTCTGCATAGACCTGAACAAGCCATCAACCGTCAAGCTGAGCAAAACGGACGATGAAAAAGGTTACTGTTTATGAACTTAATAACGACGATCAAACTTTACAACTCCTGCTGCCCGAATGGCATTTGCTGGCCATGTGCAGACAAAAGACTTTGACCAATATCTATTGCATTTGGTTTTTGTTCTTCCTCCTCCTCCGTCTCAATATCCTCCGTATGTTTCGGCATAAACCATCGTTGAGCGATGAATGTCGGGATTACGGCACTTGCAATCACCACACCTATTAAGAGGGAGTATTGTACCTGGTTAATATAACCGGCATTATAGCCAAAGAGACTTGAAATGGTGCCGAATGTCAGTCCGGTGCTCATCAGTAGCGTTGTATAGGTGTATCCTTTTGGAATGTATTTTTTAGCAAAATAAAAGACCCCGGCAATCACTCACACATCGAGTATCAAGCATCCAGTGTAATTTAGCTGGCATCCGGCATCTGGCATCTGTTTTCCCACCAGCTTTATTCCTGGGATCAAGAAAGTAATTGAATTCCTGAAATCATCCTTCGATGCAAGCATCGCTGATGTCCAGACTGATTGCTTTTATTGTGACCGTGAAGGATTATCCGTTTTGGCTTATCTGTTCCAATAAATCCACATTAACAATTGTTATGGACCGGCCTTTAAGGTCTATTATTCCTTCAGACTTGAATTTTATAAGAACCCTCGTTGCACTTTCTCTTGAAACACCAATGAGATCTGCAAATTCCTGACGGGGAAAGGGTAACTCGAATTGAGTTGTTTCGTATATAATTCTTGAAAAGTACAAGAGTGCATCTGCAACACGACCAAATATCTTCTTCTGCGACTGGTGTAAAAAACGATTGAAGTTGTTCAGGTTATCGCGACTTGTTGAAACGAGGATCTCATATGCAAAATTCCCATTCATCTTGATTAGATTATTAAACATACTAATATCAATATAACATATTGTGCAATCTTCAAGCGCAGCATAGGAATAGTGGTTTATCCGGTCTCCAAATAAGGAAGGTAATCCCAAATAGGTGTGCTTCTTGACTATTTGTAGAATTTGTTCCTTTTCTCCCGAATGTTTGATATACTCCTTTGCTAAGCCAGTCTTTAAATAAATAATATGAGAGGTTAAAGAACCTTCATGTAAAATTACTTCTCCTTTTTTTAAAAAACTTTCATGGCTGTTTGCATTCACCAGCCCCAACTCCTGAACGTTAAGCACCGCTGCAGCACATGAAATATCTTTACAATCGTGGCAAGAGGTATCTTTTTTAATCACGTCATCTAACATATTGGGTTGAATTATATTATATGATCAATTGTCTATGAGTATGCAAAGTTGCAAAAAATATACAATCCCGAATGTGTTTATTGTCACATTATTAATTTAATATAATCACATTCAATATAAGCAATTATCACATTATAAAATGGGAAGAATCACAACAATTTACTCATATTCAACAATTAAGATGTCTAATTTTGAATTCTTAAATCTGCGAATAAAATTGACTTAAACGGGAAAAGAAATGAAAATAGCAATTCCAACAGAAGATGGATTAACTGTAAATCAGAATTTCAAACCAGCAAAGGGTTTTCTGGTATCAACCATTCAATTAGGTGAGGTTGTTCAGCAGGAAATGAGATGGAATTTATATAACGACATTATGACCTCAGAGGACGGCTATTATAATAATCTTGTAGATTGTGATAAAGTGATCGTCAAGGAAATCGATTGTAATCAAAGCGATTATCTTCAATTGAAGAAAAAAGAAGTGATAAAAACCAGGGAAACGATAATTACCAAAGTACTCATACAATATTTAAATTTTTATTTACAGAAAGATACCAATACTTGTTGTTGCCCATGATGATACGGGAATTTCCCCTTACCCTGATTCATCATTTCTTTTAAACAATATTTCTCAATTCATATGATTCAAACTAATCGATGCTGCCTCTCCTAAAAGATACGAATCATAAAATTTATTCCAGGGACATTATGAACCTTGAAGAATACTTCAAGGTGTTCCGGGAAAATACGATTGGTTACAATCATCGTTATCAAACACCTTATGGCCGGAAAACAATGCTCTATGCGGATTGGATCGCCAGTGGCAGGCTATATCTTCCGATAGAAAAAAAGATACTAAATTCCATCGGGCCATTCATTGGGAATACACATACAGAAACCAGTGAAAATGGCAAATTGATGACCCAGGCATATCAATTGGCACATCAGAAAATTAAAGATCACGTGAATGCCGGAAACGGCGATGTCATTCTTACCACAGGTTTTGGAATGACCGGAGCGATAGTGAAATTTCAACGTATTTTAGGGCTGAAAGTATGCGGTGAGATATCACACCATAAATGCCTGAAGGAATCCGAAAAACCCGTTGTTTTTGTTACCCACATGGAGCATCACTCCAACCAGACGACATGGTATGAGACTTCTGCAGATGTTGTCGTCATTGAACCAGGAAAGGACTTGCTGGTAGATCTTAATAAACTTGAAGAAGCATTAATAAAATTTAAGGATCATAAGAGAAAAATAGGGTCTTTTACTGCGTGTTCCAATGTTACCGGCATCCGGACGCCTTATCATGAAATGGCACGATTGATGCATGAATATGATGGATTAGCATTTGTTGATTTTGCTGCTTCCGCACCCTACGATGAAATTAATATACATCCTGATGATCCACTTGAAAAGCTTGATGCAATCTTTTTTTCACCCCATAAATTTCTGGGAGGACCTGGAGCATCGGGTGTTTTAGTGTTTGATTCTTCCCTGTATAATAATAAAACCCCTGATCAGCCCGGAGGTGGAACCGTTGACTGGACAAATCCGTGGGGCGAGTATAAATATATTGATAATATTGAAATTCGTGAAGACGGCGGTACTCCAGGGTTTCTGCAAGCAATAAGAACAGCATTATCGCTGGAATTGAAAAATCAAATGGGGGTTGATCCAATCCGCCAGCGCGAAAACGAACTCAACTCTTTAGCTTTTTCTGAATTACGAAAAGTTTCTGATTTGCATATATTGGCCAATAATGTTGAGAACAGACTTGGAGTTATTTCCTTTTACATTGATTCAATCCATTATAATCTTATCGTAAAACTGCTCAGTGATCGGTTTGGAATTCAGGTTAGAGGGGGATGCGTATGTGCAGGTACATATGGACACTATTTACTCAATGTCAGTTATGATAAGTCGAAAAAGATCACCGATAAGATCAATCTTGGAGATTTATCTGAAAAACCTGGATGGGTAAGGCTTTCCATTCATCCAACCATGAAAGATGAAGAATTGCATTACATCGTCGATGCCTTAAAACAAATACAAAAGAATCAACTGGAATGGGGGAAAGACTATACCTATAATAAAAACACCAACGAGTTTAGATATAACAAGAGCACCGATGGTACAAAAGTTGAATCGTGGTTTAAATTGGATTCATGATTCAATTATTCAACATACTTATAATATAAACTAATTATGGCGACACTTGAAATTGAAGGGAAAGTTTTTAATGTTGATGGTGATGGTTTTTTATCCACCCCAGAGCTCTGGAATGAAGAGGTGGCCAAACTTTTTGCAAAATATGATGGTATTGCAGAGATGAATGAAAAGCATTGGTCCATCGTAAAAATTATTCGAAGGAACTGGGAGGAAAAGGGTATGGCTCCCATGATCCGCACCATTTGCCAGGAAACCGGAGTAAAGCTTCGTGAAATTTATGAATTATTCCCCCTTGGCCCTGCACGTGGTGCATGCAGGATTGCAGGATTGCCGAAACCTGATGGGTGTGTTTAATTAATTTTTAATGGATGTATTGGTATCACTGGATTACGTTGGGATCACTCGGGATTTGTTTTGCCAATTCTTTAGTTCATTTTCTTCGTCTTATCAGATTGGGGAAACCCATGGATTATTCATCTCCTGCCGGAAAGATTATTCCTTCCATTCAATATTCATTCACCGGGGCTATGAACCCTGTAAAGAAAGAATCGGCTTTTTTGCATTTACCCACATATTTCGCAGGTATTATTTATCACCTTGGAACCTTCTTATCGATTTTGATGTTTTTCCTCATTTGGTCAGATCTCCCTTTACAAGATATTTTAATTTATTCAATAGTTTCTTTTCTTTTGATCTCCTTTTCCTGCGGTATAGGCATCCTGATAAAACGGTTGTTAAAAAAAGGGCTGCGTGATCTTTCCAACCCGGATGATTATTTATCGAACCTACTGGTTACTGGATTCCAACTGATGACAGGAATTGTACTCCTTTGGAATCAGGCATATCCTGCTTATTTTATTCTTTCTAGTTTGTTGTTATTATATTTTCCCCTCAGCAAATTGAAACATGCCATTTATTTCTTTGCAGCCCGCTATCATCTTGGATTTTTCTTTGGTTGGCGGGGAATCTGGCCACCAAAAAAATTAGAAAGGAATGGCGGATGGGAGAATTGAACAAAGAACAAATCAGAAAAGGCCTTCAAGTATTTCAGAACCTTTCAGATAGTAAACTTATCACACATCTGAATAGCTGTGTTCATTGTGGTCTGTGCGCTGAAAGCTGCATCTATTACCTGGCCACTAAGGAAAATCGCTTTACTCCTGCCCGTAAGGTTGATATCGTTGCATCGATTTATCGCCGATATCATACAATTACAGGAAAATTTTTGCCCGGGCTGATCAATGCACGTGAACTAAACGAAGAAACGACTGACGAAATGGTTGACTTGCTGTTTGGTGCATGCACCATGTGCGGCCGATGTACAATGCATTGTTCCATTGGCGTCGATATAGAATACCTGGTCAGGGTTGGTCGTACGATGCTTTCCAATATGGGGATGGTGCCGGCTACACTACAATCCACAGTAAATGCCGCTGTCGAAACCGGGAATAACATGAGCATCCCTAATGATGAATTCATTGCAACATTAAAGTGGATGGAAGAGGAACTTATTGATGAAGTGAATAATCCAAATGCCAAAATACCGGTTAATGAATCGGGGAAAAGGATCCTTTACACACTGAATCCCAGGGAACCGAAATTCTTCCCACTTTCCATCTCTGCCATGGCAAAGATTTTTTTTGCTGCAGGTGAAAGCTGGACATTGTCTACTCAAATGTATGATGTAACCAACTATGCATATTTCTCAGGTAACCCGGATGAAGCCAGATTGATTGCTCTCCGTCTTTGGAATGAGATGGGAAACCTGAATGCCCAAACACTGGTATTGGCTGAATGTGGTCATGGTTCCAGGGCTTTTCGATGGGAGGCCCCGAATTATCTGCAGGAACATTTCCCGTTTGAAGTTAAAACTTCAGTGGAATGTATTGCTGACTATATTCGTGAAGGGAAGATCCACCTTGATCCTGAAAAAATCAAAGATGTTGTGACTTTGCATGATCCATGCAACCTGGTCAGAAGCGGCGGGATTATACATGAACAGCGTTATATCCTGAATCGGTTTATCGCCAATTTTGTGGAGATGACCCCCCATGGCATCGATAATTATTGTTGCGGTGGTGGGGGTGGACAATTGTCTATGAGTGAATACAATGAGCGCCGGATGAAAATCGCAGAGATCAAAGCCAGACAAATACGGAATACGGGTGCAAGTGTGGTCGTTACACCATGCCATAATTGTGTTGATCAACTTAACCAGATCAATGTTTTCTTTAAACTAGGTGTAAGAATAAAAACCCTGGCGGAAATTGTGGCCGATGCCTTGATCTTAGATACTGAATCCCCATAAACATCTTGTAACTGACACTATACCCAGCATGAGTAACTTGATTTACCTCGACAATTCTGCTACTACCTTTCCAAAGCCGGACGTAGTATATGATTTTATGATTGACTTCTACCGAAAACACGGAGTTAATCCAGGACGATCAGGTTTTGATGCAGCCATTGAAACCGAAGAAGTCGTGCATGATACCCGGAAAATGCTTACAGAATTATTTAATGGAGATGATCCCAACCGTTTAACCTTTAGTTATAATGCCAGCGATTCCCTGAACATGATCCTGCAGGGTTTGGCTGAACCAGGCGACCATGTGATCACTACGATGCTGGAACATAATTCTGTTTTGCGGCCATTGTATTACCTGGAGTTTAACAAGATTATCACAGTTACGCATATCCCCTTCGATAAGCATGGATATGTTAATCCTGGTGATTTTAAAAAAGCCCTTCGTAAGAATACAAAGATGGTTGTTGTAAATCATTGTTCCAATGTTATTGGTACTATACAACCACTTACTGAAATTGGAAAAATTTGTAAGGAGGCCGGGGTTAATTTTGTGGTCGACAGCAGCCAGAGTGCAGGTACAATTCCCATCGATATAAAAGCAATGGGAATAGATGTACTGGTCTTTACAGGCCATAAATGCCTTATGGGTCCAACGGGAATCGGAGGCTCCTATGTAATGGAGGGAGTGCCTGTTCGTATTACCCGATTTGGTGGGACAGGTGTTCGATCGGCTCAGAAGAGCCATCTTGAAGAGTTCCCCTATCGATTAGAATGCGGGACATTAAATATTATGGGAGTTGCAGGTTTAAATGCTGGTATAAAATGGGTACTGGAGCAAGGCATCGATAATCTCCACCAAAAAGAGATCATGCTTTGGGACCGGCTGAGAAAAGGCATTCAGAATATTGGGAATGTCATAACTTATTGTGCCGAAAGCAGTGAGAATCAAAACCCGGTTCTTAGTCTTAACATCAAAGGGTTTGAGTCGGGAGATGTGGGAACTATGCTCGATGTTGATTATAATATCGCATGTCGCACAGGATTACAATGCGCTCCTTTAGTTCATGCCGGATTGTTAACAGATAAGATACATGGTACCGTTCGTCTGAGTGTGGGCCCTTTCAATACCGAAGAACATATTGATGCTGCAATTCAGGCAATTGATGAAATCGCTTCAATTCGCAGGTAAATATTGTTTGTGATTAATATCACAACTATTTGTGAAAACATTCACAGGTCAGTCTTCTCTTTGCAACCTTCACTAAATTATCTTTGCCACAGAAAACATTTATATATATACATATAAACTTTATATATTATGAGTCTCGAGATTGATAAACAAATCCAGGAATTAAAAGAACAAGTGTCAAAACTGGAAAAAGGCACAAAAGATCAATTATCTATGGTCGTCTTCTCAGGTGACCTGGACAAGATATTAGCAGCTATGATAATTGCCACAGGTGCTGCCGCATTCGACATGAAAGTGAAACTCTTTTTCACATTCTGGGCAACTGCTGCACTAAGAGATCCCAAAAAGAGTGTAAAGGGAAAACATATCATGGCGAAGATGTTTGGCATGATGTTACCAAAAGGAAGTGGAAGGTTAAAACTTTCCAAGATGAACATGTGTGGCATGGGAACTTCGATGATGAAAGGGCTGATGAAAAAGAACAAAGTAGCATCCCTTGAAGAAATGTTTTCAACCGCCGGTGAGCTTGGGATCGATATAAATATTTGCGAAATGTCGATGAATCTGATGGGATTTAAAAAAGAAGAAATGATAGATTATCCCAATCTTGCAATCTGCGGTGTGGCAACTTTCCTTTCGGATGCGCAGGAAAGTAAAATACAATTATTCATATAAAAAACGTGAAAAATATGACAAGTGAAGAGTTAAAAAGTCTGAAATCAAACAAAGTGGTAGATGCACGCGGCACAGCTTGTCCCGGCCCATTATTAGCCGCAAAAAAAGCAATAGGTGAGATTGAATCCGGAGAGATTATGGAAATCTTTTCTTCGGATGAGGGAACGAAAAACGATATTCCGAAATGGTGTCAGAAGATGACCCATGAATTCCTTGGAATAGTCGAAGAAGACAGCTATTCAAGATTGTTTTTAAAAAAAGCATAATAAATGGTCTTTTGTAGCTGACCGGTATCTGTAAAGTTTCATTTTATTATCTTTCAATTAAAACCAGAGACCCATAAGAACCAGGTCTCATTAAAAGATATTGTCTGATTGTTACAATATAAATTCCTTCTATCATGGAAACCAAAAACACCCGACCTAAAATACTGGTCTTTTCCACCGATAAAATTTCCGATCCCGGAATTGACCAGGCCGGATTGCGAAAAATACATTATTCCCCTGCAGTTTATGTTATCAGCTTGCCCTGTTCTTCTGGGATCAAGCCAAGGTGGATATTGCATGCTTTCAAACAGGGATTTGACGGAGTTTTTATTGCAGCTGACGGACATGAATGTTCATACAGTCCGAAATGTCCGGAATACACCAACCAGATCATTGAAGAATCACAGCGCCTGATGAGGGAAAATGGCATAAGTCCAAAACGGATCCGTATGGCTGCAATTTGCTCAGTCTGTGCTGAGTCATTTGCTAACCATATGGCAAATTTTAGTAAAATATTAGCTGAACTGGAATGACAAAGAATAACCAAATTTACGATTCCCTGGTTATCGGAGGAGGGATCGCCGGACAGGAAGCGGCTTTGAACCTCGCCAATATGGATTACAAAGTGTTGATGGTCGAAAAAGGTCTTTCCATCGGTGGGAAAATGATACAATTAAGCAAGGTATTTCCAACCCTCGATTGTGCAGCTTGTATCACTACACCTAAAATGTCGGAAACTGCACGGCATCCAAATATCACGGTTTTACTGAGCAGTGAGATTGAAAGTATACAAAAGGGAAATGGACAATTCCAGGTAGAAATAGCAAAACACCCCCGTTATGTGATTCCTGAAGCATGCACCGGATGCCAGGAATGCGAGCAAGCCTGCCCTGAAGTAAGACCGGATGAATACAATCAAATGCTTGCCGGGCGTAAAGTTGCTTACATTCCATTTAGCCTGGCAAATCCACGTATTGCCGTGATTGACAGGCAAAATGAATCAGCCCCTTGTATCTCTGCATGTCCGGGAGGAGTAAAACCATATGGATATATATCATTGGTAAGGAATGGCCAATATGAAGAAGCCATGAAAATCCATATGGAAGACGCTCCTCTTCCTGGCAGCCTTGGCAGAGCCTGCTATGCACCATGCGAGGGAGAATGTACCCGTGGCAGTCTGGAAGCGCCGGTTGATATCCGCCGGATAAAAAGGTTTTTTGCAGAAGATTATTATTCAAAACACCCTGAACCGCCAGCGATTATAATTGAAAAAAAATCCGGTAAAAGAGTTGCTATCGTTGGATCCGGGCCTGCAGGTCTCACAGCAGCTTATTTTCTTGCGTTAAAAGGACACCAGGTAAAAATCTTTGAAGCAGCGCCGGAATTAGGTGGAATGTTAAAACTGACTCTACCTGAATACCGGTTACCGAACAGCGTTGTTGACAGGGATATTCAAAACATACTTTCACTTGGAGTTGAACACGAGGTCAACCGCAAGATTGTTCATCTTGAAGATCTTAAAAAAGAGGGATTTGATACTTTGTTCGTTTCAGTAGGTACTCATGAAACTACTCCCATGAAAATCGAAGGATCAAACCTACAGGGTATTGTCTCTTGTCTGGATTTTCTTCGTGAATCCAAAATCGGAAAAAAAACCGATTTGACGCGTAAAAGAGTGATGGTGATTGGTGGTGGTAATACTGCAATGGATGCTTCTCGGACTGCTATCAGGCTTGGAGCTGCATCGGTAAAAATTATTTACCGGAGAAGCAGGGAAGAAATGCCTGCCTGGAAAGTGGAATTGCGCGAAGCAGAAGAAGAAGGTGTTAAAATCGATATGCTGTGTAATCCGGTAAAATTCATTGGCGAAAACGGAATCATTAAAAAAGCTGAACTGATCAGGATGAAATTAGGCAAACCTGATGAGAGCGGCAGAAAAACCCCTGTCGAAATCAAAGGTTCAGAGTATTCAGAAGAGGTTGACTTTGTCATTGAGGCCATTGGATTACAACCAACGACTTCCATCTTCAAAAACGAACTGGAGCTTGCCAAAAATGGCAGAATAAAAGTCAATTCAAAAACGCTTCAAACTACCACTCCCTGGATCTTTGCAGGAGGAGACTCTGTAACCGGATCCACTACGATCATTGAAGCCGTCGGACAGGGGAAAAAAGCCGCTTTGTACATCGACAAATATCTTAATAATGAAAATCCTGAAGATTTTGAGTTCGGCGATAAACTAGCTGCTATCGATAAGAAGGTGATCCTGAGCCGTGGTACTATTTTACACCGGCCTGCATTGGATGATAATTTGCGGCCGGTTGAAGAAAGAATCAGGGATTTTGAAGATATTGAGCGCACCTTTACAGAAGTTCAGGTCAAACAAAGTACCGACCGTTGCCTGGATTGCAGCAATTGCCGTGAATGTCATCAGTGCATCACTGCTTGCCCTGCAAATGCAATCGATTTCTCACAAAAAGAGGAGAAAATCTTAGCCAAAGCAAGCAGCATCATTGTTTCCTCCGGCTTTAATCTATTCAACCCGGATGGAAAACCGCAATATGGTTCTGCAAAATACGCCAATGTAATTGATTCACTACAGATGGACCGGCTGATCGCACCCACACGTCCGTTTAACAATGTCTTACGTCCGGGTGACGGGAAGGTACCTGGAAATATTGCGTATGTCCTCTGCACTGGTTCACGTGATTCGAGCCTGGAGAATTACCGGTCATGTAACATGGCAAGCGCCAACAACCCAATCTGCTCACAAATCTGTTGCATGTATTCAATTAAACAAGCCCAGCTTTTGATGGGAGCCTTGCCAATGGCTGATATTACTATTTATTACATAGATATTCGGGCTTTCGGTAAAGGATATGAAGAGTTTTACCAGCAATCGAATTCGATGGGCGTCAACTTTGTGAAAGGAAAAGTGGCAAGGATCCGGGAAGAAGACAAAAGCGGCGATCTGATCCTGCGATTTGAGAATATAGAAACCGGACAGGTGAAAGAGGTTAAGCATGACCTGGTGGTATTGTCCGTTGGTGTTCAGCCAAACAATGAAATTGTAAAGGCTTTTAAGGGTGCGCTTCTTGAAATGGATGAATTCAGTTTCATTAAACAAGTTGATGTATTAATGAGCCCTTCCAAAACAACAATAGAGGGTGTCTTTGTTGCCGGCACTGCTGCCGGTCCAATGGATATCCCCGATTCCATACTTTCGGCCGGTTGTGCTGCCTCGGAGGTTGCAGCCTATCTTAATGCCCCACCCCAACCCTCCCCTTTCGGGGAGGGAGCGGTTATGGCTCAATAAATTTATATGGAAGAGAAACAGAAAAAAGAACGAATAGGAGTTTATATCTGCCATTGTGGCGGAAACATCTCTGATTACGTGGACGTGTCTAAAATCAAAGACATTGTGAAAACTGAAAAAGGGGTGATAGTATCTAAGAATGTCATGTTTGCTTGTGCTGATTCCAATCAGAAGGAGATGATCAGGGATATACAGGATGAAAAACTTGACGGTATTGTTGTAGCCTCCTGTTCACCCAAACTCCATTTGCATACTTTCCGCAATGTTGCCCAGAGAGCCGGGATAAATCAATATAATTACACCCAGGTGAACATTCGTGAACAATGTTCATGGGCTCATTCCGACACCCCCATGGAAGCAAGTATAAAAGCAGCAGGACTCATCCGTGCAGGCATAAACAAAGTCGTAAATTCCGAAGCCCTTGAAAATATTGAAGTTTCATCCACCAGGGCAGTTGTCATCATTGGAGCTGGCATTTCCGGAATGCGTGCCGCCATTGACCTGGCTAAAATGGGTAACCAGGTGTACCTGATTGAAAAGAAGAGTAACTTAGGAGGGCATGTAGCAAAATGGGGTGAGCTTTACATCACACAACAAACAGGAAAGAACATCATTGCAAGTCTTACAAAAGAAATTAAAAAGTCACCAAATATTACAGTTTTCACTCTTGCAAACGTCGAAAAAGTTTCAGGCAGTATTGGTAATTTTATTGTCGAAGTTAAAACCGGGAATGAAATCCTGAACCTGAAATCAGGAGCTATCCTTGTCACGACCGGATTTGATTCTTACATACCAAAGGAAGGTGAATTTGGTTACAAGAACTACCCGTCTGTAATAACACTTCCGGAATTCAGAGAACTGATCGAGAATAGCAAGGAAACCCTGGTTTACAATAATCATAAGGTAAACAGTATTGCATACATTTATTGTGTAGGCATGAGACAGACCAAGGGAGAGAATAAATATTGTTCGCGGGTATGTTGCACCACGGCCATTCATAATTCCTTGCTAATTCATGAAAAATTCAAGAATATCAATACATATCATCTTTATCGGGATATACGTACTTATGGCAAGCAGGAAATTCTATATGAACGTTCATCGAAGAACGGAGATATTTATCTGAAATATGAAGAAAAAACGCCACCTGTCGTAGAGGAAACTAATGGCAAACTCCTTGTAAAAATTAAAGATGAGCTTACCAAACGAAAGGATCTGGAGCTTGAGACTGATCTGGTGGTTCTTGTCACCGGGATGGTTCCGCGTAGTGATAGTTCACAGATTTCCGGAAAATTAAAGATCCCTGTCGGAAATGATAAATTCTTCAATGAAATACATCCAAAATTAAGACCTGTTGAAACTGTCATCAATGGTGTATTTATAGGTGGTTCCTGCCAGGGACCGAAAAATATTTCAGAATCTGTTCAATCCTCACTGTCGGCTGCAGTCAAGATCAATGCTCTTACAAAAAACCCGACAATTCTGCTTGAACCCATTATTGCCCGGATCAATTTTGAAGCCTGCGTCTGGTGTGGGAAATGCGCTGAAGTATGTGAATACGACGCTATTCATCCACTGGAAATGCGGGACAAGGTTGTGGCATCGGTGAATGAAGCTGTCTGCAAGGGTTGCGGCATTTGTACCCCAATTTGCCCAATCGACGCCATCGACATTGCTCAGTATTCCAATGCTGAGGTCGAAGGGATGATCGATGGATTTATGGAAACGGTTGTATTTGATAATACCGGAGGAAATGTTTCAGCTTTTGAAACGGGCGAAGGCACCAGGATGAAGGATATGCCTCAAATCTGGCGCAGAATAGCGGATTCTCTTGAAATTGATCCAAAAACGATTCCTGCTTTAGCTAAGGAACTCCAACTGAATCCTGAGCTCATTACCTATCACCTTATGACCATGAACAAATATAATATTGTTGAAGCCGATGGGATGGATGATTCGGACGAATACTATGTCTATAAACTGAAAAACCTGCAGCATGTCGAAAATTGATCCTGAATTTGCATCGGAAATAAAAAAATACGGCGCCAGGGATTTCAGTGCCTGTTTTAACTGTGGTAATTGCACAGCTGTCTGCGGTCTCACTGATAAAAGCGTGAATTATCCCCGCATGTTCCTTCGTTATGGAATGCTTGGACTGCAGGAAGAGATCCTGCAAAGCAAGGAAATCTGGCTATGTTATTCTTGCGGTGAATGCTCAGAAACCTGTCCCCGACAAGCCGGTCCAGGCGATTATATGGCGGCCCTTCGTCGTTATGCAATCGCCAGTTATGAACCTACCGGTCTGACAAAGCTGATCTTTAAAAGTAATCCCGCGTTTATCCTCTTTACAATTTTCCTTTCTGTGCTGCTTGGATTCTTCCTCTTCACACTGAAACCCGATCATGAAGTTTCCCGGTGGCTTTTTACTATCATCCCTTATGCAGTTATCCATAACATTGGACTGATCATTTTTGGTGTCACTGGAATTTCCGTTATATGGGGTTTGTTGACGATGTTCTTAAAACTTTCAAAGGATACCGTGAAAAAAGATAAATCTAAAAGCAATTTTTGGAAATCATTGAAAGAAGTAATGAATGAACTTGCAACCATGAAACGCTACAAAACCTGTGATAAGGAAGAAGATTCCTATTGGCAGAGCAAGCCAGCCGCTGTTCAGCCCTGGTTTGTGCATTGGTCAATAATGTGGGGTTTTATCGGTTTGCTTGTAGCTACGGTTCTGGATTTTATGGTAAAAGATCCCGCAACAGACATCTGGTGGCCCAGCCGTATCCTGGGAACAATTGCAGGGTTATTCCTTATCTATGGAACTACCCTGGCTGTAACATACCATATGACCCGGGTGACCAAGGCCTATGATAAGACCCGGCTGGCAGACTGGATGTTCCTGTTTTTCCTTTGGATTGCAGGGATAACTGGATTTTGGTTAGAAATTTCTGTTGCCTTTCAGGCAGATTATCTGACAAATCACATCATTTTCCTCATCCACACTATCATTTCCATGGAACTGGTGTTACTTTTTGCATTTTCAAAATTTGCCCATGCAGTATACAGACCGCTTGCTTTGTTTTTTTATTTTAAATACAACAAGGACAAAAACTGATTTGCAGTTTTGAAGAGTGCTGTTCATCTTAAAATTTCACGAAAACATGAAGCCATGGGAAATAAAACAATGAAAGTTGCTATACCAACTGATGACGGGTTGATCGTTGGGGAGCAATGCAGGTGTTCCAGGGGCTTTCTCGTGGCAACCGTGAAATCAGGAAAGATCGTTCACAAGGAACTGCGATGGAATTTACTCAGTGAGATCCTGACCTCGGATGACGGATTATTTTATAACCTTTGTGATTGTGATGTCGTAATCGTAAATCAAATCGGCGAGGTACACAGCGAACAACTGAAAGCTAAAAAAAAGAAGATCATCCGGACTGATGAAACAAATGTTGGCAAAGCATTTATCAACTTTCTGAGCAATAATCATAGCCTGGCTGATATAAAATAAAAAAGACCCGTTGTTAACATTTTTCATTTAATTTTAACATATTTATAATCGGATAGAAATAGTCAGGAAAATCTATACAAAAACTTTTCTTTAATATTCATTTTCAATTTAATGTGAAATAAATAACAAAATATAGCAATTCAACATTTTACCCTATATTACAAAACCAGCGACTATGAAAAAACATTTCCTTGAAAATTGATCAACGTAATCTATAAATAGAATCCTTCAACTTGTCAAGAACTCTAAATTAATTTGTATGAAAAAAATTTACTGGATTTCCCTTTCGCTCCTGATCGTTTTTACGGCATGTAAAAAAAAGAGCGACGATAACAACAACACAGGTTGGACGGCTGAGGATCAAACCTTTTATAACAATGTAATTGCTTTACAGGATAAGGCGGGTGAAAACTGGGCCACCTGGTCACAAACCATGGATTCGCTGGAAGCCATCAATAAATTGCAGCAATTTTTCCAAAGCGATCCCTCGGTGACATCTGCCACGATTGGCAGCCAGGGCATAACGGTACAGTATACGAATGGCATGCGGGGAGGCATTTTCCTTAACCCGGAAGATGCCCCTGGCGGTGGCAAACTTAACATGGGCTATTTCCCACAAATGCCCTATTCACCCTTAAATGTAAAATCCCTCGTGAACAATAAAAAAGTAATTATGATTAATCCGACTTACTGGGAACGGTCAGAGTATGCCGCCCCACTCATTCAGTACTACCTCGTTAATTGCTTCCCCAAAGTAGGATTTGACTTCCCGATTCATTATCTTAACTGGACAGGCACATTGGACCTTTTTACAAAACTTTCAGGCTATGGGATCATCCATATTTATTCCCACGGATGGGCATGGCCGCAAGAAAAAAACATTTCGGAGGTTTATTTGCTTACCGGGGAAAGCGCAAGTGATGAATCTACCAAGAAATATGGGAATGACATTAAAAATGGAAATATCTTAATTAGCCATACAAAGGTAAATAGTTCAGAGTCGGCCAACGTATATTGGATTTCCGAGAAATTCATCGCCTCTCACAATGACTTCAGCAAGGATACAGTGCTGTTTTACGGGGGATTTTGTTACAGTTTTTTAGGGGGATGGGACCAACTGTATAAAACATTCGCTAAAGGTTCATATTTTGGTTTTGACTGGTTTGTCTGGACCGACATGAATGTCAATTGGGCCAAATCTCTGATCGATAGTTTATGTGATACTGTAAGAAGACCACCATACAATCCTGAAAAATGGATGACCGGGCCAACCCCTGCGAAATCATATTATGACAACGAAGCTAAAAAAACTGTTCATATTGAATATGTGGGTGATGCCACCCTGACTTTATGGAAAGATTCTGCTAAAGTTGTAACCAATCCCATAACAAATATCACCTCAACAACTGCTACCGGCGGAGGAAATGTAAAATCTGATGGTGGTTTCTCCGTAACAGCGAGGGGGGTATGCTGGAATAACTCATCCAATCCCACAGCTGCCGGCAGCCATACCACCGATGGCAGTGGTACCGGCAGTTTTACAAGCAATATCACCGGCCTGACCCCAAACACTCCATATTATGTCAGGGCTTATGCCACCAATAGTAAAGGGACGATGTATGGGAGGGAGGTGAGCTTTACCACCACGATTGGAACCTGCCCGGGAATCCCCACTGTTAATTATGGCGGTCAAACCTATAATACCGTTCAAATCGGAACCCAATGCTGGTTAAAGGAAAACCTGAACATCGGAACCATGATAACCGGCGCAACAACATCAACCAACAATGGAATAATTGAGAAGTACTGTTATAACAATGACGAGTCAAATTGTGCTGTTTATGGAGGCTTATATCAATGGAATGAGATGATGCAGTATGATACAACAGAGGGAGCCCAGGGAATATGTCCTGAGGGCTGGCATCTTCCAACCTATGCCGAATGGACGATGCTCAGGACCTATTTAGGCGACAGTATAGCCGGAGGGAAGATGAAAGAAGCAGGTTTAACTCATTGGGCTTCGCCCAATTACAGGGCAACCAATGAAAGCGGGTTTACAGGTCTTCCGGGCGGTTTGAGGAACAACCAAGGTGGCGTTTTCAACAATCTTACCTACGAAGGCTATTTCTGGTCGTCGAAGTCGTCGTCGTATCCCGATCCGAACGACGCGCAGAGCTGGTTTCTCGACTACAATAACAAATTCGCAATGAGGGTCAGCGCCTATAATGACTATGGTTATTCGGTCCGCTGTGTTAAGGATTAGGGTGAGCCATAAACGCAAAGTGAATTGACACTTTTTTGTGGTTTATCGTATTTTTGTTGCAGATTTATTTATGGATGCTTACTTTCCGACACAAAAAATAAAGTTGATATGTTAATAAATTGGATAATAGATAGATAAAATAATTTTGGTGAAATGAAGACTTTACTATTGTTGATTTTATTACTCTTATGTGCTGACCTTGCAGTGGTCAATGCACAAAATAAGGTTCCTGCGAATAACAAAACCAGGGTAGAAGTTTATTACTTCCATCCCACAGAACGCTGTCCGATCGATCAGGCCATCGAAGAGAATACAAGAAAATTGATGCAAACGGATTTTGCAAAAGAAATAAAAGACGGAACGATAAAATTCCAGGTTCTCAATACTGAGGATAAAGCCAATGCAAAAATCGTATCGAAATTTGATATTAATGCTCAGGCTTTGTACGTGGTGAAACTTGACAAAGGAAAAGAGATTAAAAACGACCTCACCAATTTCGCTTTTTCGAATGGCCAATCCAATCCTTTAAAGTTCAAATACAGGTTGAAGGATGAAATCGGGAAGGCTTTAAAATAATTCCGAGTAGGCCAAGTTTGATTAGATATTGCAAAAATCTGAAACGAAACTTCTATAGTTAGCCTTTGGGCTGTCTTATCATTGCTTTATCCTTGCAAACATCAAATTCCACCTGAAGGGTTGTATGGGTAATACGGAATTTTTTTCTTAATATTCCCTCAACTTCTTTCAGTAATTTACTGGATTCACTCAACAAAAGATCATCTGAGGTTTCAATACAGGATGTCATGATCCTGGAGTCGCCAACAATGAACATGATGGATATTCCGGATCATTGGATGTTCTTCAAGAAAAATTTTGATCTCATCCAAATGGAGATTTTCGGGCGTGCTTTGCATAAGGATATCGATGGATTCACGCAAGATATTATATGCCTGAATGATAATCACGATACTGATGATAAGCGTTAACAAAGGGTCAATCCATAAGACCTTTGTATAATAGATAAGCAAGGCGCCTCCAATAACTGCCACCGAAGATAATGTGTCGCCCAGCAGATGTACATAGGCTGCTTTAATATTCAGGTTTTTATTCGAGTCACGTTGCAGAAACAACATGGAGATCAGGTTTGCGATCAGCCCGATAATTGCAATAATAAGCATCAGGGTTGACCGGACGGGTTCCGGATGAAGAAATCGCAGGATGCCCTCGTAAATAAGATAAAGGGAAATCGCCGTCAGAACCGATGCATTAATGAATGCCGAAAGTATCTCAAATCGTTTAAAACCGAAGGTGCGTCTGGCATCGGGTTTTCTACCACTGAAATTATTCGCCAACCAGGCAAGTATCAAAGCAAGGGTATCACTCAGGTTATGAATAGCATCTGAAACCAGCGCAAGGCTATTGGAAAAAATCCCACCGACAATCTCAACCAGTGTAATCAACCCATTCAGCAGGATAGTGATAAATACTCTGCCTGAAGGATTTTCAAGATTATGTGAATAATTTCCCATATCACGTATACTTCTATCTGTATGCCGTAACTAAAAAAACCGGATACTCCTTTGTTTTTTCCGCAGAAACCTCTTTACGGATAACGAAGCATGATTCAACTTTACTGTTGTGAAAACCTTGTTGAAGGATAATAGCAGTCAGCTTCTCCGGGTCAAATCCACGGTGTACATTCATATCACCATCATGAAAAGAGCCATCCTCCTGGTAAAGGTCAGCAATTGCCAATATTCCTCCGGGCGTCAATAAATGGTAGAATTTCTTGAAGATGGCATTTATATCCTTTATATGATGCAATACCATTTGGCTATAAATGATATCGAATGGATTACCATTGTATTCATCCATTTCAAGATTCAAGAACAATGTTTTGAATTTCGAATGTTCACCTGTCTCCATCTTTTGTTCAGCCATATTCAGCATTTCCCTGGAGCTATCTACCAGAGTAATCTCAGAAAACCAGTCCTTCAGGTAAAAACTGAGTAGCCCTGTACCGGCTCCAAACTCCATAGCTTTCATGTTTGGTCTGAACGGAATCATTTTCTGCAGTTGGCCGGCAACAGCAATTGTCCGTTCAAGATGCATCTTGTTTTTATCCCATTCTAGTGCTTTTTGATCGAATTCGTTCATACAGTTCCTTCATTATTCATGATGGATGCAAGCTTCCTTATCACTGATCAATTTATCCGCTAAAAACAGCTCAACAGCTTTACGGGTTTCCATCTGAGTGGTGTTATAGATCTTTTTACCGGCGTTGGTAAGGTCGTCCACTAACCGGCGTCCCATACCTCCTGCAATTACCACTTCACAATCATTCAATGCATTCAATATTCTATTGTGAGAATGTTGGGCATGTTCCTCATGCTCAGCACCATGATGCTGATGGTTCTGATGCTGCCCTAATGCATGACCGGTAAAGTTGTTGAGTCGATACTCCTGATTGACAATCTGACCGTCTGCAACCTCAAAAATTGTAAATCCTAACGTTCTTCCAAAATGTTGACATAAATAGGTTCCTTCGTCACTGGGAATCGCGATTTTCATTTTTTATTCCTTTCTTTTTAAGATATAATTGATGATGATAACTGTTTTCCCTGATCATTTTTTTTCCACATTGGGGACAAACACTTTCCCTACATGGCACGCCCGGCTGATGAGGGATCTTTGTATTGCAATGGAGGCAAATACAAAAGCCGGGACCGTCTTCCTGTTTTTGTTGATCCATTTTAATTGATTTTTTTGATAATGGTCTGATTTTATCTGATTTGCAATATGAGCATGAAACCATTTCTTTTTCGCTGATCAGCAGTTTATGACATGCTTCACAGCGGTACCAGAACTCGTTAGTATGATAATCGCCTCCTTCGATAAAAATAGCTTTACCATCTACGAAAGCTTCAGCAATGGTCCTGCGGGCTTTTTCGTAAATCCGTGTCAGGGTCGGACGCGATACCGCCATCTCACGGGCTGCCTCCAGCTGGGTCATGCCCATATAATCCAATAGCCGGATAACTTCATATTCTTCGAAAAACAGAATAACCGGCTCAAGATCGGAGATCGGAATCCCAAATGGCTTGAATCCCTCCATTAAGGGAGGATTGGTTACATTACGTTTTCTCTTTGGTCGTGGCATTATACTACAAGATAAATAATATTTATGAACATAAGTTCAATGAGCATTCCGACTTAAAGGAACAGGAGATAATTCGTCATTGCAGGAAGCAAAGACAAAATCCGCCTCCATCATTCTTTCGCGGCGTTGAGAATACATATCCTCAGAAAAAACTTCAACTTTAATAAATAATTTGACATTCCCGGTCTTTACGATTTTACCGACAATTTCAAGAATAGTATTCGGTAAAATGGGTTTTAAAAAGCGGATATTCCCAATCTTTACGGTGATCATACGCTGACGGGTATACCGGGTTGCAGTTATAAAGGCCACCTCATCCAGCCATTGCATGGCTTCTCCCCCGAAAAATGTTCCATTGGAATTAAGGTGTTTGGGAAATACTACCTTGAATTGCTGCGTTTGAAAGATATTATCCGGAATATTACTTTTGTTTGTCAAAGCTCAGATATTATTTGCTTTCTCTTAATAATGCGAATGATATCTCCGACTGTTTTGCTGCAATCGGTAAGCAAGGTCATCTTAATATCATGATTCACCATTTCCTGCTGAACTCTTGTGCCAAAGTTCGCTGAGATAATATGTTTAACGTCCTTCGCAATCAAACACTCCAATATTGCCTCGCCGGCGCACTCCTTTTTTTCCTTGTCACAGTTTTCGAAAATTTCAATGGTATCTGTTTCATCATCATAAATATGGAAGAAACAACACCTTCCAAAGTGACAGGCAACAGGAGAGGTCAGGTCTTTATCCTGGCCAGAAATAGCTGTTTTCATAAGATGGTTTTTTAAAGTTTATTTTCACCGTATTGTAACCTTCGTCCTTTTCCCTTACCCCCTCCCGATTTCCGTTTTAATCCCATTCCTTTTCCTAATTGAAATTCCTGAGAATCAGCAGTCGTTTCAGCAGGTTTCCTGCAACTGCCTAAGCCTCTTCCGGTGCGGGTACCTTTACCCTCAGGACCGGTGTGGTTCATCTGTGGCATAATCTTTTAATTTTTTTTACAAAAGTACAACAAATTTTATCATTATGAACAAATGTTCATTACTTTTGTAAACAATTTTAATAGGTACCTCAATAAGGTATAAAAATAACATTATGAAAAAATCGACACTAAATTTTTTAATAAATGCTCTAATGTTCCTATGTATGTCAGCTATCGCCGGCATTGGATTCTTAATGAAATATATATTGATTCCCGGACAAGAAAGATGGATTAAATATGGGAGTAATGTTGGACTTTATTTATTTGGACTGGACAGACATGAATGGGGTACTATTCATCTAATAATTGGATTTATTTTACTTAGCCTATTAGTATTGCATATTATTTTGCATTGGAATGCTATTTTAAATATTTATAATAAGTTATTTAAAATAAAAACTGTCAAAATTATCATAGCCATATTATTCATCATTATTTCAGCTATTTTGATTTTTATTCCTTTTGTAATAACTCCTGATGTAATTGAAAGTGAGCGTGGGCAAGGAAGACATGGGACTATATATAATGAAAGTCCAAAATCAGAAAATAACAGTATATCTTTGAATAAGGAAAAAATCCATTATTATGACACCTCCCTGGAAAAGCATAAGCATTCTAATCCATTAATTGAAGTAAAAGGCTTTATGACACTTGCTGAAGTATCAAAAAAATACAATGTCCCGTCGGAAATCATAAAAATTAAACTTAATATTCCAAATTCTGTTTCAGATAACCAAAAATTTGGTTTGTTAAGAAATAAATATGATTTTACTATGAGTGATGTGGAAAAAATAATTGATGAATACAATACAAAAAGAAAATAAACTAGTTTGGCAACATGCCGTCAACTGCAACAAAGCTAATGCAAAGTTGCTTAAAAAAGGCGCTGCTTTTGCTGCGTTTGCCGTCGAAGCGAAAGTGCTTGGGATGCTAATTTACAAATATCTATGAATTATGGAAAAAGTAAAGATTGGTATTATTATTTGTGACCGGTATCATAGTTGTGTAGGGGGAAAATGTTTCAAAGCTGCTCAAAACCGCGAAGGTGCATTCTCTATTTATAAAAACCAGGAAGTGGAGGTAGCTGGCTTTACAACCTGTGGCGGTTGTCCGGGTGGGAACATTGAATATGCCCCAGAGGAAATGAAGAAAAACGGGGTTACGCATATCCATTTTGCCACCGGATTTATTGTAGGTTATCCACCCTGTCCTTATATGGAATCCTTTGAACAGTTCATTACAGAAAAATATGGGATGAAGGTTGTTTTTGGCACTCATCCAATTCCACAAAAATATTTTATCACACACAACAAACTCAAGACCTGGGAAAAACCTTTTTTTAAGAAAATTATTCAACCTACAATAACCAATGAACAAACGCGACTAAACTACGATTAATATAAACAGATTACTATGAGTCAACTTTTTGAAAAAATCCCCATGGAAGGGGTTAAAAATATTATCGTCATTGCTTCCGGAAAAGGCGGCGTGGGAAAATCAACGGTTGCCGCTAACCTCGCCATTGCTTTTGCACGTAACGGCCTGAGAACTGCCTTGGTGGATGCCGATATTTATGGGCCAACTATTCCGAAAATGTTTGGACTGGAAAACGAAAGGCCTGATGTGACCTCTTTCGGTGATAAAGAGATGATGTTTCCGATTGAGAAGTATGGTGTGAAGATAATGTCGATAGGGTTCTTTGTCGCTCCAAACCAATCTTTAATTTGGCGTGGACCGATGGCGTCCAATGCCATGACACAATTATTTGAAAACACACAATGGGGAGAGATTGATTACATGGTAGTAGATTTCCCTCCAGGCACAGGAGATATTCAACTCACTTCCGTTCAAAAACTGAACCTGACCGGGGCTATTATTGTTACCACTCCGCAGGAAATCGCCCTGAATGATGTTCGTAAAGCTGCTTCCATGTTCACAAATCCAGATATTAATGTTCCAATCTTAGGTGTTATTGAGAATATGTCGTGGTTTACTCCTGCAAAACACCCGGATGAAAAGTATTTTATTTTTGGAAAGGATGGCGGCCAAAAAATTGCATCTGAATATCATACTCAACTGCTCGGACAATTACCTCTGGTAATTGAAGTGGGCGAAGCTGCAGAACATGGTAAGAGTATTTTCAGTCAAAGCAATAAAGAAGTTGTATCTGTATTTGAAAATATTGCCAGGAAATTAATTGGTTACCCTGAAACACAACAATGATTACTTTCTAATGAACTGCAAAATAAGATAAATTTGCATTATGAACAAATGTTCATTATTTTTGCAAATTATAAATCCTATTGTATAACTTAACAGTTACTAACATGAATCTTGAAGATGCAGGCTTTTCCACAAAGTTAATCCATGCCGGAGAAATTGAAGATCAATTCGGAAGCGCTACAGTACCAATTTACCAAACCTCAACTTTTCGCTTTAAAAGTGCGCAACACGGAGCCGATTGCTTTTCAGGTGCAAGCGATGGCTATATTTATACCAGGATTGCAAATCCGACCATCCGTGCATTAGAACAAAACATTGCCGCCCTGGAAAATGGATTCGGTGGAATAGCCACCAGTTCCGGGATGGCGGCCATTACCAGTGTTTACATGGCACTGTTAAATGGAGGAGATCACATCATCAGTACCGCTGCGGTTTATGGACCGGCACGGGGCGTCCTGGAACAGGATTTTGCCCGTTTTCAGGTTGAAGCATCGTTTGTCAATACCGCGGATATTGAGGAAATTAAAAAGGCAATCCAGCCAAACAGCAAAGTGCTTTACATTGAGACACCTGCAAATCCCACGATGGAAATTACAGACATCGCTGCTTGCGCTGTAATTGCCAAGGAACATGGACTGGTGTTGGTCGTGGATAATACGTTTTGCACTCCCTATCTGCAAAAACCATTGGATCTTGGGGCAGATGTCGTGCTTCATTCCGTTACTAAGTTCATCAATGGTCACGCCGATATTGTAGGTGGGATTATCATTACTAAAGAATCTGTTTTGTACAAAAAAATCCGTCATTGCATGGTGTATATGGGGTGCAATATGGATCCACACCAGGCATATATGGTTTTAAGGGGTGTAAAGACATTGTCAGTGCGAATCGATCGTAATCAGGATAATGCAATTAAAGTGGCAGCTTTTCTTGAGACCCATCCGAAAGTTTCCTGGATTAAGTACCCCGGATTAGCCTCTCATCCACAATTTGAATTGGCGAAGCGACAGATGTCAGGACCCGGTTCAATTATCAGCTTTGGATTGAAGGGTGGCCTTGAAGCAGGCAGAAAGCTTATGGATAATGTACATTTGGCAGTTCTTGCTGTTTCATTGGGAGGTGTAGAATCGCTGATCCAGCATCCGGCCTCTATGACACATGCTGGCATTTCAGTAGAAGATAAGCAAGAAGCAGGAATTACCGACGACCTTGTCAGGTTTTCAGTGGGAATTGAAAATGCTGAGAATATCATCAATGATTTGAGACAGGCGTTGGAGAAAGTCTGAAAAGGATATGAAATGCAATGATTGGTTTTTCGTCGATTTCATCCGTGCATGCTGATCATTATGAGCCTGTCAGGATTGACAAGGGTGACGACTTTCCCTTTCATTTCAATAAGATGGTCTTCTTGAAATTCTTTAAGCATTCTGGAAACAGTTTCTCTGGTAGTGCCTATCAGGTCACCGAACTCACCGCGGTCTATCGGTAGCCTGAAGGTTTCATCCATATATATTTCGCTAGAAAAGAAAAGGAGTGTATCGGCAACCAGCCCGGGTATGTGCTTTTGCGACCGGTAAACACATCGCCGGTATTGCAGGAGCTCATTTTTACAAAGGTGAATAATGATTTCGTAGGCAAACTTTCCGTTCCGGTCAATTAACATTTTGAAAGTATTGATGTCGATAAAGCAGGCAATGGAATCTTCCAGAGCAGAAACAGAATAATGGTTGACCTTATCCACGAGTGTCGTAGGGATCCCTAAATATGCCGGGGCTTTAATAATATTCAGGATCTGATTTTTGTGATTCCATTCCATAGATGTTTTGACAAGGCCATCTTTCAGGTAAATGATATTTGAAGACAAAGAATCCTGTTTGATAATGACCTCTCCTTTTTTGAATGATGCTTCTGCACAATTTTCGCCCAATATTCGCAACTGGGACTCATCAAGATGGCCGACAGCTGCGGATTTGATATCGCAGGTTAAACATTTCTCTTTAATCATAAACTTTTTACTGTTTAATTCTTAGCTGATATTTGTGAGTATGCTCACGTTTTTTCTTAATAAGGATCATATTATATATTAACGCACTCAATGACTCAATCATTATCTGTTAATTTCTTAACAGCTAATTTAGCAAAAAAATTAATTACTTTAAAATTAAAAAATATGGCAAAGAAAATGACAATAGCTCTCTATACCGGGAGCTTTGATAAACTAACTGCAACAGGTGTCATTATCAATGGTGCCGTTGCCGATGATCTGGATGTAGAGATCTATGTATTGCTCATGGGAGCTAATGCATTTAAGAAAGAAAATATCGGGAAAACAGACCACATGGCCGAACTGGCTGATAAAAAAGAGGAGTTCATCGCTTCTTTGAAGCAGCTAAAGGTCTCCACCTGGATGGAATTCTTCAAACAGGCAAAAGAGATGGGTAATGTAAAGATCTATATCTGTGGACTGGCCGGAAAGATATGGAACGGCCTTGTGCTGGAAGATTTCAACGAACTGGCAGATGATATTTGCGGAATCGGTGAATATATTGCTTCAGCCCAGACTGCAGATGTTAACTTATTCATTTAACTTGATTCATACTGCAATGAACACAGAAGAATTAAAAAAACTGAAACTGGATAAAGTGGTGGATGCCAGGGGCACTGCCTGTCCCGGACCCCTGATGGCCACAAAAAAAGCCATTGGAGAGATGAAGCCCGGTGAGATTATCGAGGTGCTATCCTCCGATCCGGGTACCAAAAGAGATATTCCCAAATGGGCCGTTAAGAAGGGTTTTGAATATCTGGGGGATATTCTTGAAGACGGATATTTCCGTTTATACATAAAGAAATAGCAACCATAGGATGACCATGGATAAGGATCCTCCTAAAATACTTGTTTTTTCTACGGAAAAGATTTCCGATCCGGCCCTGGATCTGGCAGGGTTGATGAAACTACACTATCCACCGACTGTTCATGCGGTTGTTGTTCCCTGTTCCAGTTCGGTTCGTCCAAGCTGGATCATGCATGCATTTGAATGCGGATTTGCGGGAGTTTTTATAGCCGCCGACGGATCTGACTGTCCTTACGGCGAAACATGCATAGAGAAGACCGCAAAGATTGTCGAAATGACCCATGTTATGATGCGGGAAAAAGGAATTCCGACCGAAAATTTGAAAATGGCCGCCGTTTGTTCGGTATGTGCAGAACTTTTTGTCAACCAGATGAAACTGTTTGCCGGCGAACTTGCTGACAAACGGCCAATGCAATATGAACAATGACTGATAACATCAGGAGTGCTTCCCGAAAAGAAGCAGATGCTCTCATAATGGGCGGAGGGATTGCAGGGCTTGAATCTGCTCTCAACCTTGCCAATATGGGTTTTCAAGTTATTATTGTGGAAAAGGATCTTTCCATCGGCGGAAGGATGATCCACCTGAGTAAGGTGTTTCCTACCCTCGACTGTTCGGCATGTATTACCACTCCAAAAGTTTCCGAAACAGCACGCCATCCAAACATAAAGATCCTTAACAATAGCGAGGTGAAACATGTTTCAAGGGATGAGAATGGTTTTTACCGGGCAGTCATTGAACAAAAACCGCGGTATGTCATTGATTCCCTTTGCACCGGTTGCCAGGATTGTGAAGAAGCCTGCCCTGTGGTTGTGAAAGATGAGTATCAATATAATCTGGTTGGCCGTAAGGCAGCTTTTATCCCCTTCAGCATTGCCAGTCCCCGCATTGCTGCCATTGATCTGGATAACTGTATTCTATGCGGCGCTTGCGAGAAAGCGTGTGGCCCCGGAGCTATTGACTTTGGTCAGGAAACTCAGATAACGGAGATTACTGTCAAAACCATAATTGTCGCAACCGGGTTCAAACTTTTTGATCCCGACCGGATTACACGGTATGGTGGAGGAAAATTCAAAAATGTGATCACCGCTATGCAAATGGAAAGGCAACTTGTACCCACACGCCCGTTCAATACAGTTCTGAGGCCGGGTGATGGAAAAGTACCTGACAAGATCGCTTATGTGCTCTGTGCCGGATCGCGGGATGTTACGGTAGATAACCCGATTTGCTCACAGATCTGTTGCATGTATTCCATCAAACAGGCTCAGTTGATCCTTGGAGCAGTAGCCATGGCCGATGTTACGATCTATTTCCTGCATGTAAGGGCATTCGGGAAAGGGTTCGATGAATTTTATCAGCAGGCTAAAATGATGGATGTGCAGTTTATCAAGGGCAAAGTCGGACGGATAAAAGAAATGGAAAACGGAGATCTGATGATCCGCTATGAGGATATCGCTTCAGGGCAGGTCAAGGAGACACAACATGATATGGTTGTGCTTTCGGTGGGGATTTTACCAAACATGGGGATTGAAGAGTTGTTCGAAGTTGATAAGATTAAGCTTGATCCGTTCAATTTTTACAATCAGCCGAATGAAATGACCGATCCGTTCAAATCCAACCTGTCAGGTGTATTCATCGCCGGTACCTCTTCCGGCCCGATGGACATCCCAGATTCCATTCTTTCGGCTGGAGCTGCCGCCTCCCAAGCCGCCAAATACATGAAGAAGTCCCAGGTAAACGTTTCCACAAGAGCCACAACAACTGTCTGAAATGACGAACGAACCAAACTTTATAGAAAAAAGGATCGGCGTTTACATCTGTCAGTGCGGATCAAATATATCGGATTATGTGGATGTGGAAAAAGTCCGGGAAGAGATCAGCAGGGAAAAAGGGGTGTCACTTGCAAAGGTTACCATGTTTGCCTGTGCAGATTCGGCACAAAAGGAGATTGTCGCAGACATTCAGAACGAACCCCTGGATGCGATCGTCATAGCGTCCTGCTCCCCGAAACTTCATCTGAACACATTCCGTGGTGTTGCCGAACGGGGAGGATTGAATCCTTACAATTATGTCCAGGTTAACATCCGGGAACAGGATTCATGGGCTCACTCAGACAAGCCCGCCCAGGCTACCTTGAAAGCCATTCATTTGATCCGCGCAGGCATTGCCAAAGTTAGCCTTTCCGAAGCCCTGACACCTATGACGATCCCGGCCGAGAATTCAGTTGCAATTGTAGGCGCCGGAGTGACCGGAATGAGAGCGGCCATTGAACTGGCTGACCTGGGTGTCAATGTTCATCTCATAGAACGGGAGCATTTTGTCGGGGGCAGGGTTGCACAATGGGGAAAAATGTCGATGACAAACCAAACCGGGGAAGAGATCATCACGGAACTGTATCATGAAGTGAAAAAACGTGAATCCATAAGGGTTTACACAGGGGCCGATATCATCGCCTCAAAAGGAAGCATCGGGAATTTCAATATCCAGGTAAAGATACAACCCAGGTATGTTGAACCACCCTGTGATCCGGAGTCATTTAAAAATGCCATTGAAGCTTGTCCGGTCGAAGTGTATGATGAGTTTAACTTTAATCTCACAAAGCGGAAGGCAATTTTTTTTAACTACCACAGTGAATTTCCTGCCTTGCCGGTTGTTGATATGGCAACCTGTACCCGTTGCGGGGAATGTCTGAAATATTGCCATGGAATCCGCCTGGACCAACAGGAACAGGTAATCGATCTTCATGTCGGTTCCACCTTCCTGGCTACCGGTTTTAATCCTTACGAACCGAAAACCGGAGAATTCGGTTATCAGGAACATCCGGATGTTATAACACTTCAACAGTTAAAACGCATACTGGAACTGACAAAAGGGGAATTCCGGTTCAGGAATAAAAAAATCGAACGGGTAGCCTTTATCTATTGTGTCGGCAGCCGCCAGGTTGAAGGAGAGAATAAATATTGTGCCCGATATTGCTGTACTTCCGCTATTCATGCTGCACTTCAGCTCAGGAAAGATCTTAATGTTCCCTTTATATATCATATCAACAAAGGGATCAGGACCTATGGCAAGCAGGAAATATTGTATGAGCAGTCTTCCACTTCAGGAGATATTTTTCTGCAATTCGTGGAAGATGATCCACCGGTTGTGGAAACGTTTAACGATCATTTAAAAATCACTGTCAATGATCTGCTTACTGCAAACATGGAAGTCACAGTGAAGGCCGACCTTGTGGTTTTAGTCACCGGTATGGTTCCCCGTCTAAACCAGGAGTTGAACAGCATCCTTAAGATACCTTTAGGGAAGGACCATTTTTATAATGAAATCCATCCGAAATTACGACCTGTAGAAACAGTGATCGATGGTCTGATCATTGCAGGTTGCTGCCAGGGACCAAGGAATATTGCCGAATCAGCCAGTTCGGCACTGGCTGCAGTCTCCAAAGTTTATTCCATACTTAATCACGGAGAAATTCAGCTGGAACCGACTTTGGCAATTGTGAACCCTGGTGCCTGCGAATGGTGCGGACAATGCCTGGTGGCTTGTCCTTTTGATGCGATTGAAAGAGTAGAGACGGAAAAAGGACCCGTTGCCAGGATCATTGAATCAAACTGCAAAGGTTGCGGGATGTGTACTCCTGTTTGTCAGACAGAAGCCATCGATATCAAGGGTTATACCAATCATGAGGTCAGAAGCATGATTGAAGCAATGAGTGGTTAAAAGATATAAGAAAGAACCTTCATACATGGATAGAAAGACCATTGAAATTATCAAAAAAAAATGGATAATTCCTGATGCTGTCAAACAACATCATAAGGATTATCTTCAACTGAGAAAGCAGATAAGGCAGGTCTTGAAAGAGGAGCCTGAGACAATTCCCGGAATCGCAATAAAGACAGGGATTCCGTCTGATCAGGTGCTCTTTGTGGTTATGACTATGCGTAAATACAATGAAGTGGAAACAGGAGAACTGGACGATATGGATGAGTATTATTTTTATAAACTGAAAGAAAAATGAGTGAGCTGAATCCGCAGTTTGCTAGGGAAATTTCAAAATATGGCGCCAGTCATTTCAATGCCTGTTATAATTGCGGGAATTGCACTGCAGTTTGTAATCTGTCGGAGCAGCACGCCAACTTTCCCAGGATGTTTATCCGATATGGGATATTGGGTGAAAAGGAAAAAATCTTAAACAGCAAAGAGATCTGGCTGTGTTATGCCTGTGGCGACTGTTCTGAATCTTGCCCGCGCCAGGCTTATCCTGGAGAGTACATGGCTGCTTTACGCCGGTACACTATTGCGAATGCAGAGAAAACGGGGTTGGCCCGGCTGATCTTTACCAACAATCCATGGGCGATTTTTATAACCTTGCTGATCGCATTTATATTGGGCTTGACGATTCTCACCATCAAACCTGATGAAACCATTGCAAGATGGCTATTTGCCTTTATTCCATATGAGGTGATCCACAACCTGGGGTTAGCGGTTTTTGTTCTGACTGGTATTACAGCCGGAGCAGGGATTTATACATTGGTCAGAAGTCTGATGAAAAAAGATGCGTCTGATCCTGCTGCAGTTGAAAGGAAGTTCTCGTTTTCAAGGACTATTCTTGCATTAAAAAAAGTCAGCATTGAACTGGCCACAATGAAACGCCACCAAACCTGCGATACTGAAGATGATTCCTATTGGAAACACAAGCTATGGCTGATAAAGCCGTGGTTTGTGCATTGGAGTATCATGTGGGGATTTATTGGGCTTCTGATTGCCACCATCCTTGATTTTATCTTTAAAGACCCGGCTACCGTTATGTGGCTGCCTTCACGGATCCTTGGAACACTGACCGGTATCCTGCTGATATACGGGACGACGATGGCTGTTATTTACCGGCTGACCAAACCGACGAAAAGCTATGCAGACATCAAACTGGCCGACTGGACCTTCCTTCTATTTTTATGGATAGCTGGATTTACAGGTTTCTGGCTGGAGATAGCGGTTATGTCAGGATGGAATAACCTGATTACCCAGATTGTATTTCTGATCCATACTGTAATATCAATGGAACTAATCCTCCTTTTTGCATTCTCTAAATTCGCCCATGCTTTGTACCGGCCACTGGCCCTTTATTTCTATTATTACCGTCAATATGAATAGGATGTAGTTTTTTGAACTAAATTATGCACTTCTCTGGTTTTGATATATCTCTGTTAAGCTGGCTAAACCATCATCTCATTCCTTATTCTGTTCCGGTTTTACGAATAATTTCATATACAACTACTTTTATAAGTATTGCATTAGTATTGATGGTATTAATAACATCAATTGTAAAAAAATCGAGATCAATACGCAAACAGTTTTTTGTACTTGCATCAGTATTAATCCTTGTTGCAATTGTAAGTCAGGGATTGAAAACATTTATTTACCGGGAGAGACCATTTAAAACCTATCTCTTTATTGAAAAATTATCTGAAGGAGGGGGTTCGTCCTTCCCTTCCGGACATACATTGGAAGCATTTGCTATAGCAACATCACTATCACTATTGTTTGCAAAGAAGAAAATAGTGATCCCTGTTTATTTGTGGGCAATGCTAGTGGCCTATTCACGCATGGCGTTGGGCGTACATTACCCAAGTGATGTATTGGCTGGTGTTATTATCGGGTCTTTTATTGGCTGGAGTGTCCCATGGATCTTTAACAGATTCACCACCAATAGGAAAATCAATAATCCAATGTCACAATCCGACCTCTGATAAAGTTGAAGAATTTATCCTTTTCGGCGATGATGATCCCGGGGCGTAAGTATTCGGGCTTATTAAACCGGCAAAATAAGACAAGATGGACCACCTTTCCCTTTGATGAACTATGATAAGTCGAGGGAATGGATTCGATATCCCTTTTGTTTAAGGATATCTATTGCAGTGGTATTCGTTTTTTCTGCAATAACTTTATAATTCCCTAGAGATATTACATTACCGGTAACAAAGTTATCTCCTGGCACTTCAATTCGATTAAAGCCATCGAAAAAATTTATCGGGAAAATCCTCTTACAGCATAAAACATCATCAGGGGAAAGGAGACTCATGGCGCCACCAAGATGTAAAAATGGTTCAGGTACTGTGATTGACCTGACTTCGAAATTCATGGCATTTAAAATTGCTGATATCTGATTTACACCTTCCTCATTTGTTCTCTTCGAAAGGCCCACAAAAGCAACAGTGCCTGCTAAGATCACATCCCCACCTTCAACTGTTCCATTACCTGATATACTTCCGGCTCTTTTTATCCCCAGTGATTCTAACTGCTGCGCCATCCAATCTTCTTCTCCTCTTCTTGAGTCCAGTCCCATTCTTAATTTGACAAATCCTTCAGGTGTTACAAACGATGTATCACGGGTAAAAACAGAATTTGGATGGCCGGGAAGTTCAGGAATCCGAATCACTTCGCGTCCGGATTCGGAAATAACTGATCTCAAATTTTCATGCTGCTTTAATGCTTTAGTAAGATCTGCAGGTTGAATGATATTATGAAGTTTTCTATCGTTAACCGTAAAATATTCAATTATTGGTGGACAGATAACAACGCGTTTAATCAAGGGGTCATCAGTTCTAAGCACATCTTTTATTTTTAATTCTATCTTTGCAACATTACAGAAAAAACACGAAATCATGAAACAAATCATTTTTTTTCTCTTATGTCTGTTTCCTTTCTTTGCAATCAGTCAAACCAATTGTATTTCAAAGAAGGATTCAAATGCGAATACTAAGCTAAAAATCGGAATGGTCATTTATTCAAATGACGCGGAGACAGTTTGGAATGCCTTCAGATTTGGAAATTTTGCACTCGGCGAAGGGGATACGGTTAAAGTTTTTTTATTGGGGAAAGGGGTTGAATCCGAGTCACTGGACAATGACAAGTTTAAGGTAACCGACCAGATAAAACGATTTATTGAAAACGGCGGAAAAATATTTGCATGCGGTACATGTCTTACAACCAGGAAAATGGAAGGTTCTAAGATGTGTCCTCTGTCCACAATGCATGATATGTACGAAATCATTAAGTGGAGCAATAAAGTAATGACATTCTGAAAAAACATAGAACCTAATCAATCAAATTCGGGTTTTTAGGAAGTGTAAAAGTGAATTTGGTCCAGACACCTACCTCACTGTTAACCCAGATCCTGCCTTTATGGTTTTCAACGATTTGTTTTACTATTGAAAGTCCCAATCCCGATCCGGTTCTTATATCTTTAGGCACATTGCTTGCCCTGTAAAATTCATCAAAAACCTTTATTATTTCTTCTTTGGGAATTCCAATTCCGGAATCTGATATCTCAGTCACAATATGGTCAGGACGGTTTCTTACAGATAATTCAATACGTCCATTTGGAAGGGTGTATTTAACAGCATTCAACAACAGGTTGGAATACAGCTCCTCGATTGTGAATGGATCACCGGTTATTGTTTGAATATTATTATCGAAAAAAATAGTAAATTCAATTGATTTATCTTGAGCAAGAATCTGAACAGATGACACGACTTTGGCAATCAGATCTTTTAATAAGAACTCTTCAAATTCGGTGTCGTGTTTCAATCGTTTTTTTGTCAGATTCAAAAGATCTTTGACGAAATTGGCGAGCAATTCCGTTCGCTCAAAAGCACGGTTTACAAATTCGTCTTGTTTTTCATTCAATGACCCGACTACTGTGGACCGGATTACTTCCAGGCAACTGAGGATGGCCCCAAGGTGACCTTTTATATCATGCGTGACACGGAGAACATATTCATTTTTCAATTTGTCTTTTTTCTCCAGTTCATCGTTGGTCTTCACATAGTTCTCTTCAATTTTGATAGACCTGGAAACGATGAGATGTGTCAGATTTACCAGAATTAAAGAGGTGATGATGAAAATAAAACCGCTTCCATAAATAAAAAATTTGTTCTGATACAAATCATGATTGATAAAACCCTCCAGATGACAATGAGGAATTATGGAAGAACATTCAAGAAATACTAACAGGGCAACCAATATGAGTGCAAAAGTGGTATGCAGATAACTTCCAAAAGTTGAAAATATGGAGCTTGCGATAATCATGTGCAGGAAGAAAAAGATAATCATAGGATTCTCTATGCCTCCTGAAAAGTGAAGAATCAAGGTCAAAATAATCAGGTCTGTTATGATTTGGAAATGAATATCCTGTTTGATTCTAATAATAACCCTGGTTCCCTCTTTAAGGATGATTCGTTTCAGGATGAATAAATGAAGGCAATTTAAAACAATGAGGATAAGGGAAATATAATATATAGGAATATCGTGAATGGTAACTTTAAAGAAGTTTTTGACAACATAGGTCGAAACAATCAGCGTGAATATAGCAATCCACCTGATCCGGATGAACCGTTTTGCAAACAAAACATGCGCTGGGACCAGTTTAGCATCCATATATAAATCTCTTCTACCCGTGTTTAAATGAGGCGAGCCAACATGAGTATTCCACTGATCAATTCTTTGATCCCAGAATATTTATTGACAGAGGAATTTATTAAAATGGAATAACAACAGATCATTCTTTTAGTAAATCCTGTATCATTTTCACCAGAACCAGCGGGTCAATTGGTTTATCCTGAAAGTGAACATTGGGCAGCATCTCTTCATCTTCGACACCGGAGATTAAATTTACACCCAATTGATCAATCATACCTGTCAATAAAATTATCGGCATCTTTTTGTAGGCTGGTTCCTGTTTGATCACATGCAACAGATTATATCCCTCAAGATCTGTATTCATCATCACGTCAAGGACCAATAAATCAGGTTTTTCATTTTTAAGATTAGTGTATCCATCTTTACCGTCGGAAGAAGTGATCACATCAAAACCTTTGCTTTCAAGCATAACCTGAAATGAGCGAAGAAGATCCTGATCATCATCAATTAATAAAATCTTGTTTTTCATACTCATATAATTCATTGAAAATTAATACTGAAAATGAATACAACTATGGTTCAACGTACTGAATTGTCTGGGTCAGCCCATCGATCTCGGATAAAACCTGTGAGTCGGTAAAATGCCGCCCCTTGATTGCAGCCGAAGGACAAGCTGCCACGCAGACACCGCAAGCTTTGCAAAGGGCGCTGATGATATGGCTGTGACCTTCTTTTTCGTTGAATTCGATAGCGCTGTAAGGGCATAATTTGTTACAAAACCGGCAACCGGAGCAGATATCTTCATTGACTTCGGAATAGACTGCGTCCACTTCGATCTTACCCTTTGAAATTTTAGCCAGAATACGGGCTGCTGCTGCCCGTGCCTGGGCTACGGTATCCGGAATGTCCTTAGGAGCGACACAGGTTCCTGCAATAAAAATTCCATCCGTGGTGGTAGCTACCGGTTCAAGCTTGGGATGACTTTCGATGAACCATCCGTCTTTATCCTGGCTGATATTTACAAGACGAGCCACCTCAGCGGAATCCGGACGGGATTCCATACCAACCATCAGGACTATCAGGTCGGCGGGAATCTCAATTAATTCTCCGGATAATTTCTCATTGACTTCAATGAGCATTTCACAATCGTCTTTTGGACCTGCCCTGTGAATGACCGGCCTGTCATTTTTTTCGTACATCAGGAATAGTGTTTTTGCTTCTGATGAACGAAGGTAAAAATCTTCGTGACCTTTCCCAAAAGCATGCATGTCGATATAGACATCGGAAATATAGCATTTGGGATTAGCAGATTTAATCTCATGAGCATACTTCAATGCTGTCATGCAACACACCCTGGAACAATAGGTATGAAATTCCTGGCTTCGGCTGCCTACGCAATGGATAATAGCAACGTACTGGGGTATCTTACCTTCCTTGGTTTCAATACGACCGGCACGGATCATTTTTTCCAGTTCAAAGGAGGTAATGACATTGGGAAGTTTCCCGTATCCATAATGAGTAATGCGGGAGGCATCAAACTCTTTATATCCCGTACATACTATGACATTACCTATATGGACCTCAGTAGGATCATGATTTGTGCCTGATTTACCATTTTGTTTCTGGATCGTTGCAGTAAAGTTACCAATATATCCACTCAGGTTTATCACTTTCGATTCAAAATAGACCTTAATGTGCTTATTGTCCCTGATACGGGTCAAACGTTCCGTTAAAAGATCACGTGCAGAATATAAGTACGGGGCAGTAAGATCAACGCGTGCGATGTTACCTCCCAACTGCTCATTCTTTTCTACAAGATGTACAGAATGGCCGGCATCAGCCAATTCCAGGGCTGCAGTCATACCTGCAATACCTCCTCCGATGACTAACACATTTGGAGACATATCGACGGTCATACTTTCCAGTGGTTCGTGAAGTTCCACTTTCCAGATGGCAGCAAGGGTCATCGCCATTGCTTTTTCCGTCGCCTCTTTTGTATCATCATGAACCCAACTGCATTGTTCACGGATGTTTGCCATTTCGAACAAATATTGATTGAGGCCGGCAGTTCTCAGGGCGCTGCGGAATGTCCGTTCGTGCATACTTGGACTGCAGGCGGCTACGACGACCCGGTTAAGCTGGTTTTCTTTTATATCCTGTACAATCATCTCCTGGCCCGGGTTGGAGCACATGTATTTGTATGTCCTGACGAGCGTAACGTTAGGAAGTCCGGAAACGAATTTCGCAACAGCTTCCACGTCAACTATTTTGGCAATATTTGTTCCGCACATACATATGTATACTCCGATTCTGCAATTTTTCATGGTTGCCTTTTTACTTGATGGATACGGAATTGGATTTTAATAAACTCTCCCGACTGGTTATTGCATCTCTGCGGATGGCGGCAAAATACATTGCCAGGGGGCGATAGACAAGATGTGCCCACTTGCTGAACGGCATCCTCAGCAACCATGGGACAACGCACATCAAATGTGCAATATAGGTGATATTTGCCAATTCATACAAACCGGTCCGGTGAAAAATATGTTGAGCGATACCGGTCAGAACGATGAAAAACAACAGGACAACAAAAACCCAATCGGTACCATGTGACTTCTTGTATTGTTCGTATGTTTTATTTAACCGGCTCCGGATAAAATAAATGGTGCCGGTGACCAACCCGATGGTGGCAATGTATCCGAAAATATGTACCTGCCACTGAATGGCCGGTCCTGATTGTAATCTTTCAATAAATACCATCACGAGTACAAGCATGATAACATATCCCAGCATCAATCCAAGGTGGATGATCCAGGGCATGAAAATTTTCGGGTCACGTTTACTTTCACATTCTGAGTAACGTTTCTGGGTAAAGAAATGCCAGGGAAGCAGGTACAATTCTTTAAGATAGAGCCACCAGGGCACAGGTATCTTTGTTCCCTTTATCATTGTGAAGTACCACATCCGGAAAGCATTTATAGCAAGAAATATCAAGAGTAGGGAGCCCAGCGTCAGGTCGAATTCATGGATGAATGAACTTGACAAAAATGCACCTTCTCCATCATAAATGTGAAAATTCCCCATGGAATAACCATAATATAACAAGAATACACCGGTTAACAAAGCGAAACAAATAATTGTAATAACTTCGGTCATTCTGGATTTGAAAAATTGTTTGGCAATCCCGGTAAAATCATAACGGGAAATAAGCCATCGCCGGAGACTCATCATTGTTTCGCCGGGGGCTGCCTCACGAGGACATTGTTCCGAGCATTGACCACAGTAATAGCATAACCATGGTTCAAGAGTGGTTTCAATTTTCCGTTCCAATCCCATTTGCAACTGGCGCATTGATTTACGAGGGAACTTATATACCTCATCGGCATGTGGACAAACGGTTGAACAATCACCACAGTGATAACATAATTGTACGTCTTCGGCTCCAAAAAGAACCAGATCATTAATAAACCTGGGATTAACTCTGATTGACATAATGACCTCCTGATAAAGTGTGAATATTTTTTGCCCTGGTTTCGATCTCATTGAGAGAAAGACTGCTCAAATGACCAACTCCTTTTCCACTTGTTATCGTGCGTAAAACTCCGGCAGCCACAGCCGCGGCTTGAGCCACAGTATCGGGGATATCTTTTGGTCCCTGACACATTCCAGCCACATAAATGCATCCTTTTTCTGTATCAGTCGGGCTGCCGTTATAATCCAGCTCGGAGAACCAGCCGTCAGAGTCTCTTGTTATCCCCAATATTCTGCTGAGTTCTTCATTACCGGACGCCGGGATCAAACCTACTGCCAGAATTACCATGTCAACCTGAAATTCAACCATTTTATCATTTATGATATCTTCTCCACGAACGACCATTTGTCCATTATTCATAGTCACAAAAGCGGAATGTCCACGAACAACGAATGTTCCCTCCTGTTTGATCCGTTCGGCAAACTCTTCATATCCTTTTCCAAAGGCTCTCATATCGATATAGAATTCATAACAATTGGCATTTGGTATTTTCTCTTTGATCAAATGGGCGAATTTAAGAGAATACATGCAACAGACACGGGAACAATAAGCATTGTATTTTTTGTTTCGTGAACCAACACAATGAATAATAGCCACATTTCTGGGAGGCACGCCATCGGGTGAGAAGAACCATTCTTCCTGCTGTGTACGCTTATTGAAACGCTTGGTCTTGGTAACAATCTTCCCACCGGTAAAACCCGAAGCGTTGGTCAATCGTTCGAATTCAAGTGACGTTAATACATCAGGATAAACCCCATAACCATACTGCTCTATTTTCCCCACATCAAGAAGTTCATAACCGGTCGCCAACACGATATTACCTACTTCAATGTCAATGATTTTGTCAATTTCATCAAGATTAATACATTCCTTAGGGCATTTGTTTACGCAAACACCACATTTTTTTCCTCCTGACAAAACGTAAGTGCAGTTTTTTTCATCGATCAGGAAGGCGTTAGGAACAGCCTGGGGAAAAGGGATATAAACCGCTTTACGTAAAGATATTTTCGCATCAAATTCACTTTCTACCTTAACCGGACACACATCAACACAAAGTCCGCAGGATACGCATGATTTTACGTCGATGCGTCGTGCGCGCTGGTGAATTTTTGCACGGTAAGAACCAGGTTTACCGGTTACTTCCGTGACATTTGAATTTGTTAACAGGTGTATCATTTCGTGTTGCCCTACTGAAACCATTTTTGGGGTCAGGATACAGGCAGCGCAATCAAGGGTAGGAAAAGTTTTATCGAACATTGCCATATGACCGCCGATTGTACCGGTCTGCTCAACCAGGTAAACTTGCTTTCCTGCGTTGGCAATCTCTAGGGCAGCCTGGATTCCGGCAATGCCTGCACCGATGACCAGAGTAGAATGATTGACTGGATTTCCTGCTGGTATTGCCACGAGTGAGAAGGGAACCGCCATGCTGGCACATGCAATGACAGCCTTGGCCCTGTCCTGCGCAAATTCACCACTTGCTCCGCGCTCCTTGAACGAAGCAAGCTGTATTTCATCAGTGTTACCCCCGGCCAGAGCCATGGCTTTTGTAAAAACTGGTTTGAAGTAGCCAGGCATATCTCCGGCAATGACGACCCTCTCCAGACTCTTCATTTTGATCAGATCTGTCAGAACATTCACCTCAATACGAGCTGCTGTGCCCAGAATCTGAACAAATTCGACTCCCGGAAGGTTTGCCGTATATTTGGCTATTGCATCAACATTAAGGTTTTTGCCATTCTCAACCTGGCAGAAAAAAACTCCGGTTCGCATATATCCTCCTGATTTAGCTGTTTTAAAACGTTAGGGATCAAAAGATCTGTTTCCCCGATTAACAATTAAAAGTAACTTCATCATTTAACCTGTTTGGTCCTGGTCACCTGTTGCAATAATTTTCCTTCAGGGTCCCGGATATTCACCACCATTGGCATTTCACCAGGAAGACTGTGTGTAGCGCAGGAAAAACATGGATCATAAGCCCTGAAGGCCATCTCGATCATGTTAAGAATACCATCCGTCACTTCAACGCCTTTTTTAATCAATCCCTGGGCGGCCTTTTTGATTGACATGGTGATGGCAGCATTATTGTTTGTAGTTCCGACAATGATGTTGACTTTAGTTACGATACCCTTATTATCCGTCCAGTAATGGTGTGTCAGAGTACCTCTCTGGGCTTCCACGATCCCTACTCCTTCACCCGGGATAATACCCAGTGGTGCACGGAGTTCTTTACCAGTAATATCATCGTCCAGTGCCAGTTCCAGGCAATGTTCGGCAGAATAGAGTAATTCCACAAGTCTTGCCCAATGCATTGCCATGGTGGCATGGATGGGTTTACCCCCAAGTGTGCTGTACATGCGTTCGTATTCCTTTTGAGCCAAGGGTGTAGCCATGCCATCAGACGCATTGAGTCGTGATAAAGGTGTGGCATGATAAACACCGGAATCTTGTCCGTCAACGAAACCTTTCCAGCCAATCTTTTTCAGGTAAGGAAACTTCAGATAAGTCCATGGTTCAACCCTTTCAGCAATATATTCACGATATTCAAAGGGAGAATATTTATATAACTCCTTGCCATCCGTATCGACTACCCTGACTTTGCCGTCATAAAAGTTCACCTTGTTGTTCGCGTCCACAAGTCCCATTGAATGCAGTTTCAATGAGTATGGCCCATTTACAATCAAGTCGACATAATCTTTATTGGATAGTACAATATCATTGAATACTTTGAGCGTGAATTGAGCGAAACCGATAAAGCCTTTTGCTTTCTCGATAATATCATCGCGTTCCGGTTCCGTAAGTCCCTTTCTAACGCCACCAGGAATGTTCATGACAACAAAGGTCTGATGTCCACCAAGCAAAGCCTGTATCTCCTGGGCTTTTCGACGCTGTTTAATAACTTCAGTTCCGATTTCGACTCCAACTTTTCCTATAACACCCAATATATTTCTTTCCGCCTTTGACGCCTGAGGTCCAACAACAAAATCGGGTGCTGCAAGGGCATAAAAATGTGCGATATGACTATGCACGAAATGTGCCATATAAAAAAGTTCTCTCAACTTTTTGGCAGTGGGAGGAGGTTCGACTCCAAAGACAGCATCTACCGCTTTCCCTGATGCCATATGATGGCAGCCAGGGCAAACACCGCATATTTTAGCGACTATTGCCGGAAGTTCTTCTACGGGTCTCCCTTCACAGAATTTTTCAAATCCCCTGAGTTCAGGAACCTGGAAATATACATTGTTGACGTCCCCTTCCCCGTTCAGAAAAATTTCAATCTTGCCATGACCTTCCAGCCTGGTTATCGGATCTATGGTGATTCTTCTCATAATAATTTTCTCCGTATTATTGCAGAAGGCAAACTAAAACGATAGAATGTCCCTGCAGGGTCAACCACATCGCTAATGATCTTTTCCAATTCATCGGGTTCTTTTGTATCGATAATACTGGCTATTGCTGACATCATTTTTGTTCCAGGGTCAGTAACATCGGCTGTTGGTCCATAGCACCCACGACACGGGGCATTCCCTTTAATACAGCGATATCCACACCCTGACCTGGTAGCAGGTCCCATACACAATACACCCTGTTCCATAAAACAAGATTCACCGTCATCATTAATTTCCCAGGGTCTGTAAAACTTCCTGATGAGTTTATTCTCGGTTTTCTTCCGTGTACATTCATCGCATTGGGCTTTGGTACCAGCGCCGACCACCGAACCTTTCGGTGGAAGCTCTGCTCCTGTGACAATAGCTAAAAAGACTTCCAGCAGTCTTTCTGTTTGAGGAGGACAGCCCGGAAGATAATAATCCACATCCACTACTTTGTTAAGAGGTCGTACATCATTAAAAAAGACCGGGATCTCAAGGGTGCCTTCCGGTACCTCGTATTTATGCTGTGGCCTTATTTTTTCAGGATTAATGGTAGATTCACTTTCTTCATATACTCTTTTGAATATTTCTTCTCCGGTAAAGAAATTTGCAAGGCCTGGAATACCACCAAGATGTGAGCAACTGCCATAAGCGACAAGTATCTTGGTTTTTTTTCTAAGAAGTTTGGCCATGTATTCGTTTTCACTGTTCCTTATTGCTCCGTTGAAAAGTGTGACATCGATATGCCCATCAGGCATCTCTTCCACATCTTTATACTTGAAGTCCAGAGCAATAGGCCAGAAAACGAGGTCGGCAGCGGCAACTACATCAAAGAGTTTTTCATGTACATCGAGTACGGAAACACAGCATCCTCCGCAAGCTGCAGCCCAGTAAATAGCCAGTTTAAGTTTAGGTTTTTGCTCGTTCATGATTAAGAATTTGTTTATGTCAAATTTTCCATGGTTTCTTTGATCTTGCACGGTCCGAGTTCAGTGATCGTTTCCGTGAAACTGTCAATCAGTTCAGCATATTGTTTCCCTTCGCTTGCACTGATCCACTCCAGTTTCAGTCTTTCCGTTTCAATGCCCATCTGCTGGATGTATTTTTGCAACAGGTGATACCTTCGCATGCAGCGATAATTACCTTCCTGGTAATGACAGTCTCCGGGATGACAACCGCATAAAAGAACCCCATCGGCGCCCCGCCGGAAGGCTCTGAGAACAAAGGTAGGGTCAATGCGGCCAGAACACATTACCCGGATTGCCCGTACATTGGGTTTATACTTCAGACGTGCAGTTCCGGCAAGGTCTGCACCGGTATAAGAACACCAATTGCACAGAAATGCAATTATTTGAGGTTTGAATTTCATATTACTTGATCTCCTCTATTATAGGTATATAACTACACTACTTGAAATTCAATCTGAAAAAAATTGTTCACCTGGAAAATACCTGACCGCCTGGAAGATCATCAAAAAGAAGAGCAGAATGAAGTTCTACAAGAAATTACTGATTTTATATTGCAACAAATATAAACATAAAATGTACTTTGTGAATATTTTCACAATATTTTTTTGCCTATGCCAATGATCTCTTCTCAATATAGTATAAATGTATGTTTAACCGCTTCTCCCCACATTAAATATTCGTACTGTTTGTGCAGTGCTTATTCTCCTCCTATGCAGCATTACCCAATCAAAACACACCTCAGGGATATTATAATATTGAACGGATGCTACGATCTGTGATAGTAAAAGGTGGGAAAGTAAAAATCTGTGGTTCCTGTGCAAAAGCACTTGGTATCAAAGATCTCAAACGATCGAAGGAGACGAACTCAGTACCATGAAGGAGTTAGTGCATTGGACACCGGATAGCGATAAAACGCTGACATTCTGAAAAATTATTAAAGAGGAAGGATTAATCAGCAACTCCTGCCTGTTTTGAAAAAATCATTCTTAACGCAACCAGAATCAATAGAATTCCAAAAATCTTTTTCATCAGGTTTTCAGGAATTTTCAGCGCGAGTATAGACCCGAAATATCCTCCAATCATGAAAGCCATTGCTATAATTATTGCATACCAGATATTTACTTCACCCGCTTTGTAATAATTGTAAGCGGCAAAGAGGCCAATGGGCGGCAACATAATTGCCACACTCGTTCCTTGTGCAGTGTGCTGATCTACTCCCAGAAAATAAACCAATGCAGGGATCATGATAATGGCACCGCCAACACCGAACATTCCTCCAAACACCCCGGCCATCAAACCAATAATGACCAGAATTATTATCGTTGTTAAATTCATTTTCTTACCCGTTTTATAAAGACTCAATGACACGTTTTAACTTTTCTGTTATCTCTAAAGCTATTGATTCAAGACCAATATTCTGAATGGCCATCATTGAAGCAACCGGGTTGACTGCAGAAACTTCTGTCTTTCCGCTTCCCTGGTCAATGACAATAACATTGCAGGGAAGCATAGTGCCGATCTTGTCTTCGGCCTGCAATGCCCTGTATGCATGCGACGGACTGCAGGCACCGAGTATCAGGTACTTTTTAAAATCCACTCCAAGCTTTTCCTTAATCTTTGATTGGATATCGATCTCCGAAATAATCCCAAAACCCTCTTTCTTCAGGGATTCAGTTATAAGCTGAACGGCATCATCAAACGAGGCATCCAACGTTTTACTAAAATAATATTCCATACATTTTTTCTTTTTAGTGATCCTTGTTTTCTTTATAAATAACAAGAACCACAAAATTAATAATAATAAAGGTGATATTTATGCGCTTTATTCAAAAAACTTTTTTACCTTTGCAGCATTAAATATTTTTAGCGATGGATCAATCTTGCGAAATTAAGAAGAAACCAAAGACATTTAAGGAGTTTATAAAGTCCTCCTTTTTCCTGAGACCCTTTTTAGGCATCGTTCTCGGTGGACTTGCAGGGTACTTCTATTATCATTTTATTGGATGTGCTTCAGGATCCTGCACCATCACCAGCAATCCATACCTGAGCATAATAGGAGGCGGCTTTCTGGGATTCTTCATCTTAAACAGTCCCTGCAGTAAATGCTAAAGTTCAGTTGTGAAGAAAATGCTATCAGTCATTAAACTTGTTATTCCATTTGACCCTTAAACAACAAATTATCAAGAGATGAAAACAAATAACGTAAATGTAGTGCATCTTAATAAAAGAGAATTCAAAGAAAAAATCTTTGATTATTCGCTCAGCAAAGAATGGAAATATAAAGGGGATATGCCTGCAGTCATTGATTTCTATGCAGACTGGTGTGCACCATGTAAAATGGTTTCCCCTATACTTGATGATCTTTCAGTTGAATTTGCCGGAAAAGTAAAAGTTTATAAGGTAAACACGGAAAAAGATCCGGAAGTTTCAAAAGCTTTTGGAGTTTCAAGTATACCAACCATGCTATTTATTGCGCAGACGGGCAAACCTATTGTCGTCAGGGGAGCACAATCACGGCAATCACTAAAAAGTAATATTGAAAGGATCTTACCTAAAGAAGAAAAACGCTTTCTTGAGAAATTGGTATCTTTCAAGTGGTAAGTGCCACATAAAAAGTTAATATAAACATCTAAAACCGAATAGTATGTTACAGACGAATTTAAAACACATTCTGACAGCGGATGAACATAAGAAGTTCATCGAAGAAAATGAAAACGTAATGATCTGCTGCGGCCGGATGGGCCCCATGTGCACACCTGTCTATAGTGCCATGAAATCCCTTGAAGGTAAATATAAACAAATTAAATTTGTGGACATGGAATTTGACAGCCCTGAATCACATGTGATCAGGAATGCCCCCGAATGCAAAGGTTTTATGGGATTACCTTTTACAGTTTATTATAAAAAAGGGAAACTTGTCAAGGCAACCACCTCGATTCAATCAACAGAGCAAATCAGTTCCATATTGAATAACTATTTTCCCGATCCATCACAAACATCCTGAATCGTAATCAAATGGTATGAACCCCAGGGCAGAGCCCTGGACCCGAATTCCGGGGCAAGCCCCGGGGAATTAACCAAGCACCTCACCCCCTTCTGGGGTTGTCTAATAAGTTGGAAAGTTAATGTTTCTCGCTGAGTTTCGCTGAGTTAAACGCAGAGTCACGCAAAGTTAAAACTCTTGTTTTCAATATTCTGCGAAAATCTGCGATTAATCTGC
>CAIYUC010000051.1 GCA_903929315.1 uncultured Bacteroidales bacterium
ACTTCTGAACCTATAACATTAAAGCCATTTTAAACACTCTCATAAAGTATCAACATTATTTTTATAAAAAAGATATTGAATTTTATTTTATAAAAATAATTAATTTAATTTGTAGAAAAAAATAAATACATTATATTTGCCATATAAAAACATATAATATATTTATGAAAACAATTAAATTCTCAGAAAAAGAACTTGGATTTATCCGACAGCAATACCAGGTTGAACTGGAAGAAGCAGAAGAATATGTGGAAAATCTAAAAAATATCCTGAACAAGATCGGTTCCGCGGAAGACTTTTTACCTGTCGAAAAGGTCGTTAAGGAACATAGACAACGTGGCCGGAAACCCAAAGTTCAGAAAGAAGTTCCGCCTCCCGAAGCTGAATCCGTTGAGAAAAAACGTAAACCGCGGAGTGACAAGGGAATGAAAAGAGCAAAAAGAAATAAACTGGTCGTCCAGGAAAAACCGATGAATGATGCAACCCCGCCTCTTCACCCCATGGAAGAATCAGCACAACCGGATGATGCTGATAAGACGGTTTTGCCGAAAAAAAAAGGCAGAAAGAATACAAGAAAAAGAAAAGGGGTGTTTTTAACTCCTTTAAGAAAACCTTTATAAGAGAGTGATCGAACAAAAGACGATCTTGTGAAAAAGAGTTGATATTGATCTTTACAGCAAGGATTGTGAATTTTCTGTTTTAATTTCCAAAGACCTTTTTCAGAAGTTCTGTTGTACGCGCTGCAGGGTTCTGGCGTATCTTTAATTCTTCCTTGGCAATCATAATAAACAAACCGTCAATGGCTTTTCCTGTAACGTACCCGGTCAGGTCCGGATTTTTCTTGCTGACAAAGGGGATCTTATTATAATCGTTTATAAGTTCTTCCCAAAGCCGCGTTGCATCCACCTTATCAAGAGCCGCTTTGATGACCGGGCTGAATTTGGTTTTCAACTCTGGTGTGGTTGTCTTTGCCAGGTATTGCGTAGCGGCATCATTTTTCCCTTTGACGATTTGAATGGCATCAGTGATGCTCATATTTTTCACGGCGGTGACAAAGATGGCTTCTGCGTCTTTTGCAGCATTTTCAGCAGCATGGTTGATTGTCAGGATGACTTCATCCACCTTGTTGCTGAGACCAATATCCCTGAGTTTTGATTCGATGTCCTTCGCATCCTGGGGAAAAGGTATTTTTATTTCGGGATTACCGAAATACCCATTTATTTTCGATACGAACTTTACACTTTCGCCGGTACCTTTAACAAGAGCTTCTTTGATGCCGTCGGCAGCATCTTTTTCGCTTAGACCGCCAGTTCCCTGGTTGATGAATTTTTTGGCATCCTCCAGAAACTGGGCTTTCGAGGTGCCAGAAAAAATGATCATACTTGTTAATAAAATCAGGAAAATATTTCTTTTCATGGTATCCATTATTAATTATTTAACGAGCCTCGAAATTGTTTTAAACTGTTCCGTTCCGGAATATCTCAGCAGTTCAAAAAGAATCGACTCATAGGAGGTAATGATGGCTCCTTCAAATCTCATTCTTTCCAATGCGATCTTTTTATCATTTTCTCTGCGTGAAGAGATGCAATCCTCCACTACGACCGGGTGATAACCGTTATGCTTAAGATCGATGACCGTTTGAAGAACACAAACATGGCTTTCTATACCGGCAATAATAATATTATCCTTACCAGCGACGGCAATGGATTCAGCAATTCTTGGTTCGTCCCAGCAGCTGAAACACATCTTTTCCGTTCTTTTTATTCCTTCGATCAGGGCTGCCACCGGTGCAACCGTTGATCCCAGGCCTTTGACATATTGCTCCGTTACGAAGATCGGGATCGTAAGAGCTTTCAATCCTTCAATCAGAATGGTAAGATTTCTGATTAGCTTTTCGTTTTCAAAGATGAAAGGGAAAAGACGCTCCTGGATGTCGATGATCAGGGCGGACGTGTGATCTTTAAGGATTCTCATAATTTTTGTTTACAAATTTAGCATTTCCTTTAAATTCTTGTTGAATCTTTTTGAGGTAGAACCTGAACAGTTTGCTTCAGGAGTGATGAAATCAGGTTTTTTTTCGCGCAGAGTTCCGCAAAGTTAATCGCAGAGTTTCGCAGATAATAAAGGTTTATGACCTTTCTTGCAATACCATATTACATTGAATCGAAATTGAAATTGATAATAATTCTATTTTTTATTCATCAACCTCAAATTTATTTCTACCTATATATGATAAACATCATTCAATATTTGTGCTAATTTGATGTCAATAATGGCTTTATCATTGAAGATAATATCCGGCTGAAATCGTATATCAAACTTAATTTAATCGCAGATAAAAAGTTTTATAACGAAAGATAATTTTTAAATATATCAGCGAAACTCAGCGTTTAACTTTGCGGAACTCTGCGAGAATCTCTTTGTAACAACGAATAATGTAAATAGGTTTAATTTGAAATGGTGATATGATTTTCTTGATTTTTTATTAACAATGCCTTAATAAAATCTAAAAAGCATTATTGAGATCAGTATAGAATAAGATTTGGAAGGGATCGTGAACCGGACGATAGTAAAATAAATTTCCTATTTTTGCCTTACAATATTGGCCCCGTAGCTCAGTTGGATAGAGCAACAGCCTTCTAAGCTGTGGGTCGTGGGTTCGAATCCCGCCGGGGTCACTGAGATAGGTTGAATAACAGACTCAAAAATATTAAAACACTTATATTCAGCCTTTTTTAAAGTGTTCTTAAAAATAATATTTAAAGATTTAAAGTGTTTTCTGTCACCTGGGTTGTCACCTGAGAAATGTTTCGTATTTTTGCATCGAAGAAATAAGCAAAAATGCCGTCGATCAATTTCTACGCCAAGGATTCAGTGAATGATGAATATCTAATCATGATATCCTTCACTTTCCTTGGAAAAAGACTTAAGTTGTCAACCGGGGAGAAAATCAAAAGACGTTTTTGGAATGCCAAGAAACAAGAGGCTGCCTCGACCTGGGAATTTAACCCTGATGAGCTTAATTTTCGTTTGAGGAAACTTTCCGACTTTCTTTTTGAAGAATACCGAAAACAATCAAATGACAATATTGACCCATCTGCTGATACTCTGCGAAAGGCTTACGAGATATTCATTCATCGTCGTCAGCCAGAAACAACAGAGTTGCTTCCTTACATAGATCAGTTTACCGAAAGGTATAAAACGAAGTTGCATCCAAGAGTAATTATGTACTTTAAGCAACTCAAGCAGTTACTGATAGACTTCGAGGGAAAGACCGGTTACAAGGTTAATTTCCAGACAATTTCACCTGATTTTTATTATCAATTTTATGATTTCCTTACTGGCTTGAACTATCTGGACAATACCATCGGTGGTTTCATTAAGAAACTAAAACGAATCCTTAACCAGGCATTCGAAGACGGCGTGTCAACCTGCCAGGAACACAAAAAGAAATACTTTGTGGCACCAAATCTTCCAGTTGATAGTATTTACTTAACAAAGGATGAGATTGACACGATCTATAACAAAGATATGGGTACTGAACGTCAGAACTTCAAAAAAGATCTGTTTGTTCTGGCGTGTCATACCGGACTACGTTTCTCAGATTGGCATAAGTTCAAAAACTATCATTATCAAAATGAAAAATTATTACGGGTCATAACACAGAAATCTCAGACGGAAGTTATCATTCCGCTGCATCCGGTGGCTCAGGAAATACTTAATAAGTATGATGAGTCCAATTGGTATATTCCTTCCAATCAAAAAATGAATGACTTCCTAAAGGTCCTCGGCGAAGACGTTGGACTGACACAGATCGTGAATGTCACAGAAAGAAAGAATCGTAAAGTCATAAGTAGCGGAATCGCTAAATATGACCTTATTTCAACGCATACGGCAAGGCGCTCCTTTGCCACTAACGCGTTTTTAAGTGGTGTACCGACTTTGGCGATCATGAAGATCACCGGTCACAGTACGGAATCTTCCTTTATGAAATACATTCGCATATCCTCTCTTGAGAATGCCCTGATATTACAGAAGCATTCTTTCTTTACAGTTTAAGACCCTTTTTTCTTACTACCGGAAAAACTCTCTCGAGAGTCCATCTGGCTTATCATCCAGGAACCGTTTGCGAAGGCTTTCGAGAAAGTCCTTGGCATCTCAGTCCTGGAATACGTAAATAGAATAGTTCATCTTTTTATCAAATCTTTAACCTTATGAGTGAATTTGAAAATGTAAAAACAAATAAAAGAATCCGGATCTATGGTATTTCACAGGTCAACCATAGTAAGCGACACAAGATGGGCTTATCCATTGCTGAGTATTGTGTTGCTGATTTTATTGAATATTGCAACTCTAAACGTAAGCCGGTCACCTATGAATATATATGGCTGAAACTGGCTTTAGACAAAGAAAATTTCCTTTCCCTGGCAAAGAGTTTACTTGCCAAAGGGTATGTCGTTTCTGAAGAGAATCAATTGAAGGTTACCCGGCTCTGGTTGGATGAATTCATGATCTCTGTAGAATGGTTCAATGCTTTCTGGTTTGTCCGGGGGAAAGTATTCTGGGGTGGATCCAGGAAGGATGCACAGGTGAAGTTTGTAAAAGCCTGTAGACTCTTTACGCCGGAATTTCTTATTGAATGCCGTGATAATTACATCAAGTTCATGGCTCATCCCGACAATGCATTTCGTCATGTCATGGGAGCTTCGGTATTCCTTAGCCTGGAAACCGAAAAATTTAAACAAGATTGGCTTGGTGACCTGCGCCGGTTGAATAACCCGCTGGAGAAATTACCACGTCATGAATCGATCCCACGAATTAATTTTACCAGAGAAGCCTGTAAACAACTTTTCCAATGAAAGGAAAACTCATATCATTCAAAAAACAAGTTTATGATGTCGAGGTATCAGGTGAGAAGGATACCGATTATATCCTTTGCCCGATATGCAGTCATCTTCGGCATCATCATCCGAAAGACAAATGCCTTGGGGTCACAAAATCGCTTCGTACAGCTCGCTGTAATCATTGCGGCCAGGCATTCAAATTCGTCTATGATTATGAATTTAAGTCCGGTGTCTCAACAGATCATATTTCGTCCAACGGTTTAACCGATCTGACAGGAAAGATCCTGGAATACATGGTAAAAGAACGCAAGATTCCTGAACAAACCCTGACCTCCTGCAATGTAAAAATGGCTACTAGGGTGCTCAAGGATAAATTGACGGATAAACTTGTCAGTCGTCAATGTATTGCCTTTGTCTATGCAGAAAACGGTAATATGCGGATGATCAAGTTCCGTGATAAAGACAAGAATTTTGCGATAGAAAAGGGATCCCGCCTGATCTTCTATGGATTGGACTGGATTCGTAATGAAAAGAATTGCATCATTGTTGAAGGAGAGATTGACCGGTTATCATATCACTCGGTTGGCCTTACCAATTGTGTTTCGGTGCCAAATGGGGTGACACTTTCTGAACAGGAACGTCTCATTTTTGAACTGACCGGCCAGATGGTAGTGTCATCCCAGATCAATATGAAGTACCTCGATGATGCCTAGGCCTTCTTTGAGGATAATTGCAGCTCAGATGATATCCAGGTATGGAATACGCATCTTCGCAACTGACCCATGGAATTCTTTGGCACATAAGTTCAGAGGTGATAATCTGGAGAACTACCTGGAAAATGAACTCAGCGCGGAACAGCGATTTGCCGTTTCACACAATATCATCAAGATCATCTCAGCACATCCACCCACACCGATCCGTCAGAAGGAGACAGTCTACCGGGCCCCTACACCATTTGAGATCCGCGGAGGAACGATCTGGTTCAACAAAGCATATGAAATGGTTTGTGTACATGTTCCGGAAAAAGAAGATATCAACGACACCTCTACTGAAGTTCATGTTCAAAAGGTGAAGTCTCATAAGCTGGTAGGCATACCAACACAAAGGGAACAACCCGTGATCCTGGAATATCAACGAAAAAGCGGAAGATATATCCAGCAAAACGGCATTGATCCGTTTACTGCCCTCCATGCAGTTCAGTCCAATATTGACTTTGAGGAATTTTAGAAAAAATCATTTTTTAATCGAACCAACTAATATTGATAAACATGGCACAAAAACTTTTAATTCTCGGTTCTTCCGGTACCGGCAAGAGCCACTCCATTAAATATCTGAATCCTGCAACAACCGTGGTGCTTTGTCCTGATCGCAAGGAATTGCCATTCAAAGGCAGTACCAAACTCTACAAAACTATCTATAAGGAAGGAACCAAAGAGTTTTCCGGTGCGAAAAGTAATTTCATCCCGGTTAATACCATGAAAGAAGTCCGCAGACTTGTCAATATGATTGCAACCAAGAGACCTGAAATCACTGCCGTTGTCATCGACACCATTACGTATGCCATGATCGATTCTGTCATGCGTGAACTCAAAACGAAAGGATTCGATAAATTCTCAGAATTTGCCGATGAGCTATATCAGCTTCTCAATGATATCCCAAACCTGCGTGATGATCTGACCGTTGTTTTCATGGCTCATACCGAAAACGATTCGGTTGATGGAGTTGCGGTCATATCGTTCAAAATTCCTGCTGGGAAGTTTACCAGGGAGAAGATTGTACCTGAAGGTTTGTTCACTATTGTTCTTTATACTGACAGTGTGATGGTGGATGGAAAGCCGACCTATTTCTTTACAACGCAGAATTCTGGCGTTAACACTTGCAAATCTCCGGAAGGAATGTTCCCCGATCTAAGAATCGAAAACAACTTGCAGTACGTTCTGGACTGTATTCAGGCTTATTACCAGGATGAGCAATTGCCTGCTCCCAAAATGGTAAGAATTGCTGAGGAAGCAATCTTTTAACTACAGTATTAATCCATAACTTTTAATCCTATGAACGAACCCAAATCAACACCCGTTGGAATGCCGGCTACCGAAGAAGGTGACAGCCGTAAATACATGAAAGAAGGATTGCATCTGGCAAAGATCCTGAGCATCTCTCATTATGTTGATGACAAAGATCAACCTAAGACAGATAAGAATGGAAATCCTGGTCTTAAAGTTGTTTTTGCAAACAGAGAAGGGGAGGAGATAGATGGTATCTATTACTATTCAACCCTGGCACTGAATGATCCCAGGAGGAAGGATGAGGCGAACAAATGCAAGAGTGAATTCAAATTGCATAATCTCAAAAGGGCCCTTGGTTTTGGAACCAAACCAACTCCTATTGAAGAAATTCGTAAAAAGAAGATCTGGTTGGTTGTCATTCTCCAGGAATATTTTGATACAGCCGGGAATCCGGTATTCGGAACTACTGGTAAAGCTAAGAAATTTCATAACGTTGGTGATGTATATCCTTATGTTGCGGATACGGATGGTCATGGTCACCCAGTATTAAAAGGTGATCCAAGGACTGATGCTGATAATTTCCTCATTGGTGTTTTCTACGAAAAGAAAGTTGATACCACAAAAACAGTTTTGTCTAATGAGACTCAACACTCTGGCGATGAAATGCAGGTTACCGGCAATGATCTGCAATCAGCATCCGCAACTGATGGCGAGTGGTAAAATCTGGCTTTAAATCTATATAGGAAAGGATGGCATCTTTGTCCACCAGAAATGGATAAACCATCCTTTCTTGTATTTTAAAAACATGCTATTAATGAAATTAAAACTTTTGAAGAAAACCAAATATGTTCAAAGAACTAGACAATCACCTGAATTCATGCGATATTCGTTTATCCATGAAAAAGAAAAACGGAGAGATCACCGTTTCTGTTGAATATTACAATGAACAATCTCAATTGCATTTTCCACCGGTGAGTATTACCGGAACACCCGACGAGCTGGATGCTCAATTCATTTCCATTATCGAAATACCGGTCGCAAAAGCCGCGGGTATCTTTCATAATGCCATGCATGTCACTGACCAGATCGATAAGATCACAAAGGATGCAGAAAAGAAAGGTGCCAAAACTACCGGCAAGAAACCTGTTACTGCACCTGTGGTCACTGCTGATCCTCAGCCAAAAGATGAAGAGAATACAGGTGACTCGTCAGATGGTATCACTGAGCCGGCGGTCCCTGAAACACCGCAATTAAATTCACCAGCTGCTGAAACAGTAAAAGCTGTTGCAACAAAACCTGGTGCATTAAAACCAAAAGCCAGGGAAACAAAGAAATCGACTGTGCCGAATTCCGGACCAGGATCTCCTGCATACCAGGCATTGCTTGATAAAGCCATTCAGGAACAAGGTGGTAAGATTGAAATACCAGCAGATCCACCTTATGTTGAACAGACCAAACCTCTGGAAACTCCCGAAGTTGCGGCTGTCACGGAACCGGTAGCACAACCTGCCGTGGTTGACGAAGGAGATGATTGGTAAACACCTTAAAACTGACAAAAATGGCCTTAAAAGTAATTCAACTCAAGCGAAAATTCATTGTCAAGAAAAATGGCAATCCAATTGAAATTGACGATCCTAACCCAAACTTCACACTTGCTGAAGTACAGAAATTCCTTGCCATCACTTATCCTGAAATCATAAACACCACGATTGATGGTCCGGAAATCAAAAATGAAGTTCAACTCTACACCTTTGACACTGCGAAAGCTATAAAAACATTAGGATGACACTCGATGAATATGTTAAAACATTAAAGAGATGCCCCGAGCCAAAGCAATCAAAGATGGAATTGGACACCCATTCCATGATAGGAACAATCCTAAGTCAGGAAATCAGCAAACAACCTTTGAGGAAGAACAGGGAGAAAATCTTATTGCCTTCGGGGGAATTGATTTTCGTGAATTAGAACAAAAGTTAAAACCGATCTCCTATCTTCATGTAATTGCCAGGACTCAGAATGATTCAGTCCTTCAGAATGACAATGCAATACGACAAGCAATAAAAGACTTGTATCCAGTTCTGAAGGATTCCCTGAATGACTTCCAGGCAATAGTAATCAGGTCAGAAACCACTCCGGTAGAAGTACTGGAGTGGATTTTGAAAACTTACTCCGAATGTGCCGATATCGGTACAAACTGGAATATCATACGACGCAAAACCGGATTCGGACTGGAATTCTTCAACAATTATGAAGATATAGACCTTTATCGCGGTTACGGTTTCGAAGCCTGTTATTTTCCGATCCTGGAAAAGAAAGATCCGTTGCTCTTCAAGGCTATATTCAATCTTCTGTCTTTATTATTTCACAAAAAGCATATCACGACCTGGGATAACGATGATGATATGGCATATGCTATTGAAACCGCTGAAGAGTGTATCGAAAATGAAGGTCTGGATGATGATGATAAGGCAGAAGCATTGAAATTCGTTGCCGAATATAAAGAAGGTGGTATTGCTGCTGAGTTTGGTGAGGCCATAAGAAAAAATGAAGTTACACTGGAGCAATATATTGCATCGGTAGATCGACTCAATAATAAAAAAGAACTTCATCAGATGTTCCTACCGGCACTTAAGATAGGGATTGATTTTATTAAAGATCCTCATACCCTGGGTGATTTTGTACTTTGGGAATCTGAGGATATAGATCGAAGTCTTGAAAATACCGGAGATTATCCGATTTTTCCACAGGAACTTTTTCCGGTCCTCTGGAGAGCTGATGATGCAGATCCGGTTTGGGGTCAATATAACTGGATGTTCCAGGCAAAACAGGAAAACGGCGCCGAAGCCATTCCTTTACAACATAACTTCAAGATTGATAAACACACCAGGGAATTACCTGTGTTTCCTACATTTCCATATCTCCAGGTAGATTTTTTTGACACCATCAATGCAGCAGTGCAGAACCTTATCGATTACTACCAAAAACACTGGTCTCCATTATTATTACATAAGTTGTGAATAAAGATGTCTGTCTGAAAAAGATGGCTGAACCATTTGTTCCGGTACAAGCCATCATTGTGTATAAATCTGTACAGGATTTTTACCTGGAGGGTCATACCATTAATAATACATCAAGGAAAGGATTTCACTTTGAAGAAGGTCATCCATTGGAAGAGGATACCTTGATGAAGATCTTTGCCGGCTTGACGACAAAGAAAAATCAGACCTTCACGAAGGTAGAAATGTTGCCAAAAGGAATTCTTTATAATTGCCAGGTTCCCGGGAATTTCAATATCATTTGGTACTTAATGAAACCCAAAAGAAAATTGATATTTTCCAAAACATTAAAATTGAAAGATACAGAGGTAACATTGCCAAACCTGATCTTTCAATGGGATGGAGAGCATCTCAATGTTTATTGTTTCCTTGGCAATAAACCGCCCAACTCTACTACTCAGTTATACCGGTCGCCATTCAAGAACACTTCCAATGGAAGGGTATGTCTGGGTAATGCTGAAGTTAATACGAAAACCAACAGTCTTTCAGAACTCATCAAGAGCGCTGAAAATGCTTTTCTTGGCTCAAGATTCACCCATGACGGTTCCGATCAGTCATATTATCCGAATCTTTCATGGAAGGAAATCATCAGGACCGGTATATTACCGGCTAAGAAACTGATAAGGCAGGGAATCAATTTATCTTCAATAATCCTTCATTATGAAAGAAACTAAACAAAAGGTGCATTACCTGGCCGATTTCCTTGCCAATCCTGTCCATCCGATACAGGTCAAGCTGGCAGGTGTCGGCGGGAATGGTACGCATATGTTAAAAGGTCTTGCCGCGATCCATGCTGCATTATTATCTCTTGGTCACATGGGAATCTCTGTTATCGCCTACGATGATGATACGGTATCTAAAAGTAATGTTGGCAGGCAGTTATTCTATCCTTCAGATCTTGGCAAAAACAAAGCTGAAATATTTATCAACAGGATCAACCGGTCCTATGGTTTTTCCTGGATTGCTATTCCACATCGACTGAAAGCCTTAAACATGACGGATGGGAAATGTAACATCTTCATCAGTTGTGTTGATAAAGGAAAGACTCGCATGCAGTTCTGGGAATGGATGAAGAATTATATAATAAAGTCTGAAAATCATTCTAATTACGGAAACTCATATGATCGTCTGTCATACTGGTTAGATCTTGGCAATGATAAAACATCCGGCCAGGTAATCCTGGGATCAGCCTTTACCATGCAGCCAAAGTCTAATTTCACGACTGTTAACCGGATTCCGAATATCGTTGAGATGTATCCTGATCTTGGAAAAAACGATAAAGAAGACCTGGGACCCAGTTGTTCTACTATGGAAGCCCTTAACCGGCAGGATCTGTTCATCAATGCAATGATCTCAGATCATGCATTGAAACTCTTATGGAAACTTCTTCATGAACTGGTCATCACATATCATGGAGTATTTTATAATGGTGTAATTGAAAACACAATACCTATTGAATTATGAGCAAAATAAAATCATTGATTGTCACTCAGACAACCGAGTACAACTATAACCGGGAAGAAATTGATCCCGAGGGAACAATGGATGATGAACTGCTTATCGAAGCCGCTGAAAAACGCGCCTATAATGACTTTTTGAATGGCGACATAATTCATCATGCCTAGAATTTTGAAGCAATATTATTAATTCATCAACACTAAACTCATTCCTGCTGCCTTTTCCAGCATGAACAGGAAAGATATGATCAATTTATTGACCTGGATCAATATAACCTATGGATCTTCCGACGGTCATTTTTCAGAGCAATTAACACTTGGGTTATAATCGCCCTGCATTGTTGATAATTTGTCAACAAGTTCCCCATTCTGAAAAGCATTAAGAAACCTTTTTACTAAAAATAGTATTAGTTTTGATGAATCTAAAGCTGCAGCTCTTCCCTTGGGGGTATACCTCCCTGACATTCCAAATAATACCACCATAGATTTATCTCTTTCTTAACCTTTCTGGAATTGCCTTGGAAAAGAGTTTAAACGAAATCAAGAAAGAAATTTTTGACACCGTCTATCAAATCAATGAACAGTTTGATGTGGAAAACTCCACATCACGCATTATCTTTTTCTTTGGGATCAAGGCTATCAGGTATATTAATACAAATACCTACTCCATTAAGGATATCTACGAAGAAACCTACAAGGAGATCAGTAATCGCTATCTGTTAAATCTCTTAGAAATCAATTTAAAAGAGCTTAGTGATAAGAAAAAGACCAACCCTGACCTTAGATTATTAAGGAACCGGAAGTAGTGTATCTTCTTCAGTACGTCGCGACTCCTTCAAAAATTGAAAAAGAAAGAACTTATGCTTGAATGGAAACAGTCGAGTCTAAAAACCAAAAAGAAGAACCTAATTCTGTCGACCAATCCAATGACGATGGCGGAGAAGATGAAAGTTGGTCCAAGAGTCTCGGGAAACCATGGCTCTTTTTTTGTAGTCGTATGGCAGTTAAATTAAGTAAAACCCCCACCCCACTATTACTCAAAAGTTGCAATAAAAGTAAATTCATAAAAATTATTTTCATAAAATGCGACCTACAGACTTAATAACCAGCCATTTGGTTCCTTCAATTTTTCGAAGTAAAAAAACTGACTTGAACAATTGTTTAAATTTATTATTTCGTTTGTAAG
>CAIYUC010000052.1 GCA_903929315.1 uncultured Bacteroidales bacterium
ACGCGTTATCGGCAAACAGAACCACTCTCTTCAAAGAGGTCATAGCCTCAATGTGAAATTGGCTTACTTTCACAGGGCCCCCTAAAATACTAAAGTTAGTTCTTGTTTGCGCCATTGTTATATGGTGTTTGTCTCTTCACTTTTCACCGGTCACCGATCACTTTTTATCAATATTCGACTATTTAATCGTTGTATTTTAGATAAGTAATACATTCCAACATTTTACTGGTATTTACCTGCTTTTTTCTACCTTTGTATAAAGGAAGGCGTTAATGTGAAGACACATCATAAGATCATCAATGGGGACAGCCGGCAAATGTCTGAAGTTAATGACAATTCAGTTCATTTAATTGTCACTTCACCACCCTATTGGCAGCTTAAAGATTATGGTCCTGAAAACCAGATTGGCTTTCATGACAGCTATGAAAGTTATATTAATAATCTCAACCTCGTTTGGAAAGAATGTTATCGTATTCTTTATAATGGATGTAGGTTATGCGTTAATATCGGCGATCAGTTTGCAAGATCCGTTTATTATGGTCGCTACAAAGTCATCCCCATTCGCGAAGAAATAATTAAATTCTGTGAGAATATCGGCTTTGATTACATGGGGGCTATTATCTGGCAAAAAGTTACAACATCCAACACAACCGGAGGAGGGATTCAAATGGGATCGTATCCTTATCCTCGAAATGGGATTTTGAAAATCGACTATGAATTTATTCTGATCTTTAAAAAGCTTGGAGAAGCTCCAAAACCAACCTTAATACAAAAGGAAAATTCAAAAATGACCAGTTTGGAATGGAATACCTATTTTGCAGGCCACTGGAATTTCACCGGAGCAAGACAGGATAAACATTTGGCAATGTTCCCGGAAGAATTGCCAAAGAGACTGATTAAAATGTTTTCTTTTACCGGGGATATAGTTTTAGATCCTTTTCTTGGAAGCGGGACAACCTCATTAGCTGCAAAAAACTTATTAAGAAATTCAATTGGCTATGAAATTAACCCCGACTTCATTCAGATCATAAAAGACAAATTAAAAGTTAATCAGCTCGACATAACCGGAACTACATACGAATTTCTTACCGGGAAACCAGGCATTGATTTTGAGAAAGAGATATCCCAACTAACATACATTTTTCATGATCCGCATAAGCTTGACAAGAAGATCGACCCAAAGAAGTTACAATTCGGATCTAAGATAGACAGTAATGGTTCCGATACGCGTGAACAACTTTATACTGTTAAAGAGATCATCAGTGTAAATAAGATCAGATTAAATAATGATTTAATAGTCAAATTAATTGGAATTAAAGAAAAACCTGGAGAAAACGGAAAAGGAATGCAATTCCTTCTCGATAAAACCAAAGGGAAAAAAGTATTCATAAAATTCGATGAAACCAAGTTTGATAGTGAGAATAATCTTTTATGTTATTTATACCTTGAAAATAAAACATTTATTAATGCGCATCTTATTAAGAATGGGATCGCCGAGCCTGATTTTTCGCTTGATTTTAAAATGAAAAGTAAGTTTCATGAATTATGGCAGCTTATCCAGGAGGCGAACAGAATCGTTTAATAAAAATCATGATATTTCATCTCCTGAGAAATCCATACCTGTAATGAACATATTATTAATATAAGAGTAAATAATGCCTAAAGAATGGATTTTAAATAGTGTTATGAACCGTTTCCAACTGAATTTTAAGAGAAACGTTGGACCAACTTCAGAATCAATCAGGAAATGTTCTCCAAAAACAATGGATGAGTGGCGGGAATATTATTTTGCCAATGTAAAGCCGAAAGAACATATCATTGAACTTGGGAAAAAACTATATACCAAAATCACGGAAGTAATTCAATCGGAAGTGGCGGAGGTTACAGAGCAAGATTGTATTGACTACATGATACAGCTTGTTATTGACCGGACTTATGACGGATATACAACAGAAATACAAACAATTTACGGACAACTTCAAAATATTCTTAAGGTTAAAATTGAAGCAGCGCCTGATGAATGGGACAGATTATTCAATGTTGACTTCTTCATAAAAATAAAAGAGAAATATATCGGATTACAAATAAAACCGGTTAATAGTGGCATCCAACTTCCGGAGATATTTAAAGAGTACACTCTGCAAGAAAAAACACATCAGAAATTCACAGAAGTTTTCGGCGGAAAAGTTTTCTATCTTTTTTCAGCGAAAGTTGGAGACAAAAAAGAAATTCAGAACAAAGAGGTCATTGAAGAAATAACAGCGGAAATAAAACGCCTGGAACAACTTTGATAGTCAGAAAAGTCAGTTTACCAAATAGATAATGCTTTATGTTCCGTCAGCGTACCATGAAGTACCGATGGTTATCACGAATTTTTTCAGCAACATTTACTTTTTAGCGATATAGGGTTATTTGTTCGTAATTTTACCTGATCATAGTTCAATCCGGGAAGTTTTGAGCCGGACTGGCATTGGCGAATTACATTTTAAATATGAAAAAGAAAATCTTATTAATATCCATTTTATTGATAGCTAATGCTGTAAAGCCGCAATCAACTGATAAAGTAACTTATATGGATATTATACAATCTTTAGTTAGTGATTCTAACTCTGTATTTTTCTATCCTAAACTTTTGCAAAAAGTAAAAGACCACCCAAATGAATTAACCAATTTGGATGTTGAATATCTTTATTATGGCCAGGTTTTTAGAATAGGTTACACTCCAAGGCCATTTTTTGATAAGGACAGGGACAATTTAGAGATTCTGATGAGCAATGATCGGAAGAAAAAAGTAATAGAACTAGGGACAAAACTTCTGCAAAAATATCCTATAGACCTGTCTACACTGCTTTATACGAGTAAATGTTTGAAAGAAAAAAAACGGCCGGACACAACCTATTTTTTCAATAAACAATAACAAATGTCTATTCCAGTATTACAATTATCATCTGCATCATATAACCTTAATCCTGTTACGGGGCAACAAGGTTCAATAACTATAAGTACCGATACTTCATTCTCGGGAACACCGT
>CAIYUC010000053.1 GCA_903929315.1 uncultured Bacteroidales bacterium
GATGCTGGATGCTGGATGCTGGATGCTGGATTGTGGTATTTTTCGGCAATACAATTATCTCTCTGATCCATGTTTTCTGGTATTTCCATTCCGTAATTCAGGTCTTCGGCAAGCCAGCACTGGGATCCAATTTGGACTGTTTGATAAGTTCTTCCATCTCTCACATCCGTGAGGAGTTGGCCACAGTTTGTCACGACTGTCCCGACTGTAACGATTGTTACGAAAGCAGTTGCAGAACAGAGTGCAGCATTGGTATAGGTATAGGTTATTTGATGAATTCCAACACCAGCGATAGCAGGATAATAAATTCCGTTAGTTACGCCTGCACCAGAATAGGTTCCGCCTAGTGGAATTCCACCTTTTAATTTAAAGGGTTGTGCATTTGTTGTTGTAACAGAATCATTGCAGCGGGTGAAGGTGACAACCGGGGAAGTGGCAACATTCATGATAATTGTGTTGGATGTTGCCGGGTTTCCAATGGGGCAGACCACATTTGATGTGAGAATGCATAGGATTTGGTCACCGGATGCCGGATTGTATGTGTATGTGGATGAATTTGTCCCGACATTGACACAATTGACCTTCCATTGATAAAATGGTGTAGTGCCACCATATATGGTGGCACTACTATATGTCACCGCAATGCCGGAACAAACCGGGTTTGCAGATGCAGTAATAGTTATACTGACGGGAAGATTCGGGTTGACAATCATTGTAATCTGATTCGAAATGGCCGGATTTCCTGTCGGGCAGATTGCATTCGAGGTAAGTCTGCATGATACCTGGTCACCTGAAACAGGGACGTAAGAATAGGTCGAACTATTTATCCCTACAATGAGCCCATTTACTTTCCATTGAAATACCGGTGATGAGCCTGGATTTGTTGGGTTAGCTGTAAACAAGACCTGGGATCCTGCGCAAACGGGATTTGCAGAAGTACTGATGGAAACGCTTACCGGTAGGTTCGGATTGACGATCATTATAACAGCATTGGAAGTTGCAGGATTTCCGCTGGCACACACTGCGTTTGACGTCAGTATGCAAATTATGACATCTCCGTTGACCGGAACATAGGAATAAATTGGATTATTGCCTCCCACAATAATTCCGTTAACCTTCCATTGAAAAACCGGAGTTGTGCCGCCATTTGTGGGTATTGCCTGGTATGTCACGGACGTTCCACTACAGACCGGGTTTGCTGATGGTGAAATTGTAACACTGACTACCACGTTGGTATTTTCAACCATCGTGATGGCATTTGATGTGGCCGGGTTTCCTGTCGGGCAGGGAATACTCGAATTCAAAACACAAGAAACGACATCCCCGTTGTTGGGAACAAATGAATAAACCGGATTATCTGGGCCGGCATTTCCGCCATTTACTTTCCATTGATACGACGGTGTTGTGCCTTCGTTCGTTGGAGTAACTGTGAATGTTATGGTGGATCCTTGGCAGAAAGGATTTGCTGAGGCACTAATGGAGAGACTGACCGCAAGTATTGGATATACGATCATGGTAATTGTGTTGGAAGTATCAGGGTTATTTATGATGCAGCCGGTGATCGAAGAAGTCAATATACACCTTACTAAATCGTTGTTTAATGGTGTATAAGAAAAAGAGGAAGAACTGGCTCCAATGTTGATCCCGTTAACCTGCCACTGATAGAAAGGATTGGCACCTCCATTTGATGCTGTTGAATTAAACGTAACCTGTGTTCCTGAACAAACATTATTTGATGTGACAGTGATGGTTATATTGACGATCGGGCTTGGAGTTACTGTGACAATATAATCAGTGGGTGTGTCTGCAGAACATCCGTTAGCATCCGTATAATTGACATAGACATGTTGAATTCCGACAGCATTCCAGGTAACCGTTACCGTATTATCCATGGTTGTGCCACCTGATGTGATCACTCCTCCCGCTGAAACACTCCACTGGTAATTCGTTTTTCCCGGATCCGTGGTATATACCTTTCCCGCACCCGCACAGGTATTATTTGGCCCGGAAATAACAGGAACAGGAGCCTGGCCAACTGTCACATACAAATAAGCCGAATCTCCGGGATTATTACACTTATTCAATCCTTTTACCCAGATAGTTCCTGAAGCGGCAGAATTGTTGATATCCACAGTAATACTTGGAGTTCCTGCACCACTTGTAAGAGTGAAGCCCGCGGGTAAGGTCCAGATATAATTCACAGCATGGGCAAGTGATGGAATTGAATAACCAACGCCGTTCGAAGGCTTACATGCATTGACCGGCCCGGTAATGGGGCCGGCAGTGTCAATAGGCCAGCAATCGAGAAACTTGATCAACATATTATCCCCGGTTCCACCTCCAAAAACTTGCTGCCATGCTCCCGGGCTCGCTATGTTAGTTGTCGATCCTGCATCTCCAGCCGCGTAAATAGTATCATCCGATAAATAACTGCAATTCCAAAAATAATCAAAATCACTCCCTCCATAATAGGTACCCCATTGACGTTGTCCTGCAGCATTGAATTTTATAAGCATCCCATTACGATAACCTCCTATAACCGGCTGATAAGAATCAGGAGTCGAAATATTATTTGTCGATCCAGTATAACCTGCCATGAATATTTCATTATTCCATCCAATTGCACAACCGCCAGCCTCATCCTCGTAATTGCCTCCGTAGTAAGTACCCCATAGTCTTTGACCCAAACTATCGAATTTTACAATATATGCATCGGAACTTCCTCCTCCATATGTAGGTTGAAAACATCCGGCACTTGCTATACGATTAGGAGAATCCGTCCAACCAAACAAGCAAATGTTTTCTGCACTATCGGCAATACATCCAGTTCCAACATCGTTACCTGACCCACCGTAATATGTTGCCCATATTCTTTGGCCCCCGGTCGTAAATTTTGCTAAAAATGCATCACCATAAGTGTTACCTCCACCATATGTTGTTTGAAATGCTCCCGGACTTGCAATGTTGGTACTTGATGAAGTATTACCGGAAAAATACACATTTCCTGAACGATCAATCGCACAGGCATAACCATAGTCATCTGATGTACCACCATAATAGGTACCCCATTGACGGACACCGTTGCTGTCAAATTTTGCAAGAAATGAATCTCCACCACCGTTGTAATTTTGTTGATAGGATCCAACGGTTGCAATACCTGTATCTGATGAAGTTTCTCCCGTTAGAAATACATTCCTGTTTTCATCCGTGGTAACACCCCCGCTTTCTTCAGTTCCAGCTCCACCATAATAAGTTCCCCAGAGTCTGTCACCGGCCTGGTTGAACTTTTCAAGAAAACAATCAGATTGACCTCCACCATACACCTTCTGATGTGCTCCCGGAGAGGCAATTCCGGAAGTTGAGCTGGTATAGCCCGCAAAATAAATATTTCCGCTTTTATCGACAGCGATTGATGCCTGAATTAAAATTTCACTACCTCCGCCAAAGTAAGTACCCCATTGACGCTGTCCGGCTGCATTAAACTTTGCCAGGAAGGCATCCTGGAAACCGATCAGATTTTGCTGATATGATCCGGAACTTGCAATATTATTGGTTGATTGAGTTGTTCCTGTAAGAAAAACATTCCCGGCTTTATCAACTGCACATTGTCCGGCTATATCGTACCCCGAGCCACCATAATAGGTTCCCCAAAGTCTTATTGATGTGGGATCAATAATCAGTGCTGAATTTTCCGGAATTGCTTTATCAACTATAAAGCCATAAACTTCATTATTAATCTTTCGGAAATGGGCTTTGATATCAATTTTGGATTCATTCACTAAATAATAGCTTTGAGGGATCAATTCTTCTATATCGCCAAATCTTGTCCCGAATTTCAGGGTGTCCCCAATTAAAGAAATATTTCCAGGTCCGTCAATTCTGAATCGTATATCATTGATATCTGCTCCCGGATGGATCACAAAATTGTATTCATATCCATGTTCTTTATTTGTGAAGAAATCAAGATCAATATTTGGATAAATGTTTTTGTAGGTGATTTTGCTGTATTGCCTGACATTCTTAATGCCGGTAGCAGGGATATTGGCTGTAAAATAGTTGAAGTAATCGGGTGAAGGATTTGAAGTTTCAATAACCGGATCGGGGTTGGCATTCAGGAGGTCGAAATCAATCCTGTCATACTCGATACTCGATGCTGGATGCTCGATTTCAGATGCCGGATTGCTGTCACATGACGCGAGACGCGAGACGCGAGACGCGGAAAATTCTGACTTCAAACTTCGTTGATCGATATTCGATATTCTATAAACATCATAACTAAACCCACCCTTACGCAACTGCACATTAAATCC
>CAIYUC010000054.1 GCA_903929315.1 uncultured Bacteroidales bacterium
ACAAATTTCAGGAAAAGTTTTCAACAATGAATACTGGTGACTGCAAACTGCCAACTGCCAACTGCCGACTAGAATAATTACGGATTATGAATTTTCACACCCACACTACCTCCACACCCAAACTCACACCCTATTGCCGACTGCTTGCAGATCTGCGTCTCTGCGGTTTTAAATAAAATTTTGACTTTTAGCCAACCCCGTAGGAATTAAGGTTAGCGTCTTGACGCCTTAACAGTAAAAAAAAAATTCAAACTATCCAACAAGAATTTTATTAAAGATTATTCCGGCACCTCAAAAAAAGATATAGCATTGAAGCCTGAATTGGAATATTTGAAAAAAATATGCAAATAATGTATTACCTTTTGAAAAAAAGCTGATTAATGTAAGTTCATTTTTTCAATATGTTTGAATTATCTTTGCAGAAAAAGACGTAAATGAAAGGAATTGAATATTTAATCGATGAATACGGAGAACGGAAATCAATTGTGATAGACCTTAAAGAATGGGGTGAATTGATTGAAGATCTGTTGGATGCCATAGAAGCTAAGGAAAGGGTTGAAGAAGAATCAGTCCCTTACCGGATCGTTCGGAAGAAGATCCTCAAAAAAAATAAATAAGTTGGCTCAATATTCTGTTTCTATAAAAAGATCCGCATTAAAGGAATTGGAAGGATTACCAGCAAAAGTATTTGAAGCAATAGATAAAAAGATCATCTTACTGGAATCAGACCCAAGGCCAACAGGTGTGAAGAAACTAATCGGAGAAAAAAATCTTTACAGAATTCGTTATCGCTCCATCCGTATTATTTATGCAATTGACGATTTCTTGAAAACTATTACCATCCTTAAGATCAAACATAGAAAAGACGTTTATTAATATGGATGCCGGATCAGCAGACAAGCGGACAGGCGGACGGGCGAACGGGCAGATGGGTGGACAAGATTAATTACGAATTACTGAAAACAGATGCCGCCTGACTACCGACTCAAAGTAAGCCGGCGTTCTTCAGGATCTCGAGCAGTTTAGGCTGGTGCTTCGCATAATCACGCAAAACCATAAGGGTTTTTTCATTTTCTTTCCTTAACGGAGCGAGAGAAAGTTTACGGTCCCAGAAAGCGAATCCGAATACACTGACCATCATGGTCGTAAAAATGCCAATGATAGCCCAGAGGAAGTTGAACAGCTGATCGAAACGCGCAGTCATTTCCGAGTGCAATCCATCTACTTTCATGTCAATTTTTGCGTCAACAGCTTCAACCTTTTGCTCGGTTCTTATAAGCCTGTCGCGGTCATCGATGGTGAAAGGAATCTCTTTCAACTCTGCCTTAAGGATCTGGGGAAGAAGAATAATCCAAATGCCGATAATGGTTACGATCGTTTTCATATAATTCCGGATGAATAATTTTTCTCTCTTAATCCGGTTTATAGCACAAAAGTAATACAAATTTCAGGAAAAGTTTTCAACAATGAATACTGGTGACTGCGAACTGCGAACTGCCAACTGCCGACTCTTTATTTTCTCACATTGATCGTAACTTCCTCAATGAACCTCGTCTCCATCACTCTGAGTTCTTCAAATCCTTTCATGACGTCAGATTTCCATTCGAACCGGTCGAAGGCGAGATAAAGGATCTCCGGGGTTGATTCCTTGCTGCCGCGAAAGAAGACTTTCGCTTTCGTTATTTTGCAGTCCCTGCAGAAGGCCTTGAGATACTGCGTTTCTTCAACGGTCTTCGGAAGAAATTCAAGCTTCCGGATCTGCTGCATGAGTAAGGATTTAATTTTCAGGTCGGTTTTATACTTCTTAGCATCCGGCAAAGCGGTAAAATAATAAATGACGGTCCCTCCGTCCGGATTGTTCAGGTACGTGAAATCAAGAATTTTATTATCCTCAATCCGGATGATCCCGGAAAAGTCGCCTGGTGCATATTTCTGAGCAAGGCCAAGGAACGGCAAACCCACTATGAGCAAAAAAATATTTACTGTTTTCATAATTAAACCTCCCGTTAATTGAAAATTTTCTTCATTGAGCTGACAGCTATCTTTATCCGGTCTATGGTGTATTTTCATTTACCATCAATCCTTTGATCGTCACCGTGCCATTGTTGGTTATCCCGCCAAGGTTCTTAATTGTAAAAGTTCCTTTGATCTCAAACGCACGGCCATTGGGAATGGTCATCGTGGCATTGGCCTGGATCGTAAGATTATTACAGGAAAGGCCGTCTGTATTGATGCTCGGGTAATGTCCACTGGTGGTTTGTGGAATGATCACATTCTGTATGCTTGTCGGGATGGCCCGCGGGCTCCAGTTCCAGGGATTGTTCCATTCTGCAGAAATGCTTCCGGCCCATTTTACGGTCGTTGCAAACATGGTATCGATGATGGCGTCATAAATGGCCTTTGTTCCATCTGTTGTGAGTGTGTTCCAAATCGGTCTTACGACATTGTTATGTGCGGAAATATTGGTATAATCACCAAAGAAAACAGATGAAGTTGGCGTAAACGGGGCTGAGCTGATCCGGATATTTTCAAAAGTGTCTCCCCCATCTTTCGACACTGCCATATAGACATCGGTTTGGTCATCGGAATAATTCCTGCGGTCATAAAATACAATGTAAATATATCCTGTTACATTGTCGATGGTCATCCATGTAAAGAACTGCTGTTTACCGGCAGGATCGTCATTGACCCGCTTGGGGGCCGACCAGGTATTCCCGCCATCCGTTGATTTCACGAACCAGACATCTGTATCGTCTGTCCCATTGCGCTGGTCCGACCAGTTAATATAAATATGACCTCTGTAAGGGTTGTAGCTCAGGTCACAACAGGTAACGGGAAGGCCATTTGAACGATTAATGCCCGGTATGAGATAATTCCATCCTCCGGGAATTAAGGTGACAAAAATATTTGCATTCACCCACGTAGTTCCATCATCAAGGGAACGGTTGAACATGATCCCGAGCGGTCCGGCCCACGAAACATAGATCTGCCCGGCAGGCCCTATGCATGGGACTGCCCCTTCATCAGTATTATCATCATCATGACAGTCTCCTGCCGTTCTGCTTAAACGCAACGGTGTGCTCCAGGTGTCACCTGCATCGGTTGATTTTGAGAAAAGGATAATGGAACTGTCAGCCGGGTTAGTACTGCCGTAGTTATCAAATTGTGTCCACGTTACGTAAATGTGATTGTTGGCCCCGTTGACAGCTGCCCATGGTTTATCCTGAGCACGAGGGTATGTACTCCAGCCCGTATAACTTCCACTGTTCCAAGTCTGTCCGCCATCTGTCGACTTCTGGCATATGATCCGGTCTATCCACCACCCCGGAGAACTTGGATAGGAAAGATGGAAATAATAGAAGTTGCTGTTTGTATCAACAACAATTGCCGGATCCCCCCAGACACCCCAGGGGCACGACAACGTTCCATAGGTCCAGGTCGCGCCATTGTTGACAGAATAATAAAAATCATTGATTACAGTTCCCGCAATCGTCTGGTTCGTGTTTTTGGGGTTGATACAGATCGATGGCTCAACATAATAGCCTCCTGAGGATTGATACATCTGTACAACCGGAAACCGGGTTTGTGCTGTCACAGGCAAACCAATGATGAGAAGTATGAAAAAAAGAGGGATTTTCCTGGCCATGGGGTGAAATTTCTCCCTAAATTACAAAATATATACACAAAGTCGATAGGATTGCGATAAAAAATTCAGATGCCGGATTCAGGTATGCGGACGGGCGGACAAATACACGACGCGTGATAGGGATGGATGACTGTGAATTAATAAAAGAAAAATCAGTTCACCAACTCATTGTTTTACTATTGACTGAAACGATATTGTCCTAAAAACAGTAAATTTGTACCAAAAGAAATACTTTAATCAACGTTTCAGAATGAATGTTTTAACCTTTTTTATATAAAATTCTGACAAAATGAAAACATTGGTTATTACGCCAAAGGATAAGAAAGATTTTACTTTTCTTTCTGAACTCCTTAAAAAACTCGGGTTCGAACCTCAGATTCTTTATGATGAAGACAAAGAAGATATGAGCTTGTTAAAAGCAATGCTCCAGGAAAAAAAAGGAGAATATGTGTCTGAACATGAAGTGATGAAAATCCTGAAAAAGAAATGAAAATACTTTACGGGAAATCATTTTTAAAGGATATAAAAAAGATCAGGGATCAAAGAGTTTCAGACAACCTTGAGAAGATCATCGAAGAAATTAAAAAACCGGTTGATTTGTCTATGATCGCTGATATCAAAAAACTAAAAGGACATCCTTCAGCCTTTCGGATAAAGATTGGCGATTTTAGATTGGGGTTTTTCTTTGAGAATGATCATGTAATCCTGGTTCGATTTTTAAACAGAAAAGATATTTATAAATTTTTCCCCAAATAAATCTACAAATTCAATCCGCTTCACTTTTCTCTGTATTATATACCATGCAGGTCGCCAAACCGGTAAGCGGTGGTGCCTAACGGCCGGGTCAATCGTTAATCCTGAATTCCGAATTCTGCTCTGTGGTTCTCTGTAAATCCTCTGAGTAACTCTGTGTAATAAAAAAGGTGATTGGTGAAGTGGTGAGTTAAAAAACAGATACTGGATGCTGGATTCTGGATACTCGATGTGAGTGTGGGAATTGGGAACTGCCGACTGCGAACTGCTGACTGCTGACTGCCGACTCAAAGTAAGCCGGCGTTCTTCAGGATCTCGAGCAGTTTAGGCTGGTGCTTTGCATAATCACACAAGACCATAAGGGTTTTTTCATTTTCTTTCCTTAACGGAGCGAGAGAAAGTTTACGGTCCCAGAAAGCGAATCCGAATACACTGACCATCATGGTTGTGAAAATACCAATGATCGCCCAAAGGAAATTAAAAAGCTGGTCAAACCGGGCAGTAACATCCGACCTCAATGAAGTCATCTCCGACTTCATTCCATCA
>CAIYUC010000055.1 GCA_903929315.1 uncultured Bacteroidales bacterium
CAGATTTCCGCAGATTAATCGCAGATTTTCGCAGATTTTCGCAGAAGGTTGATAACATGAGTTTTAACTTTGCGTGACTCTGCGTTTAAATCAGCGAAACTCAGCGAGAAACTTCCACTTTACAACTTATTAGACACCCCCATGGGGGGTGAGGCTGTTTAATGGCATTTGTCCTCTTTCATGAATGGATAAGTGAATTCCGTGGCCGGAATCAATGTTTCCTTGATCGTCCTTGGATTTGTCCATCGCAGTAAATTCAGGAAACTTCCTGATTTATCATTGGTTCCTGAACCTCTTGATCCCCCGAAAGGTTGTTGCCCTACTACGGCTCCGGTGGGTTTATCATTGAAGTAAATATTTCCGGCAGCATAACGTAATATCCTGCAGGCATTATTCAATGCTTCCCGGTCTTTGGAAAAGATCGAGCCCGTGAGAGCATAAGGCGAGGTCTGATCACATATCTTTAGCGTTTCATCAAAATCTTTATCCTTATAAACATAGATGGACATGACAGGGCCAAAGATCTCTTCTTCCATCGTTTTAAAATGCGGATCTTTTACAAGGATAACTGTGGGATCTATAAAATAACCTTTGGATTTATCTCCTTTTCCACCGTAGATTACTTCTGCATCCTTTGAGTTTTTTGCGAACTCAATATAGCTCATGATGTTATCAAAAGAATTTTCATCGATCACAGCATTCATGAAATTGCTGAATTCCCTTACATCTCCAACTGTGATCTTTGAAATCATTCCTCCCATACGATTGTTTATATCATCCCAAAGAGATTCAGGGATATAGGCCCGGGATGCAGCCGAACATTTCTGTCCCTGGAACTCAAAAGCACCCCTGACAATTGCTACCGCCACTTCCTGGGGATCAGCCGTAGGATGAACAAAAATGAAATCTTTTCCTCCGGTCTCGCCTACTAACCTTGGATAAGATTTATACATTTTTATGTTTTGTGCGATGTTCTTCCATATTCCATCAAATGTTTCGTTAGAGCCGGTGAAATGTATCCCGCCAAAGTCCCTGTGACTCAAAACTGTTTTACCGATTAGGCTTCCTGACCCCGGCAGGAAATTAATGACTCCGTCAGGGACACCGGCTTCCTCGTAAATTTTCATCAGGAAATAATTCGATAATAATGAGGTACTCGAAGGTTTCCAGATGACCGTATTTCCCATCAACACAGGCGCCATATTAAGGTTTGAACCAATGGCGGTAAAATTGAACGGCGAGACGGTAAACACAAACCCTTCCAAAGGACGGTATTCAAAACGATTGATAATGCCTGGCTGTGAGCCTGGTTGCAAATCATAGATCTCGGATGTAAAGAATGCATTGAATCGAAGGTAATCGATGGTCTCACAGGCTGCGTCAATCTCAGCCTGGTAGGCATTCTTACCTTGCCCAAGCATGGTCGATGCATTCAGGAGAAAACGGTATTTCTTTGCGATCAGCTCAGCAATTTTTAAATTGATCGATACCCGTTCAACCCATGAAACAGAAGCCCATTCCTTGTGGGCTTTCAAGGCAGCTTCAATCGCCATGTTCACTTCTTTCTCTCCGGCTTTATGATACTGCGCTAAGATATGACCATGGTCATGAGGCATTACGACCGTCCCGGTATTTCCTGTCCTGACTTCTTTACCTCCAATGATCAATGGCATATCTAATACATTGCTGCTTAATTTATCCAGTTCTGCATTGAGGGCTTTTCTTTCTTTACACCCGGGGGCATAGTCAAAAACATGTTCGTTTTCAGGCCGCTCCATTCGGAAAATTGCATTATTCATAGATTCATATTTTAAATGAAATCCCTCGCCGCAGAGCAGAGAGGTATCTGTTTGGTACTCCTGTATTCTTTTCGTAACACCTGAAGTAAATTAACGTAAGCACCTCATCCCACTGCCTGTCAGCAGGTTTCAGGGGGTGTCCAATAAGTTTCTATTTTTTCTCGCAGATTTCCGCAGATTAATCGCAGATTTTCGCAGAATGTTGAAAACAAGAGTTTTAACTTTGCGGGACTCTGCGTTTACTCAGCGAAACTCAGCGAGAAACATTAACTTTCCAACTTATTAGACAACCCCCCGGGGGGAGAGGCTGAATTTGTCGCCAAAATTACAAATAATTTAGAACATTTCTAAATAAATGTCCTCTAATAAATTTTAAGAAACTCCTTACCCACTTCTGGGTTGACTAAAAAGTCTTTGTGACCTTTATTTAAAACATTGTGACCTTTGTGGTTATCTTTCAAAAAACTTAACCACAATGAACACAAAGATTGCACAAAGGACACAAAGAAGATAAAATTATGATCAGCCATACATTTTAGTCAACTTCCCGGGGTGAAACCGATTAATTATTTTGGGCTGATCCGGACATTTTTTTCAATTCCATTTTACGCGTTTTCAGGAAAACGGAACAGAATACGAGGACAAGTGAAAGTATGGACATGATCATGAAAATGCTTCCGAATCCTGATGTTCCCTGTGCAATAGGGGAAGTAATGGATCCTATCAATGCAGCGCCCGTCAGTTGACCGATGCTGATAAAAATAATAAGGATTCCTTGTGTCGAAGCTCGTTCTCTCGGAGAAACCTCGTTAAGGATAATATAATTCAGGGATGCCCGCATGGCCAACCCAAGGCCAAGCATACCTTCTCCTATATAAAAGAATACTAAATTCTTCACGACAAAACCGAGGATAAACAATCCGATGGTCGAAATAACAAGGCCACAAAAGATGATGATCCGCGATCCTATTTTGTCAACTAATCTCCCGCTTATCGGTGAACCCAGCGCTGTAGCGATAACGACAGGAAGCAACATGAAACTGGCTTTGGAAGGTTCTGCCCCGAAAATAAGGACGGCATGTTTTGGAAGAAAAACCATTGCGGATTGAAATAATCCCACCCCCACTGCAATAAACCCCACTAACCGCACCTGACGGATGTTGAATAAATGCGCATTCAACACGGGTGCAGTCTGACTTCTTTCAAGCATGAGAAATAATGGCGTTAGGATTACAACTGCTACAAGGAGGGGTAAAACCGGCCAGGAACTAACTCCTTCTAAGAAGCTGTTCGCCTTAATGAGGTTTATCGCAAGCGTGAAACAGGTTAAAATGATGCCCATCATGATGATCCCTGGCCAGTCGAATCCTGCAGGGTTTTCAATTCTTTTTGAAGGCAGCAGAAAGTAACTGAAAAGGATCAGGAGCAAAGCAATGGGAAGGTTGATGATGAACAGTGCATTCCAGTTAAAATACATCAACATGAAACCTGCAATAAATGGCCCGAGGATAAAGGCAATCCCGAATACAGCTCCGATCAGACCCAGAGCTCTGCCACGCTTTTCGACAGGGAATACATCCCCGATCACTGCTGCGGCAACCGGAAAAATCCCACTGGAGCCGAAACCCTGGATCGCCCTACCGGTTAATAAAATAGTGATATCATGAGATAAAACAACCACCAGGGAACCTAATCCGAAGAGAACGATCGATAACATGTATATCCACCGCCTGCCAAAGTAATCCGATAGTTTTGCCATCAGTGAAATGCCAACCAGGTTGAAGAGAACGTAAATGGAGAAAATCCAGGAAAGATCCCTCTGAGCCATTTGGATCGTCTTTTCAATCGACGGAATCGCAGGCCCTACAATAGATATATCCAACGCTCCCATCAATACACCTACAAAAAGCAGGATCAATATCCTTGTGTTTTTGCCTTTATTCATTTTCTGTTATTTTGTTTTGGTTTCTTTAAGCATTAATAATGCTTAGCGAAAAGAAGGCGCTAATTTAGAATATTTCTCTCTGAATTTGGATATGCATGGTATGACATATCGTCAAATATTTTATTTTTGTCCTCTTATTTCATCTTGTATGGAAACGAAATTCAGAGAAAAGCTTTCTGCGATAAATTTACATTACAAGATTTGGATGTCGGATAAGAAAGATGCCGGTATTCTTGGAGACGGTAAATGGCAGATACTCAAACTGATTGATCAGAAAGGTTCGTTGAAGGCGGCATGCGATGAATTGGGTTATACCTACCGGCGAACATGGGGAGACCTTAAAAAGATCGAGAAGTTCTTTGGATTTCCTCTTTTAGAAAAGCACCGTGGTGGCCATGAAGGGGGAAAGACGGTTTTGACAGAGGAAGGTAAACGTCTTGTCAATGCTTTTGATCAATTTCATGCTTCTGTGGATGCTATGATCCAAAAGGGTTTTGAATCATTTATCGAAAATTTAAAATGACATAAACATATGGTAATGACCCGTTTTGTAATCCTTCTATTCTTTTCATTCATTATCCAAACTATGAAAAGCCAGGAAAAAGCATCCACATTATCCGGCGACCTGATCATTTTTCATGCTGGAAGCCTTTCGGTTCCGTTAAAAGAAGTTGCAGCTGAATTCAACAAGATCTACCCAAATATTAAGATCTATATGGAATCAGCAGGCAGTGTCGCATCGGCCCGCAAGATCACTGATCTTAATAAACCCTGTGATATTATAGCTTCTTCAGACTACGGAGTGATCGACAATCTGCTGATACCGAAATACGCTGATTGGAACATAAAATTCGTCAGCAATGAATTATCCATCGTTTATCAGGATAAATCGCATTATTCAAATCAGATTAATGCAAAGAACTGGTTCGATATCCTGATGAAGAAAGACGTTGCCTTTGCCCGTGCTGATCCTAATGCTGATCCGTGCGGTTACAGGACAATTATGACCTTGCAACTTGCAGAAGATTTTTATAAACGCCCAGGCCTGGCTAAAATGATCACTGACAAGGATCAGAATTTCATCAGGCCAAAAGAAGTTGATCTTCTTGCACTGCTCGAAACCGAAAGCATTGATTATATTTTTCTTTACCGCTCCGTTGCAATTCAGCATCAATTGAAATATGTGACCCTTCCGGATGAAATAAATCTGAAAAACCCGGCTTATGCTGATAAATATAGTAAGGTTTCAACTGAGATCACTGGCAAGGAACCGGGGAAAAAAGAAGTGGTGAAAGGAGAACCAATGATCTATGGGATAACCATCCTTCGCAATGCACCGGACAAACCTGCCGCAATTGCTTTTCTCCGGTTTCTTCTTTCCAAAGATAAAGGAATGAAGATCATGGAAAAAAACGGCCAGCCTTCGGTTATTCCCATGGAAACAAAAAATTTCGAGAAGTTACCTGAAGAACTTAAACCCTTTGCAATTCCCATGAAATGAAAATTATAATTATTTTTTTTCTGCTCATACTACCTTATACGCCATTATTTTCCCAAAAAGACAATATCATGCGCAACAATAACTTTTATGACGACACGGAAACTATCTCCCTGAAAGGGGGTGAGATCGAAATAGCAGGAGAAGTCGAAAATCCTGGCTTCGTAGATCTGAATTCCCTTACAAAACATTCCGTTATTGTCAAGGAAGCTTTATTGGATGGTGACGGGAAAGACGTTTTTATCGGGGCTTACCGTTATGACGGCTATTCTCTTTTTGACATATTAACCAATCGTTTGGTCAACAAGAAGAACAAAGAAGAATTTTCCTCCATTATTGATCTTTATGTTGAGATAGAAAATGATAAAGGAGAAAAAGTGATGGTGAGCTGGGGTGAGATTTTTTACCCCAGTAACCTGCACAAAATAATCTTTGCTACGGATGTTTCCATGATCGTTCCGAGTAAAACTAAAGACCTTTGGCCCTTGCCCCAGGAAAGGAAACTGATCATTGGCTCTGATCTCATCACTGAAAGGAATATCTCCAATCCGGTCAAGATCATTGTCAGGTCCTACGCGAGATCAATACCTGTAAACCGGGATATTGATCCTTTGTACTCCGGGGAAATCAACTTTTCATCAAATAATAACAGGATCGTAACACTTTCAGAAATTCCACCGGATATCCAACCCGAAACCGCACACGCAATCTTTTACGGAAGAGGCAGAGGGATCCACAGCACCCAACCATTCACAGGCATCTATCTTAAAGAATTATTACTGAGATATTGGCCTCTTAATAAAACAGACCTTAAAAGCGGATTGTTTGCCATAATTGGAATAGATGGGTACCGTTCGGTTTTTTCCTACAGTGAGATCATGAACCGGAATGATCAGTCGGAAGTTCTGCTTGTTCCTTGCAGACAAGATGAAAAAGATGGAGGCAAATTCCGTTTATTTTCGGGTGCAGATTTCTTCTCCGACAGGGCCGTAAAGGCAATCTCGGAGATACAATTTTTCAACAGTGAAATAGTGAAATGAGCAGTTACGGCTTAGTTGTCAAGCGATACAAAAAATAGAAAATAAAATAATCCCTAATTTGTAAATTGAACAAGTTTCAGCCGATACAACTCGTTTTCATCCTGCTTGGCGCTTTAATCCTGCTTTTTATCATTTCTCCGCTGCTGGGAATGTTCCTTGCTACGTCTCCTGTGTCTTTATTTGAAACAGCCAAAGAAACCGAAGTACAGCAAAGTATATGGCTTACTCTGTGGACATCAATGCTTGCGACCATTGTTTTTGCTTTTGCGGCTATCCCTCTCTCCTATCTAATGGCAAGGAAAACTTTTCCCCTTAAGAAATTGATCATGGGAATTATCGATCTTCCTGTTGTCATTCCTCATTCAGCAGCTGGCATTGCAATTCTTGGTTTTGTATCGCGGAATTCTGTTCTCGGTAAGATTGGATCATTCATCGGCCTTGATTTTGTCGGAAAACCGGCAGGGATTGCCGTTGCAATGGCATTTGTAAGCATCCCGTACCTTATTAATGCGGCCAGGGATGGCTTCTCAGGTGTATCTGTTCGGTTCGAGAATGCGGCTTTGTCTTTGGGAGCTTCACCTTCCCGGGTTTTTTTCACCGTTTCTTTACCTCTTGCATGGAGAAATATCGTTTCCGGGTTGATCCTGATGTTCGCGCGGGGAATGAGTGAATTTGGCGCCATTATCGTCGTTGCATATCATCCGATGGTCACGCCAGTCCTGATCTATGAGAGGTTCGGTGCTTTCGGGTTGAAATATGCACGGCCTGTTTCCGTATTATTTATTTCAATTTCATTGGCTGTCTTTATTATACTGCGGTTTCTTTCCCGGGAAAAAGAAAGTCCTGTTTTATTCCAAAAAGATAAAGACAATAAATAACTTGATCCTTTATATCTCTTATATGATATACTTATGCTTGAATTGCGTGACATATCGGTAACATTGGGTAACTTCAGTTTGAAATCGATTAATATTACGGTTGAGAAAGGTGATTATTTTATTTTGCTTGGGGTGTCCGGAGCAGGGAAATCGATGGTACTGGAAACAATTGCCGGGCTCTTATCTCCCGGGAAAGGTTCTATTTTCCTTGAAGGAAGAGATATCACTTATGAAAAGATACAAAAGAGGAGTATTGGGCTGGTCTTCCAGGATCATGCTGTTTTCCCCCATATGACCGTTAAAGAAAATATCGCTTATTCTTTATATGGTATGCATAAAAGTCCTTCAGAAAAGAAGAATAAGATCCTTAAGATCGCTGAACAAATAAGTATTTCGTCTTTGTTAAGCCGTAAACCATCGACTCTTTCAGGCGGTGAGCTTCAACGGGTCGCCCTCGCACGAACACTCATCCAGGAACCAAAAGTCCTTCTTCTCGATGAACCGTTGGTTTCAATGGATACCCAGCTTCGTTCCGAACTCAGGGGGTTGCTGAGAAGATTGAACCGGAATGGACAGACCATAGTCCATGTCACACATGATTATGAGGAAGCCCTATCCTTGGGGGGTAAAATTGCTGTCATCAATAATGGTGAAATTTTACAGACTGGTTCTCCCATGGAAGTTTTTCAGCAACCGAAATCAGAGTTTGTGGCACATTTTACCGGAGCTAAAAATTTCTTCCGGGTTAAAACGTCGAAAGATGCAGATCATAGTAATGCAATTGTAAATGATAAAATCTCAATTTGGATACCGGGTGAACCGGATGAAAATAGTGGCTATGTCATCATCCGTGCTGAAGATATCATACTGTCACGCCAAAGAATTGATTCAAGCGCAGTAAATAACTTTGAAGGCACAGTGAAGGATATTATTCCATCAAGAACAGGCGTGGAAGTCCTGATCGATATCGGAATATTGATCCATGCAATCATTACCCGTGAATCAATGAACCATCTCGAAATCGCTGAAGGCAACCTCATTTGGATCAGCTTAAAAGCCTCTGCAATACGGTTCATACCAGCATAAAGTGTAAATTTGCAATTCAGTCTGCACGCTTTAAGCTTTAGGCTTTAGGCTTTAAACTTCAAAATTATTGCCTGGTGCCTGGTGCCTTGTTTGCTCGTTGATTGCCGTATAATATAATGAATGAATTATGATTTCCTTCGAAGAAGCTTACAAAATAGTATTGGATCAAGCATCTACATTGCCTGTTGAAAAGGTAGAGATGATGGATGCCTTAGGCCGGGTCCTTGCCGAAGATATTATAGCTGACATGGACATGCCACCCTTTGATAAAGCTGCCGTTGATGGTTATGCCTGCAGGTTTGAGGATATCAATAGCCCGATGGAAGTGATTGAGATTATTTCAGCTGGTAAAGCTCCGCTAAAACTTATTGAGAAAGGACAATGTTCAAAAATCATGACAGGCGCAATGCTGCCTGAAGGAGCCGACAGTGTTTTGATGGTTGAAGATACCGAAAGCAGTCCCGGTAATCGCATCCGTTTTATTAAAAATAAATCGCAAAAAAATATTTGTTACAGGGGGGAAGATATTAAACCAGGCGATAAACTTATTGACAAAGGAACCTTATTACAACCTCAGCACATTGCAGTCCTAGCGACTATCGGGGTAGTGAATCCTCTGGTACACCGGCAAGCCCGGGTAGGCATTTTCTCAACAGGTGATGAACTGGTAGAACCCCAGGATACACCTGCTCTTTCAAAGATCAGGAATTCCAATGCTTATCAGCTTATTGCCCAGGTCAGGAAAGCAGGCGCCATACCCTTATATTATGGTATTGCCCCGGATGACCCTGGATATCTCCTTGAAAAAATCAACCTGACCATTGAAAACAATGACATTGTTCTGCTCACAGGTGGTGTTTCAATGGGTGACTTTGATTTTGTTCCTGAAGTTCTAAAGGATGCCGGTTTTGATATTTTATTCAAAAGTATTGCTATTCAACCTGGAAAACCTACTGTTTTTGGTAAAAAAAAGGATCATTTTCTTTTTGGTCTTCCCGGGAATCCGGTTTCATCTTTTGTTTTGTTCGAGATACTTGTCAAACCATTCATCATGAGATTAATGGGTTGTTTTGCCGAATCTCCCCGGTTAATCCTGCCAATGGGAGTCGACTACCGGCGTAAACAGTCATTTCGCAAATCTTTAATTCCGGTAAGAATCCTTGACGGACAATTGTTTCCCATTGAATATCATGGATCCGCACATATCAATGCATATACGGCCGCAGGTGGGATAATTGCAATAGAAACCGGTGAAACATTATTGAAGAAAGGAGAACCGGTTCGTGTACGACAGGTTTAACAGGAAGATCAATTACCTCAGGATATCGGTCACGGATCGCTGTAACCTGCGATGTGTCTATTGCATGCCAGCCGAAGGGATAAAGCTGATCAGCCATGACCAGATTTTATCTTTCGAGGAAATCGTTGAAGTGGTGAAAGAAGCAGTGACAATGGGAATTTCCAAAGTCCGTATTACCGGTGGTGAACCCCTCGTTAGAAAAGGTATTATCCAACTTATTGAAATGATAGGAAGGATTCAAGAAATTTCAGATCTTAGCCTGACAACAAACGGTACTTTACTCGATAATTTCGCTGCTGATCTTGCCAAGGCTGGTTTACACAGGATCAACATCAGTCTTGATACCGTCGATCCCATAAAATTCCATGAAATTACAAGGGGAGGCAACTTAAATCAAGTCTTTCATGGAATCGCGGCTGCGAAAAAAACAAGACTTGACCCAATAAAGATAAATTGCGTAGTGAAAAACTCATCCTCAGATCCGGATGCCGGGGAAGTCAGGGAATTTTGTAGAAAGAACAACCTGGAAGTCCGGTTTATACATGAAATGAACCTCGAATCCGGTTGTTTCACCCTCGTAGAAGGCGGAGAAGGCGGAGACTGCAGGAACTGTAGCCGCTTGCGGTTAACCGCAAATGGCAGGATAAAACCCTGCTTGTTCAGCGACCTAGAATTCAGTATTCGTGAACTTGGAATCCATAAAGCCCTTAAAGATGCAATAAACTATAAACCGGAAAAAGGAACAGCAAATAGTTCTGACTTTTTTCATAATATTGGAGGATAAGATTCAAATCATGAAAAAATTAACCCACGTATCCGCTGATGGCAAAGTCAATATGGTTGATGTGAGCCATAAACCCGATCAGCTCAGAACAGCAAAAGCTTGCGGACATATTAATCTAAGCGCTGAAACAATTAAACTGATTGAAGAAAATAAAATAAAAAAAGGAGATGTCTTAACGTTTGCCGAGATCGCCGGCATCCAGGGCGGCAAAAAGACCAGCGAGCTTATTCCACTTTGTCATCCACTCCGGATAACGAAAATTGATCTGAAAGCCTCGTTGGATAAGACAGGAGTCATTATCAACAGTGAAGCACGCTGCATAGGTCAGACAGGTATTGAAATGGAAGCGCTCACTGCTGTTTCTGTAGGGCTTCTCACCATCTATGATATGTGCAAGGCAGTCGATAAAGCAATGGAAATAGGAGAAATTAAGCTTATTAAGAAAACTAAATCAGATCTGTGATAACAGGTATTTATCGAAGGAAAGGATTGTTATTCATGGTTATTCGTAGTTATTTATTGTCATTTAATGTTTTTTATCATAACTCTATATACAAAGAATTACCATAATTACTAAAGAGAACTCCCCACAACCATAAACAATTACCAATAACAACAAATAACTATAAATAACTACGAATAACTATGAATAACCACGAATAACAAATGATGAACAAGGGAATAACCATCCAATCAGTCAACATCTCAGTTAATAAGGGCACTATCAAGCACCCTGTCGATTCTATAAATCTTGTCGCCGGTGGTGTGGCAGGTGATGCTCATGCAGGGTGTGGAATCCGTGAGGTCAGTTTATTGGGAGTGGAAAGTATTGAGAAATTCGAAAAAGAAAATTCACGGAAAATAAAATACGGGGAATTTGCTGAAAATATTACAACCTCAGGATTACTGTTATATAAAACTCATCCTCTCGACAAGCTTATTTCGGATGTTGCGGAACTTGAGATAACCCAGATTGGTAAGGAATGCCATGGTACTTCCTGTATAATATTTAAAGAAACAGGAAATTGTATCATGCCGAAAGAAGGCATTTTTTGCAGGGTGATCAAACCCGGCATCCTTAAACCCGGCATGGAATTGATATACAAACCAAAAATCTTTACAATCCATATTATCACGCTTTCCGACAGGGCAAGCCGGGGAGAATACGAAGATAAATCCGGTCCCCATATCAAAGAACTTCTCGGAAAATTCTTCACTATTCAAAATTCACTTTTCAAAATTCAGTATTCTCTTATTCCCGACGACCCAGACATGTTAAGATCATTCTTGCTTAAAGATCGTGAAGATAAAACCGATATAATCTTTACAACCGGAGGAACAGGAATCGGACCGCGGGACTTCACTCCGGATGTCATCAAGCCTTTGCTTGACAAGGAAATCCCCGGGATCATGGAGATCATCCGCATGAAATATGGAGCTGAAAAACCGAATGCCCTTGTAAGCCGTAGTATTGCCGGTGTGGTGGGTCAATCTCTGATCTTCAGCTTGCCTGGAAGTGTCAGGGCAGTTGATGAATACATGACTGAAATCATAAAATCGCTGATGCATCTGATATACATGCTTCATGGCCTGGATCGGCACTAACATGATTATTTTGCTACCCCGATGACCCCGCATGCAATCCGGGCCCCGGCATTGCCAGTAGGCTGCGTTTTCAGGTCATCTTCACTTTTGTGAAGAATGACTGACCTGCCCAGGATGGAATGGACTCCATCAAACGACAACATTTTATCGATATATTCCAGGTGAGCTTTGCCAGTATCATCTGCTTCAATATTTCCCATGTCACCTTCATGTCTCATCATATCCATCGGGGCGCCATGTTGTTTCCCTTCCGGATTAAAATGTCCTCCGGCCGAAGTACCGTCTGGGGAACTGCAATCACCGAATTCATGGATATGGAAGCCATGTTTCCCTTTGGAAAGGCCTTGGAGTTCGGCTACCACCTTAATACCATTTTCTGTTTTGGTAAAAGTGATCGTACCTGAAGCATTATTGCCTTGTGTCGGATATAAGATGCAAATCGCTTTCTGGGTTTGTCCTACGGGAGGTTTTGGCATCTTGTCCTGGGCATTGAGTACCTTAAAAGACGTGAAAAGAACAAGAACGATGATAGTAACCTTATACATTGTTTTCATAATGAAAAAGTTTAAAGATTTCAAAACTTATTTTTCCCAAAATTACATATGATTTATTCAATTTTGTTCCGGACTGAATAAAAAATAGAATGTTATTACAAAGATCTGGCTTTCTTTATACAGGATTTTTAATGTCTTACTTCTGATTGGTTAAAAATAAATGAGAAGACGGATTAATCTTACTTTTGCAAAATAAATAACAAAACAATGTCACACCTTTTCAGTCCTCTCAGAATAAGAGAAATAGAATTTAAGAACCGGATTGCAGTTTCCCCCATGTGCCAATATTCCAGTAAGGATGGTTTTGCGAACGACTGGCATATCGTGCACCTTGGAAGCAGGGCGGTGGGTGGTGCGGCTTTGGTACTGACCGAAGCGACAGCGGTTTCACCGGAAGGACGTATCTCGACAGCCGATCTGGGTATTTGGAAGGATGAACATATTGAGTATCTTCAGAAAGTTACTCGTTTTATTCTTCAACAAGGTTCTGTACCAGGAATTCAACTGGCTCATGCCGGTCGTAAAGCCAGTCATAACGAACCCTGGAATGGTGATAAGCTTATCCTTGAATCACAAGGAGGATGGAAAGTAGTTGCGCCAGCCGGTATTCCATTCTCAGCGGAGTACGCTATCCCTGAAGCTTTAACACGGGAAGGTATCGAAAAAGTCGTCAGGGATTTTTCAGTCGCAGCAGAAAGGACATTGAAAGCCGGCTTCAGAGTTATTGAAATCCATGCAGCGCATGGGTACTTGATACATGAGTTCTTATCTCCTCTGAGCAACAAACGAACGGATAATTATGGCGGGATCTTTGAAAACCGTATCCGCTTACTTCTTGAAATTATTTCAGCTGTCAGGAGTATTTGGCCCGCGAAATACCCTTTATTTGTCAGGATATCGGCTACCGATTGGACGGAGGGAGGATGGACAATAGAAGATTCCATTGCGCTGGCAGAAATTATGAAATCCAGGGAGGTGGATCTGGTCGATTGTTCTTCCGGTGGAATAATTACTGGGGTGAAAATTCCTATTGTTCCCGGATACCAGGTACCCTTGGCAGACCGGATCCGTAATCAGACAGGCATCTATACCGGGGCGGTAGGCATGATTCTGACGCCTGAACAGGCAGAACAGATCATTGCCAATGGCCAGGCTGATCTGGTTATCATGGCTCGTGAATTTTTACGGGATCCGTATTTCCCTTTACGCGCAGCTTTTGAACTGAATGAGGATATCACCTGGCCCAATCAGTATTTAAGGGCGAAACGAAAAAAATAATCCGTGAATACTCCAGATTAGAATTGGGAACTTTCCATTTTCGTAACGATTGTCACGATTATTACGATCGTCACGGTCGTCCCTAACATTCTTCATTAATAATCTTCGAACTTCAAAATGTACACAGAATTCCCTCGCATCTTTGTGTCACTAACCATATAAAATTTAAAATTATGAAAAAACTATTTGTAACATTTATGGTTGCATTGTTTGCAACAATCGTTTTGGGACAAACCAAAATCGAAATTAAACCTGTTGATCTCCCGCAATGTGTGAAGGATTATATTCACCTGAACATGAAGGATTTTACCATTGAAAAGGCCTTTAAAATAACCAACAAGGGTGAGGTAACTTTCACGGTAGTTGTAATGAAGGGGAAAGAAAAACAAACCCTGCAGTTTGATAAAAACTGTAAACTCATAAAGACTAACAATCCGGATAAAACCGGCGCTGTTCCGATTATCAAGAGTACGGAACCAAAACCTTTACCTCCGGTGAAAAATCCGCAAACCGGAACGGAGAATGGAAATGTGCCAAAAAAATAATCCTGAAGATTAGCGGAAATGAAAAAAGTCCAGGGACAATACCTGGACTTTTTTTATGCTACTAAGTTGAATTTTTTTATTGTTCTTGGAGCGATAACCCCAGGGGCGTAAAAATCCTCCCGACTTAATCAAAATACATCAATGGTTTAACAATTCGTGTGCGTGTGCATAATTGAAAAATTTGGTCAATACTGTTTTGGATCCCCACAATAAGGACAAACCGTTTGTTTTCCTTCGTCCTTTTTTAAATTACCAAAAATTAAAATTATACCTTTACTGGTGAACTTTTCGCTGGCGATTTGCAGTTAAAAACCAAGACCCAGACTTAGTTGGTTCTTCGCTAAGATTCCATAATATTGAATTGTAAAAAACATTATAAAGAAAATGAGAACAATTTTAAAAATCGGGGTAGTCTTAGGAATATTTTTATTAATGCCTGGACTTTATTCTTATACACAAGTTAGTATTAACACCGATGGCAGTCAACCAGACAGCAGCGCCATGCTGGATGTAAAAAGTATGGAAAAGGGGATACTTATCCCTCGTATGAATTCCGCTCAGCGAAATGCGATTTCCACCCCTGCAACAGGGTTATTGGTTTATGGCAACGACTCACACAGTTTCTGGTATTACAATGGCACTGAATGGATTGAATTCAGTGCAAAGATACAATCAGACTGGAATCAAACTCATCCCGATTCGGTTGATTTTATAAAGAACAAGCCGACAATCCCTGTTAGTGTAAGACCTGATTCACTTCAATATGTAGTGAATGATACCAATGCCCGAAATGTCTTACCACATCAAAAGATAGGAATGCTGGTTTATGTCAGGAAGGATAGTTCAATGTATGAATTATTGGCAGTATGGGAAAATGATACTACATTAAGAACTGCGCATATAAGAAGGCGGTTTAATTGCCCCACAAATCATTATGATACACTTATTCTATTAAATTGTAACTGTTCTGAATATACTGGTTCACCTCCAACAATTCCTACAACAAAATGTGCAGATGATACGACGAATTATCATTCCGGTGACTGTTATGAGTTAAAGTATTATTGTTGGATGACTTATAGTATTACTTCTGAATTAGTTGGAACAAAATGGATAAAAATAAACCCGACACAGTATTGGAAATATATTACTCCGGTAATAGCAGATAACGGATTGTATATGAACGATACCAGTATTCATTATCTTGCAATTGGGATGGATACAACGAAGAACTCAACCGGATTAAATACCTTAGATATTGATGCAAATATAATAAGAGTGCTTAGTCCTCTTAAAAATCCCCATTGGGACAGCACCTCGAATGTATTTATTATAAACAATGGCAATACGGATGGTTTTGGAATGATCGGTAATTATAATAAAAATATGTATGCCAAGAGCGTTGGATTAACGTCAAGATTTGAAGTACAAACATTCAGGGGGGACAATAGTGATTTTACTCTTCGAATGTCAAACAATGACGATTATGCTCCATTTTATATTATGGCTGTTTCACGTGGCAGTCTTGATTATCCTCAAGACGTAATTAATGGAACAGCGTTAGGAGGATATTATGCAGCGGCTTACCATAATTCATCATTTAGAATAGCTGCGGGTTGGCTTTATTATGTACATGGTACAATATCTGGTGATACTATTCCCGTGGATTTGGTTTACTCAAATAACGGATGTTCAGGGGGTATTGCTGGTTCAGATGGTACCATAGAAAGACTTAGAATCTTAGCCAATGGTAATGTGGGTATAGGGACAGACAATCCGGTTCAAAAATTACAAGTAAATGGGAAAGTAAGAATTGATAATATACCAACTTTGGGTATTCTGCCAACTGTTGCCTTGACAGTTGATGCAAACGGAGTAGTGAATAAATATGCTTGGCCAACAGGTAGCGGGGGTAATGATTCTACTTGGACAGACAACGGTTATTCAGCAAAGAAGCAAACAAGCAAAAGGGATACTGTTCAAATGAAAATAGTAGAAGTTACTTCCGGTGTTATTGCTCCTAATTTTACATTATTGGCAAGTGATACATCGGTAGCAGTTAAAGGTAAATCAGTTTTTATTAATGCAGACAGTTCTTATTACGATTGCCGGAGTACAACTGCTATTCATAAATGGTGGAAAAGAAAGTATTAAACAAGACTTCTTTTACCATTCCCCCGATAAAAAACAAACCTCGTAAATTATTTATCTACGAGGTTTTATACTTGAATGTCCGTACCCGGGGCGGGAATTGAACCCGCACGCCCTCTACAGGCACAGGATTTTAAGTCCTGCGTGTCTACCAGTTCCACCACCCGGGCAGCTAAGTGTGAGTGTGGGTGTGATTGAAGTGTGAGTGTGACGGAAATATAATTCGTTTATGCCACTCCCCTTCGCCCCTCCCCCATGAGGGGGAGGGGCCGGGGGTGGGGGCGTATGAAAAAAAACCCTCTCTGGAGGGCTTGTGCTGCTGAGCGAAAGACGGGATTCGGACCCGCGACCCTAACCTTGGCAAGGTTATGCTCTACCAGCTGAGCTACTTTCGCGTACTGATTTGGGAGTGCAAATTTATAAAATTTTAGACGATCAAAACAAATTATTTCCCGAGGATTTTTTTTATTTCGTTCAGCTTCATCAGAGCTTCTACCGGCGTCAATGTATTTATGTCGGTATTTAGAATATCTTCCTTGATCTGCTGCAGCAAAGGATCATCCAACTGGATAAAGCTTAGCTGTAATTTATCGCTTATACCGGATGCCGGATGCCTCCTGCCTGATTTTTTCTGTTTTGATCCGGTACCCGGCATCTGATTCCCGGGATTCTGCATTTTTCCCAGTTCTTCTGCATTATGTGATTCTTCGAGTTGACGGAGCAGTTCATTTGCCCTTTCAATGACTGATGCCGGCATCCCGGCCATTTTGGCAACATGGATACCGAAACTATGTTCACTTCCGCCGGGAACAAGCTTCCGCAGGAAAATCACACGGTTATTGATCTCCTTTACCGTGATATGTTGATTTTTAATCCGGGGAAACAGATCGGTCATTTCATTCAACTCATGATAATGCGTCGCAAACAAGACCTTCGCCCTGAACAATGGATGCTCATGTATGAATTCCGCAATTGCCCATGCTATGGAGATACCATCATACGTGCTTGTCCCGCGTCCTATTTCATCCAGCAACAGTAAACTGCGGTTGGAGATATTATTCAGAATGCTGGCTGTCTCATTCATCTCAACCATGAACGTCGACTCACCGGATGAGATATTATCAGAAGCGCCTACCCTGGTAAAAATTTTATCTGTGATCCCCAGCACGGCTGATTCCGCAGGAACGAAACATCCCATCTGGGCAATCAGGACGATCATTGCCGTTTGCCGCAGCAAAGCCGATTTACCCGACATGTTCGGACCTGTAATAATGATGATCTGTTGGTTGGTGTCATCGAGCATTATATCGTTTGGGATATACTGTTCACCTGGCTTCATCTGTTGTTCAATGACGGGATGGCGTCCTCCTTTAATATCTAAGGTGTAAGAATCATTGAGAACCGGCCTGACAAAATGTTGTTTACGGGTTATCAGGGCAAAGGTGATCAAAACGTCCAGGCGTGCGATCATGGTGGCATCCAGTTGTATAGGTCCGATAAAATCAGCGAGGAATAATAGTAGGTCGTTAAATAATTTTAATTCGATTTCAAGGATTTTCTCCTCCGCTCCTAATATTTTTTCTTCATAGATCTTTAGTTCTTCGGTAATATAGCGTTCGGAATTCACCAAAGTTTGCTTACGATCCCAATCTGGCGGTACTTTGTCTTTATGAACATTGGTAACTTCAAGGTAATAACCAAAGACATTGGTATACCCTATTTTTAAGGAAGAAATGCCTGTTCGTGCAATTTCCCTTTGCTGTATCTGAACCAGATAATCCTTCCCGGAAAATGCCAGTTGGCGTAGTTCATCCAGTTCAGCATGCACCCCTTTTTTAATGATATTCCCTTTACTTGCCAAGGCAGGTGGATCGGGATTCATTTCATTTTCAATCCGTTCTCTCACGAGATGGCACGAATTCAATTGATCGCCGATGATCTTCAATCCGCTGCTGGAAGAATTTTCACAGGTATGTTTAATTACCTCAATTGCATCCAGGGCTCTTGTTAAATGGTTGATCTCTCTCGGACTTACCTTTCCAACGGATACTTTTGAGATCAACCGCTCGATATCCCCGATACGCTGTATCTGCTGCCGGATCCCCTCCAGTAACTCCTGATTTTGTAAAAAATATTCCACCATATCGAGCCGCTCTTCGATAGGCTGCCGGTTCTTTAATGGTAAAATGATCCATCGTTTCAGAAGCCTTGATCCCATAGGAGATACAGTCTGATCCATGACACTCAGCAAAGTGGCGGCATTTTCGTTCGGAGAATTTAAAAGCTCAAGGTTCCGTATGGTAAACCGGTCCAGCCAGACATAATGGTCTTCCTCAATTCGCGTAATTTTTGATATATGTTGGATTTTATCATGCTGGGTTTCGGCAAGATAATGAATAGCAGCTCCTGCAGCAATAATGGCATACTCCAGGTCGTCAACACCAAATCCTTTGAGTGAAGTGGTCCCAAATTGCTTTAAAAGGATATCCCTTGCGAAATCCTGCGTAAATACCCAATCATCAAAGGTGTTGATGTAAAATTTTTGCCCGAAAAGTTCACAGAATCTTGATCGTTTATTTTTCTGAACAATGATTTCGCTTGGATGAAAACTCTGGATCAGCTTGTCAATATATTCAAGAGAGCCTTGAGCGATATAAAATTCCCCTGTTGAAACATCTAAAAAAGACAATCCTGATGTCTTTGTTTCAAGATGTATGCTCGCAAGGAAGTTATTTGACTTTTGATCAAGGATTTTATCATTGTAAGAAACACCGGGGGTTACAAGCTCGGTAATGCCTCTTTTGACAATGGTCTTGGCAAGTTTAGGGTCTTCCAACTGGTCACAGATTGCTACCCTTAAACCCGATTTTACAAGTTTTGGTAAATAAGTATCGAGAGAATGGTGGGGAAATCCTGCCAGTTCAATATAAGTGCCTACTCCGTTAGCCCTGCGGGTAAGCACGATGCTAAGGATATTGGAAACTTTAATCGCATCTTCCCCGAAGGTTTCATAGAAATCCCCCACCCTGAAAAGTAATAATGCATCAGGATATTTCACCTTGATTGCATTGTATTGCTTCATTAAAGGTGTCTCAGCAATAGTTGATTTTGGTTCTTTGCCCATCATCCCGCAAATGACAAATGAAAATAAAAAAAATCAAAAGGCAAAATACAAACATATTAAATTACTAACTTACTATATCTCACTGCAAAAACCTTACCACAAAAGGCGCAGTGCTTTGGAGAATGTGTGAATGATGTAACTTATTCCTGCAATTATGTAACGGTTCCCGGAATAAAGAGACATACATTTGTTAAAAAAGGAAGCTAAATCCACTTTCAAATCGTCGCCGTCGACAAATTTCAGCAAACGAAAAGAAGATAAATCAAGCTTTTTAAAAACTTTTAACAAAAATAACGCAACGCTACTGATTGCAAATGTAAAAATCTTTTCAGCTAATGCGAAAACTTAAAATGTCCGAACTGAACCGGTTGTCGGTTCAGGAATTCAAATCAGCCCGGAAATTACCTGTGGTCATTGTGCTCGATAATATTCGAAGTCAGAACAATATCGGTTCGATCTTCCGCACAGCCGATGCTTTCCGTTGTCAGGCAATTTATTTGTGCGGGATTACCGCTACACCTCCTCACCGTGAAATACAAAAGACGGCCCTCGGGGCAACAGATTCCGTGAGCTGGAAATATTATACTGACACATTGCAAACAATTCAAGATCTGAAGATTGCAAACTATAAGATCTATGCTGTTGAACAAACAGATAAAAGCATACCTATCGATGCATTTGATCCGGATATACGTTCAGGAATCGCAGTTATATTCGGAAATGAAGTGTCAGGTATTGATGATCAAGTTCTTATGCAAGTGGACGGTTGCATCGAAATTCCCCAATCCGGAACAAAGCATTCTCTTAATATATCCATCGCTGCCGGGATTGTTTTATGGGATCTTTATCAGAAGGGCAAGAAATTATTCATATAAATGCAACCATTCTGAGAAAGCATCGTAAAATTTTTATTTATAATAGAATTTATTTTTTATTTTATAAAAGATTTTATAATTTTACAACGTAATGAGGACCATTACTAATTCTAATTAATTGTATTTCAATTAATTACTTGTATATTTAGGTCTTAATAACCACTTGCAGGTAAAAAAAAATTGATTTTCAGTATTGTTTTTCATCCATTAATTGATATATTTGTAATATCTCTAAACAAAATTTGTAAATTATAACTAAAATTCAGAAGTATGGAAAAGCTTACTCAAATGTTGTCGAAGGTGTTGATTGTCATTCTAGTATCAGTCATCCCCTTTGTTTCTTTCTCTCAGACTACCCCTACCAAGCAGGCTGCACAAACCAAACAAGATACAATACACAAGAAAGAACAGCCAAAGGGTAAAAAGAATGGCGCACCTTCTTATAGTTATTGGTATGTAACAGCTTTTGGCGGACTCAGCCAGTTCAATGGTGATTTGGCCAAAAATCCCTGGATTAATATAGGCAAGAACCTTACGGGTTATGATTATGGTGTGTTGGTAGGAAAACAGTTTACAAGGGTTATTGGGGTTAGGGCAAGGATTGCGGGAGGAAAGCTCCAGAGCGAAGTAGGACCTCCACCTGATCCCGGAAAGTATAACGCTGTAGGTAATTTTATTCATAAGAAATTTGTAGCCTATCCTATAGAAACTGACCTGGATGTGACAGTTAACTGGCTCAACTGGATCCTTGGTTATAATCCGGAACGTCTGTTCAGCTCTTATTTAATCTTCGGTGCCGGTGCAGATCAGACACTTGGTCATAGAACGGACCTGTTGACCACACTGGATGACGCCTGGTTAGGTGAAAAAGGCAAGAATAACTCAGGAAACACCTCCGGTATCGGAGGCAGGAACCTGGAATTTAAAGCCATGGCAGGAATCGGATTTGATTTTAATATTGACAAGCATTGGTCCATTAACCCGGAGATCCTATGGAGATACCGCGATGGCGATTGTCTTGATATGACCGTGGGCGGAGTAATGCAGGTTAAAAATGATATGTATAGTTCTGTAAATTTAGGTCTGACCTATAAATTTGCTTATAGCGGCGGGAACATCAAAGACATGGAAAAGAGATATAGCCTGGTTAAATATGTAGTCACCCCGCCGGTTCTTTCTGAAAAATGTGATTCCGTTATAGTTACGATTAAAGGCACATTCCCCCCAAAATATTTTGGCCAGAGAGTGGGCATGTATTTTCAACCCGAGATGCAATACCAGGGCGGATCGATGGCTCTGAAACCTATGAACATCATGGGCGAAAAAGTGACCGGTGACGGAACAATGATAAAATATAAAGAAGGGGGTTCTTTTACCTATACAACAGTATTCCCTTACAAACCCGAACTGAACACTTCTGAACTCGTCGTTGCTCCTGTAATTTATGAAGCAAAGGACAAAAAGATCATGAAAAAAGAGGACATCAATAATGCCAAGCATATTCAGCTTCCTTCCAGGGATCTTGCACCGGGTGTAATTTATACCCCGACCAGGATCATACCGGATATGGCTCCATTGATTGCTGAACATGGTTATCAGAAAGAAGTCCTTCAATCCAAAACCGGTATCCTCTATTTCAAAGTGAATGTTTTTAAACTTGATCTTAAGTTCGGCATTAACAAAACACCGGATGCCAAAGCACAACGGGATGCTCTTGATGCTTACATCCAGCAGGGCTGGAAGATCAAGGATCTGACAATTAATGGCTGGGCGTCGCCCGAAGGGGAAGAAACATTCAATGTCGGTCTTTCTGAAAACCGTTCAAAGACCGGTAATTCATACATGATCGATCAGTTCCAAAGTTGGGTGAAAGCAAAAGAAAAAGGTAATAAAGATAAAAAAGCGGTCAAAGCAATGGTCGAAGCAGCCGGCAAAGATGTCAATTTCGTTATTGATCACCATGGCCCCGATTGGAATGGTTTCATAAAAGAAATCCAGGTCAGCTCCATTAAGGATAAAGATAAGATCCTGAATGTAATTAATTCTGCCGGGGATAACAAAAAGAAAGAACAGGAAGTTCGTAATATGATTCTTATTTATCCCGAACTTGAAGAACATCTGCTTCCTCCGCTGCGTAGAGCTGAAATTACTGCTAATCTCTATGAACCGAGGAAAACGGATGATGAACTTAGTAAACTCGCAATATCTAACCCTGATCAGTTGAAAGTTGAAGAGCTCCTTTATGCAGGAACCTTAACGACTGACAACGATACCAAGGTCAAAATATATGATAATGCAGCAAAAGTTTACCCGGAAAATTGGAAAGCGCTGAATAATGCAGCCTATGCAAATATTATAAAAGGCAATAATGACAAAGCCGGGAATTATTTGCAGAAAGCCGCCACCCTGGCACCTAACACTGGGATCATTGAAAATAATATCGGCGTAGTTGCTGCCAAAAACGGAGATTATAAAAAAGCAGAAGCTCAGTTTAAAAAAGCCCAACAGCTTGGTGAAAATGAAAACTACAACATTGGTGTGCTCATGATACCCAAATGTGATTATCAGAAAGCTCTGACTATGGTCTCAAGTGCAAAATGTTCATATAATCTTGGATTAGCTCAGTTAGTTTCCGGAAACACAAGTGGAGCAATATCTACCCTGGACTGTGCACCTCCGACACCTCAAACATTTTACTTGTTGGCAATCTGCGGTGCCCGTTCAAATAACACAAAAATGCTCTATGATAACCTGTTGAAAGCCGTTGCTGATCCTAAACTGAAGGAACAAGCCAAAGGTGACAGGGAATTCTACAGCTATATGAATACGCAGGATTTCAAAAACATCGTGAAATAATCCAATCCTGATATTGACAAAAAAGGCCGTGGCAGATTGCTTCGGCCTTTTTTGTTTAGATTTTGAATTTTAATATTGTAACTTGTTTTTGATCATTACATTCCTTCAACAGGCAATCAACTGATTTTTGTAAGACCGGATGGATATAACTTCCTGCAATCTCAGCTAAAGGAATTAAAACGAAATTCCGATCCGGCAATAAAGGATGTGGAATTTTTAGGTTTTGTAAATCAATTACCTTGTCGGAATATAACAAGATATCGATGTCCATTGTTCTCGCTTTATAACCCTTACCACTTCTTTTTCTTCCAAGTTCATTTTCAATTTCTCTTATTGTATCCAGTACTTCCAGCGGAGACAAAAGAGTTTTAACCCAGATTACCTGGTTGAGAAAAAAGTGATCATCCATAAAACCCCAAGGCTCACTCATATAAATAGATGATTTCGAGAAAACCTTCCCGATCTTTTTCGTGATCATTCCAACGGCTGTCTCCAGGTATCCAATCCTGTCTCCACGATTACTTCCCAATCCCAGGTATACAATCTCGTACTCCATACCTCTTAAAAAATGACAAAGTTAAAGTCTGAATCCATATATTGCTTAATTTTGTTCTATAATCTAAAAGTCAATTCCCATGAAAGATTTCTTTAAATTCATGTTTGCTTCAATGTTAGGAACCTTCCTGATCATTGTCGCTCTTTTTTTTATGTTGATCGGATTTGTGATCGTAATAATTTCACTGTCTTCCACTGAAGAGGTGAATATTTCCAAAAATACTATATTACAGATAAGTCTGGACCAGCCAATTTTCGACAGGACACCAAAATTTCCCTTTTTCATGGAAGTAGGGAAAAAAATTGGTTTGTATGACATCCTGAAAAATATTAAGAAAGCGAAGTCAGATGATAATATCAAAGGTATCTATCTTGATATAAGTTATATTCCTACCGGTCTTGCCATGATTGACGAGATCCGTAATGCACTGCTGGATTTTAAATCGTCAGGAAAACCTGTAATAAGTTATAGTGAATACTATACTCAAGGGGCTTATTACCTGGCTTCGGTTTCCGATAAGATCTATCTTCATCCGGAAGGAATGATATTATTCAAAGGTATTAATGCAGATATGCTTTTCCTGAAAGGCACTTTGGATAAACTCGATATAAAGATGCAGGTGATACGGCATGGAAAGTTCAAAGCAGCAAGTGAACCCCTTTTCCTGGATAAAATGAGTGCGGAAAATCGCGAACAGGTTACCGGATTGATTACTAATTCCTGGAACACAATCCTTAAGGGTATCTCAATTGCCCGTAATATTTCAACGGAAAGATTAAACAATATCGCAGATAGTCTTACAGCCCAGACACCGGAAGAGGCACTTAAAAATAAGCTTGTGGATCAACTTGCATATAAAGATGAATTCATGAAAGATATGAAACACTTGCTTAATCTGCCGGAGAAAAAGGAGATGAGTGTCATAGCTATCGATAAATATATGTATGCAATTGAAAAAAATAAAAAAAGGACCCTTGAAAAAAACAGGATTGCAATCATATATGCCTGGGGTGATATTGTCGGGGGTAATGGAAATGAGCAATCCATTGGGTCCGAAAAATTATCCAAAGCAATCCGTAAAGCCAGGGAAGACAGCAAGATCAAAGCAATTGTTTTACGGGTAAGCTCTCCAGGGGGCGATGCACTGGCATCAGATGTGATATGGAGGGAAGTCATGCTGGCCGCTAAAGCAAAACCTGTCGTGGCTTCCTTTGGGAATGTCGCTGCGTCAGGAGGATATTATATTGCTTGTCCTGCCACCAGAATCATTGCAGATCCGACAACCATTACCGGCTCCATCGGTGTATTCGCAATAGTGCCTGATTTCAAAGGATTCTTCAACAATAAGCTTGGGATTACTTTTGACAATGCGAAGACGAATGCCAACTCCGATTATATTCCTGTCACGAGCCCTCTTTCTCCCTATCAGACCCTGATGTTGCAAAGTTCAGTGGAAAAGATCTATTCTTCCTTTATCTCCAAAGTCGCAGAAGGACGGCATCTTACCATAGCAAAAGTGGACAGTATCGGCCAGGGGCGTGTCTGGAGCGCAATCGATGCCAGGAAAATAGGGTTGATCGATGATTTTGGTGGAATTGATAAAGCCATTGAAGTTGCAGCAAAATTGGCAAATATCACGGATTACCGTTTGATTGCCTTACCCGAGCAGAAAGATCCATTGGAAGATATGTTCGACCGGTTGACGGGTAATAACACTTCCTCGATCCTTGAGAAAGAATTGGGTGAAAACTACAAATACTTCAAGTATATAAAGGAAATCCAGGAAATGAAAGGCGTTCAGGCCAGAATGCCGTTTGAGATAATTCTAAATTAAAAATTCAGAATGCAGGAATTCAGAATTGTCACGGCTGTCCCGATTGTCACAATTGTCACGAGTAACCGTAATCCGTAATTAACGAATGGGGTATTTCTTAAAGATCTCCTCTGCCTTCATCAGGATATCCACGTACTGTGCTCTCATATAAACAAAGGGATCTTTTAACTGTTTCTTGGATAACTTTCCCCGGAAATCATCAATTATCTTATAATTCTTACTATCCATCCATTCTTCGATCTCTTTTATCATCTTTGAGATTTGCTCAGGGCCATTTTTGTATATAGTACTTACTACCTGGACACAATCTGCTCCGGCTAGTAACATCTTGATAACATCTTTTCCGGTAAATATTCCTGTATTCGTACAGATAGATCCGCGAATTTCTTTATAAAGTAACCCGGCAAATCGTAGGGGCAGTTTATTATCTTCTTCATTGCTGAGGTTATATGGGAAATGATGCTTTTCTGTATCAATATCAATGTCAGGCTGGAAAAGACGGTTGAACAGGACAAAACCATCCACCCCTTCGTAGTACATTACCTGGATCACATTCAGTACATTCGTGTAAAAAGGACTGAGTTTGACACTGACAGGAATTTTAAGATTCGACTTAACGGTATTAACTACATCCAGTTGTTCATTGATGATTGTTTTTTCTTCTTTTTTAAAATCTCCCGGCACGGCATAAAAATTCAATTCGATTGCACTCACACCGGTCTGTTCAATTGCTTTGGCATATTCTATCCAGGTATCTTTAAATGTACAGTTCAAACTTGCAATGACCGGGATATTCACATTTTCAACAGTTCTCCTCAGATTCATCAGGTGTTCGGTCGGCCCGGCATGCTCGATATCCGGGAAAAGACTGATCATTTCAGCATGACGGTCATTGTATTGATTCAACTCTTCCGAAAGCTGGAGCCGTTCCAATTCAATTTGCTCCTCAAATAATGTTTTATAAACAATCGCTGCGGCTCCTGATTCTTCAATTTTTTTAATCACTCCGCGTTCTTTAACAAGATTGCTTGCACCGACGATGATGGGATTTTTCAACTTCAGTCCCATGTATTTTGTAGTTAGGTCTGCCATAGTGAGGAATTTTAGTGTTTAGCGATTCTATTAAATATGTGCAAAAATAAACCATTTCTGCATTTGGATCTACCGGGAAAAATCCATCTCTGCCATCCTCTTGTAATTCAACCATCTGTTCTTTGCATTCTCTGCAGCTGTCTTAAACAGTATTTCAGCTTCTGCAGGGAACATCTTTGCCAGTGAAGTGTACCGGATTTCACTGTCGAGAAATTCCTGGAACTTAGTCCAATCCGGTTCTTTTGAATCAAGGATGAATGGGTTTTTACCCTCTTTCATTTGAAGGGGGTTATACCGGTATAATTGCCAGTAACCTGATTTGACGGCGCGGTCTTCTTCTTGCTGGGTTGTTCCCATTCCAAGCCGTATTCCATGATTAATACACGGGGAATAGGCTATGATCATGGAAGGTCCCGGATAGGCCTCGGCTTCCTTAATGGCCCGGAAAAGCTGGCCGTTATTGGCGCCCATCGCGACCTGGGCAACATAAACATACCCATAGGTCATCGCCATCGCACCCAGATCTTTTTTCCCGACTTTCTTCCCCGAAGCTGCGAACTTAGCTACTGCACCGGCAGGAGTTGCTTTTGATGACTGACCGCCGGTATTGGAATATACTTCAGTATCAAGAACAAGCACATTAATGTCTTCACCCGATGCAAGAACATGATCTAAACCGCCATATCCGATATCATATGCCCATCCGTCACCCCCTATCACCCATACAGATTTCTTTACAAGATATTGTTTGAGATCGAGCAGTTCCTTTGCCAAACCATCATGCTCCTTCTCCAATAATGGAAGAAGCTTTTCAGTGGCGGATTTCGACTTCTCTGCATCATCCTTGCCATCGATCCATTCTTTGAAAGCATCCAGCGTTACCAATGATAAATGATTTTCCTTTATTGCAACCTTCATTTTTTGAGCGATCCGCTTTCTTAAGACTGAAATACCCGTAACCATACCGAAACCATATTCTGCATTATCCTCGAAAAGTGAATTTGCCCAAGCCGGTCCATGTCCTTTATTATTAACGGTATATGGAATAAATGGCGCTGTGCCACCATAGATGGAGGAACATCCGGTTGCATTAGCGATCATCATCCTGTCACCGAATAATTGTGTAATGAGCTTGATATAGGAAGTTTCACCGCAACCTCCGCATGCTCCTGAAAACTCAAACAAGGGTTGCACAAATTGTGAGTTCTTGAAAGTTCTGGATGGCGGTGCAACATCAGGTTTATATGTTATATTTTTAATGACAAAATCCCAGTTCTTTGTTTCTCCCATTTGTAACCCTAGTGGACTCATTTCAAGGGCCTTAATTTTTGCAGGACAAACATCAAGACAATTTCCGCATCCGGTGCAGTCCAGGACACTTACCTGTAGCCTGAATTCAAGCCCGGTAAGCTCTTTACCCACAGCTTTAAGAGTAACCATATCCTCCGGCGAATTCTTCTTCTCTTCCTCATTTAAAAGGAATGGCCGGATGACAGCATGCGGGCAAACATATGCACACTGGTTGCATTGAGTACAGTTTTGCGGAAGCCACACCGGCACATTTACGGCAATACCTCTTTTTTCCAGGGCGCTGGTGCCTGCCGGAAAAGTCCCGTCTTCTCTTCCAAGAAATGCACTTACAGGAATATCGTCTCCTTTCATTTGGCTTACCGGGTCAAAGATCTTTTTAACAAAATCAGATTTCCCGGGATCGTCTGATTCCGGTTTTAATGCAATATTAGCCCATTCTGCAGGGACATCAATTTTTTCTACCTCCCCTCCCATGTCAATAGCCTTATAATTCATATTGACAATATCTTCTCCTTTACGGCCATATGTCTTATAAATTGCTTTTTTCATTTGATCAAGAGCCATTTCAGGGGGGATCACTTCTGCCACTTTGAAGAAAGCGGCTTGCATGATACTGTTCGTCCGGTTACCTAAACCAATTTGATCTGCAATCTTTGTTGCATCAATAATGTAAAACCTGATTTTATGTTCGGCAAGATATTTCTTTATGTGATCCGGGAGTCTTCTTTTTGTTTCCTCGGCGTCCCAGATGCTGTTTAACAAGAAGGTGCCGCCCTCTTTAAGTCCTTTCAGCATGTCATATTTCTCGAGGTAAGCGGGTACATGACAGGCAACAAAATCAGGGGTATTGACAAGATATGGTGCACGGATCTGTTGATCCCCAAACCGGAGGTGAGAAACCGTTATACCGCCGGATTTTTTGGAATCATATGCAAAATATGCCTGTGCATACTTGTCAGTGGATTCTCCGATGATCTTAATAGAGTTTTTGTTAGCACCAACAGTTCCGTCAGATCCGATTCCATAAAACTTAGCGGAGAATGTTCCCTTACGGTCAATGCTGATCTCAGGCAAGACTGGTAGGGAATGAAAAGTGACATCGTCAACAATACCTACAGTGAAATGATCTTTGGGATCATTCAACTTTAAATTGTTGAAAACAGAGATGATATGTGCCGGTGTAGTATCTTTTGAGCTTAACCCGTAACGTCCTGCAAGGATCATCGGCCGGTTCTGCCGGTCATAAAATATATCCCGGACATCCAGGTAGAGCGGATCTCCATTGGCGCCAGGTTCTTTCGTTCTGTCAAGCACAACAATCCTTTTGACACTTTCCGGATAAACATTGAAAAAATATTTCGCAGAAAAAGGACGATATAAATGAACTGAGATCAGGCCTATTTTTTCACCCTTTTCTCTCAGGTAATCAATTACCTCTTTGGTTGTATCAGTAATGGAACCCATGGCAATAATGATATTTTCCGCATCCGGAGCACCATAATAGGTGAAAGGATGATATTCTCGTCCGGTAATTTTAGTGATTTCCTGCATGTATTGGTCGACCACATCGGCAATTGGTTCGTAAAACCGGTTGACCGCCTCCTTGGCCTGAAAGAAAATATCAGGATTCTGGGCAGTACCTCTTGTAACCGGATGTTCAGGATTTAATGCCCTGTCACGGAATTCCTGTAATGCTTTATAATCGATAAGCTTCGCCATGTCTTTATTTTCCAGGCATTCAATTTTCTGGACCTCATGTGAGGAACGGAATCCATCAAAGAAATGCAGGAATGGGATCCTTAATTTGATCGCACTGAGATGGGCGACACCGGCTAAATCCATGATCTCCTGGATACTTCCGGTAGCCAGCATCGCAAACCCTGTTTGGCGGGTTGCATAAACATCGGAATGATCACCAAAAATAGATAATGCATGCGCGGCAACTGTACGGGCGCTGACATGAAAAACTCCCGGTAGCAATTCCCCGGCAATTTTATACATGTTAGGGATCATCAGCAATAACCCTTGCGAAGCCGTGAAAGTAGTAGTTAAAACACCTGACTGGAGTGAACCATGGACAGCGCCGGCAGCCCCTGCCTCTGATTGCATCTCCACAAGCTTTACCTCATCACCGAAAATATTTTTTCTGCCATGTGCAGACCATTCATCAACATTCTCTGCCATATTGGAGGAAGGTGTGATAGGGTAGATAGCAGCAACTTCACTAAACATGTATGCCATGTGAGATGCAGCCTGGTTTCCATCACACGTAATAAAATTCTTATTTATCTTCATAATACATTAATTATTAAGTATATATGATCAATGTTGTGAATTCGTTAACAAGTCGCAAAGGTATGATTTCTTTTTGTCACCCAAAAAATTTTCGGGGATTAATTTTCAGATATTTCAGGTAACGGACCATTCGCAGGTGATCCGTTAAATATCCGCGCTATTTCTTAATTTTGCAGAAAATTCAGCCATGGTATATCCCTCAAATTTTGAGCAGAAGTTAGGCTTTGATATCATACGTCAGTTAATAAAAGAGCATTGTCTGAGTTCATTAGGACAGCAATACGTCAATGAGATCTGTTTTTCAGAAGATCGTGAGGAAATTGTAAAACTTCTCACATATACTGAGGAATTCCGGAAAGTCTTGTTATTCGATGAAGGTTTCCCTTCACAGGATTATTACGATATGACTTCTGATCTGTTGCATATCCGTATTGAAGGTACATACATGGAGCATGAACAATTATCAACACTTAAGCTCTCACTCTTTTCAATTATCCAAATTTTAACATTTTTCAATACGCGTCCTGAAGCAAAATATCCTGAACTTCATTTATTAGCGCGAGAAATTTCAATTGAAAGCTCCATTCTAAAAAAAATTGAAAAAATTATTGATGAAAAATCGAACATTCGTGATGATGCTTCACCGGCATTGAAAAAAATCAGGAAAGACCGTAGTGCAAAACAGGCTATTGTTGAAAAGAAGATCAAACTAAGCCTTAAGGCTGCCAGCAAGGCGGGTTGGACACCGGAAGATGCCGGAATTACCGTTCGTGATGGCAGGTTAGTGATCCCTTTATTAGCTAAATATAAACGGCAATTAAGCGGTTTTGTCCACGATGAATCCTCAACCGGACAAACAGTCTATCTGGAACCTACCGATGTATTGGAAACAAATAATGAAATCAGGGAGCTTGAATATGCTGAAAGACGTGAGGTCATCCGTATCCTGATCAAATTCGCGGATTTTCTGAGACCCTATATCGATGACCTTCTACAGGCCTATCATTTCCTTGGATTTATTGATTTTATCAGAGCCAAAGCTCTTTTTGCCATTAGTATCAATGCAACTTATCCTGGAAAAGTAGAAAATTTCCCGGTAATTACCTGGAATGAAGCAGTTCATCCCCTTCTATATCTTTCGCATACCGGTCAGAACAAGTTGGTTGTTCCGATGACCCTGTCGTTAAATTCTTCAGAACGTATTCTGGTTGTTTCAGGACCCAATGCAGGAGGTAAGTCCGTTTGTTTAAAAACAGTAGGCTTATTACAATACATGCTTCAATGCGGTCTTTTACCTTCAGCGAAGGAAAATTCCGGGTTCGGAGTTTTCAAAAAAATCTTTGTCGATATCGGGGATGAACAATCTCTTGAAAATGATCTGAGCACTTATACTTCGAAATTACTTAACATCAAGTACTTTCTTGAGAACCTTGACGAAAATTCACTTTTCCTTATCGATGAGTTCGGGACAGGAACTGATCCGGGGCTGGGCGGAGCTATTGCAGAAGCCAGTCTTGAAAAGTTTAATGAACAAAACTCTTTCGGGGTTGTTACAACGCATTATTCCAATTTGAAGCTGCTCGCTGGTAAATTAAATGGTGTTATAAATGGAGCAATGCTTTTTGATTCAGGGAAAATGAAGCCTCTCTACCAATTGAAAACAGGAAAACCGGGTAGTTCATTTGCTTTTGAAATAGCCAATCAGATCGGTTTCCCAAAAGATGTCCTTAAGAACGCAGCGCTCGTTACAGGGAAAAAACAATTGGATTTTGAAAAAGAACTCCAGGATATTGAAGTCGAAAAAAATGAGATCGCAAAAAAAGCGGTGGAAATAAAAGTTGCAGACGAATTTCTCGATGAATTGATAAAAAAATATCAGAAGCTGACTGAAGAATTAGAAAAGTCTAAATATGAAATCCTCCTGAAAGCAAGGGAAGATGCACTTCATCTTTTAAGGGACTCAAATAAGGTAATCGAAAAAACAATCAAAGAGATCAAAGAAAGCCAGGCTGACAAAGAAATTACGAAAAAAGGGAGGGCAGAAGTAGATAAACTGAAAGAGAACCTCAGGGTAATTCCGGATGCTCCCGGTCTTCAAACACCCGAACCCCGAAAACAGAAACCCCTGACCACCATAATTCCAACTCAGCAACCTCAACCATACCAAGGTTATATTGATGACTTTCAACGTAAGTTGGTTTCTTTCCAGGTAACCATCGATCTCCGGGGTAAAAGAGCGGATGAAGCATTATCCTTATTACAACGATACATTGATGATGCAACACTCCTGAGCATTCCGGAAGTCAGGATACTTCATGGGAAGGGAAATGGTATCCTGCGCCAGATTACAAGAGAATACCTGGGTTCCGTAAAAGAGGTAAAAAAATACATTGATGAAGTTCCTGAACATGGCGGCTCCGGCATCACTGTTATATCTTTTAAGTAAATTCCTTTTAATCCTAGTCACCAGTCACCAGTCACCAGTCACCAGCTTACATTTGTTATTTAGATATTTCAGTTGTACCTTTGCACACTTTTGCAAAATCATAAACTATGAGTTTACGACAAAAAACGAATGAACTAAAAAGGAGGATGCAGGAAGCTTTCAAAGGAGGTGGTGAGCAGGCGACAGAAAAGCAGAAAGCATCGGGAAAAATGACGGCCAGGGAAAGAATTCTTGCCCTGCTGGATCCTAATTCATTTCATGAATATGATCTTTTTGTCAAGCATGCAGGGGTTGACTTTGAGATGGATAAAAAATACCTCCCGGGAGATGGTGTGATAACCGGTACCGGATCCATCAATAGTTGGCCGGTCTGCATTTTTGCCCAGGACTTTACAGTAGCCGGCGGATCATTGGGTTATATGCATGCAAAAAAAATAACCAAGATCATGGATCACGCTATGAAGATGAAAATTCCTTTGATCGGGATCAATGATTCCGGAGGCGCCCGGATCCAGGAAGGAGTCAATTCCCTGGCAGGGTACGGTGAAATTTTTTATCGTAATACCATGGCCTCCGGTGTCATCCCCCAGATATCCGTGATCCTTGGCCCCTGTGCCGGTGGTGCAGTCTATTCTCCGGCTCTCACAGACTTTGTTTTTGTCGTTGACAAGATATCCAAAATGTTTATCACAGGACCTGAAGTCATTAAGACTGTCCTGGGCGAAGAAATTTCCATGGAGGATCTGGGCGGTGCACGGGTTCATGCGGAGATCACCGGTAATGCACATTTCTTTGCTGAAAGTGAAGCGGAGTGTTTCGAACAGATTAAAAAGCTGTTCAGTTTTATTCCATGGAATAATGAGAAAAAAGCTGAAACATACCCAAAAAAAGCGCCCAGATCAAGAACTTACAAGATCGACCAGGTATTCCCGACAAACCATATGGAATCCTATGATGTCAGGAACATTATAAAAGCCATTGTTGATGATTCTGAATTCTTCGAAGTACATGAATTGTGGGCACAGAACATTATTGTCGGATTTGCAAGGCTTGATGGACAGACAGCTGGTTTTGTGGCGAATCAACCTATGGTGCTGGCAGGGGTTTTGGATGTCGATTCGTCAGATAAAGCAGCACGTTTCATACGGTTCTGCGATGCTTTCAATATTCCCCTTGTGACTTTGGTTGATTTACCGGGTTATTTACCGGGCGTCGATCAGGAACATGCAGGCGTCATCCGCCATGGAGCAAAGATCCTTTATGCCTATTCAGAAGCCACTGTTCCAAAACTTACTGTTATCCTCCGGAAAGCATATGGCGGCGGATATATAGCAATGTGTTCGCACCACCTTCGCGCCGATTTCGTCTTCGCATGGCCCACTGCTGAAATCGCAGTTATGGGACCCGAAGGAGCCGCCAATATTATTTTCCGTAATGAGATCAAAGCATCAGACAATCCTGAAGAAACCAGGAAAAAACTGATCATTGACTACCGGCAGAAATTTGCCAATCCTTATGTGGCGGCTGCCTTTGGATATGTCGATGCCGTTATCGAACCCAATGAAACCCGTAATTTCCTTATCCATTCACTGAATATTGCTGAACACAAACGCGAGGCATCGCCAGCCAAAAAACATGGTATACCTCCATTTTAAATTACGAATCCCAAATTACGAATTACGAATTATGAAAAAAATCAGATACTTGATACTGGATTCTGGTTGTGTGAGTGTGGGTGTTCAGGCTTGAATTTCCAGTATCCAGTATCCAGTGTCCAGTATCATCCTGAATAATAAAATTTTAGAAATGGAAGAAAAACCCGAGTACCACGTCTTTAACTTTGAAGAAGTTGAATACAATACGCTCTATACAAAAAAATTCCAGAACAGGAAACCTTACACAATACCTGACCAGAAAAACGTTATTGCTTTTCTTCCCGGCCAGATCCTCAAGATATTCATCAAAGAAAAAAAACGGGTAAAAAAAGGGGATCCCCTTCTGATCCTTCAGGCAATGAAAATGAATAATGTCCTGGTTTCTCCCTTGAATGGCGTGATAAAAAAAAGTGTATGTTAAAGCAGGGGAAACCGTTTCAAAATCTCAACTTCTTGTTGAACTTAAATAGATCCCATAAAACGGATATACCTTCACAGGGTTTTCCGGATAATGGTTATTCTGTTATAAATTGTTAACTTTGCAGACTTTTTATAAGAGACTTACTTCTTCAAGTAAATACTATAGAAGAGAAAACATTTGGAATCTGATAAACAAAATATAAATTGATTAATAGATCATAAACAAACTTAATTAATCCTACAAAAATGGCAAATCATAAATCCTCTGAAAAACGTATCCGTTCTACTAAATCCAGGCAAATTCTTAATAAATTCCAGGGAAAAACAGTACGAAATGCAATCAAAAAAGCAAGAGCTGTAACTGAACAGGAAGAGTTAACCAAAAAACTCCCCGGCATCGTATCAATGGTTGATAAATTAGCCAAGAAAAACGTAATTCACAAAAATAAAGCTGCAAACATAAAATCCAAGCTGATGAAAAAAGCCTCTGCTGTAAAAGCAAAAGAAAAAACAGAATAGAAGTTAACGACCCAATTGGAACGACACCACTGCATTTATGGAAATTAATTAACTCCTTAAATCCAGTGGCGTTTTTTATTTACTGTTGAATCCAAAAATCACACTTCCACACACACCTGCCTGCCGGCAGGCAGGCTCAAACCCACACCCTATTGCCTATTGCCTATTACCTATTGCCTATTGCCTATTGCCTATTGCCTATTGCCTATTGCCTATTGCCTATTGCCAATTACCTATTGCCTATTACCTATTGCCTATTGCCTATTGCCTATTGCCTTAAATAATGATCGAACCAGCTGAAATATCCGAACATTTTATCGATATCGAAAAAATATTTGGCACTAAAAATCCAAAGCTCCTCAGGATACTGCCGAAATTCATATTTCAATACCTCCGTCGTGTTATCCATGAAGACCAGGTTAACAGTATGATCTATAACCATCGCGATAAATTCGGTCTTGAATTTGTCTCCGCCATACTTATTGACTTCGGCTGTAAAATTGAAGTTTCTGTTCCACCTATAAATCGGAAAACCCAATCAGGAATCAACAGAGTGGAAGCGTCTGCTGAAAATGGAATGGAAGGCAGTGAAGAGCTTTCTCAATTAATTCCACCTGAAGGACGGTTCATTATTGCATCCAATCATCCCCTTGGAGGTCTCGACGGACTTGCTCTGATCCATGTTGTTGGTAAAGTTCGCCCCGATATTGTTTTCCCGGTTAATGACTTGCTGTTGCATATTCCGGGGTTGCAACCCCTGTTTATCCCGATCAATAAACACGGAACAAACAATGAAAATATCAGGATCATCGAAGACACATTTGCATCCGATAAAACAGTATTGTATTTCCCTGCTGGTCTTGTTTCCAGGAAATCCGGTAAAGGTGTTATAAAAGATCTTGATTGGAAGAAAACCTTTATTTCGAAATCAAAAAGATATAAAAGGGACATCATCCCGGTTTATATTTCCGGCCGCAATTCTGATTTTTTTTACAACCTGGCTGATTGGAGAAGAAAACTCGGTATTAAAGCAAATATTGAAATGCTCTATCTCCCTGGTGAAATGTTTAAACAGAAAGGTAAATTGGTTAAAATTATATTTGGGGAATCTATTCCTTACACTACCTTCGATAAAACAAGGTCAGATGTTCAGTGGGCAGAATTGATTAAAGATAAAGTGTATGAACTTGACCGTATTGTTTGAAAACCTGATATATAATTGCTCTCCTTAGCTGGCTACTTGCAAATTATTTGTAATTTTATCGTTTCTCCACGATAAAACGAAACATAACTTAAATGGAACCAATTATCCCACCTGTAGATCCTGCATTACTGGAACACGAACTGGGTGATCATAAATTCGTCCGCAACACAAATAACGGACACAATAAGATCTATAAATTTACAGCCCATGATTCACCTAATTTGATGAGAGAAGTCGGGCGGCTGCGGGAGATTACTTTTCGTGATGCAGGTGGCGGTTCCGGTAAAGAAGTTGATATTGATGAATTCGATATCGCAAAAAAACCATTTCAGCAATTAATCGTATGGAATCCTGAACAAAAAGAGATTGTCGGCGGTTATCGTTTTATCCATGGTAACAACATTCCCTGTGATACCGATGGCTGTCTCTATAGCGCCACAGCCGAGCTTTTTTCATTTTCCGATAAGTTCGTCCGTGATTACCTGTCCTATTCAATAGAATTGGGCCGTTCCTTTGTCCAACCAGAATACCAACCGACGGTTAACCTCAAAAAAGGAATGTATTCCCTTGATAACTTATGGGATGGACTTGGTGCAATTGTAATCGATAATCCTGACATTAAATACTTCTTTGGAAAAATGACGATGTATCCCGATTTTAGCCGGACAGCAAGGGATATCATCCTTTATTTCCTGGGATTATTCTTCCCGGATAAAGAACACCTGCTGACGCCAATTATACCGATCCATATGGAAACCGATAGGAATTTCCTGGCTGGAATATTTACCGGGATTTCCTATGAAGAAAATTATAAGATTTTAATCCAGCAAATTCGCAAATATAATGAGCATATTCCTCCACTCGTAAATGCCTATATGAACCTGTCTCCTACGATGAGAACGTTTGGGACGTCCATCAATGCAGCATTCGGTGATGTTGAAGAAACCGGTATCCTTATCTCTATTGAAGATATTTATCCGGTGAAAAAAGAACGCCACCTGACTACCTACATAAGAAGATTGTCCTCGCTAAAGAACCTGAAACTACGACGGAAGAAATAACAATGAACAATGAACAACGAATAACTATGAATAACCATCAGTAAAGTATGACAAATATCTCACTATCCATTTCCCCTGTCAAATATGGACATTAAATCAGCTGACTTCATCTCCAGTTCCCCGAATATAAGTTCTTGTCCGCAGTTAAAATTGGCTGAATTTGCATTCATCGGTCGTTCAAATGTCGGGAAATCATCCTTGATTAACATGCTCACAAATAGGAAAAGCCTGGCAAAAGTTTCACAAACCCCTGGAAAAACACGTTTGATCAATCATTTCAAAATAAACGACACATGGTACCTTGTCGATCTTCCTGGCTATGGGTTTGCCCGGATCTCAAAAGATGAAAAAGCAAAATTGGAAAAACTGATCTATAGCTACTTCCTGAAAAGAAAAAACCTGGAACACACCTTTCTGCTGGTAGATTCCCGGTTAGACCCACAATCAAATGATATCACCTTTATGACATGGCTGGCACTTCATCACATCGGTTTTACCCTCCTGTTTACAAAATCTGATAAGCTCTCTAAAACACGCCTGGTAAAGAATATGAATAATTACAGGAAAATTCTTATCGAGTTTAATCCAAATTCCGGAGAGATTATCCCAACCTCAATAATGACGAATAAAGGCAAAGAAGAAATCCTGCAAACCATCAAATCTTTTTTAAAAACAACTTCTGGTCAATGAAAATTGTATCCATTGTCGGTGCCCGGCCCCAATTCATTAAAGCCGCTGCCGTCTCCCGCGTTATCTGTAAAAATCCTTCAATCCACGAAATCCTTCTCCATACAGGACAACACTATGATCAAAATATGTCGGCTGTCTTTTTCCATGAATTGAATATACCTCAACCTGATTATAATCTTGAAGTGGGGTCCGGAAGTCATGCACAACAAACAGGAAAAATGCTGATGAAAATCGAGGAAGTTCTTATAAAAGAACAACCTGATTGGACGTTGGTTTACGGTGATACCAACTCGACAATAGCCGGCAGTCTTGCAGCTACGAAACTCCATATCCCGGTTGCCCATGTCGAAGCAGGATTACGTAGTTTCAACCGTGAAATGCCGGAAGAGATCAATAGAATTATCACAGACAGGATTTCTGATCTCTTGTTCGCACCGACGCAAACTGCCATGCAAAATCTTGATAATGAAGGCCTTAAAAATATAACGTTCTTCACAGGGGATGTAATGTTCGATTCCGTCCTTCATTACCGTGAATTGGTTTTCAATAACCCTGAAAAGTATAAGACCAAAAATTTACCTCCTTCCTATCTCCTTGCAACCATTCATCGTTCTGAAAATACCGATAACCGGAAAAATATTGTAAGCATCCTTGATTCCTTTTCAAAAGCCAGTCTCCCCGTGGTTTTCCCGCTTCATCCCCGGACTAAAAAAGCAATCAGCCTGATAGGGGAATTTCCCGGAAATGTGATCGTGATCGAACCCGTCGGTTACCTGGAAATGTTGAAACTTATTCTCGACTCAGTGAAAGTCCTCACAGATTCCGGCGGTCTTCAAAAAGAAGCTTATTTCCTGGGAAAGCAATGCATAACATTACGAACAGAAACAGAATGGGTTGAGACCCTTCATGATAACTGGAATATCCTTACCGGAACGGATAGAATCAAGATCCTTGAAGCAATCGATTCTCCATTACCTACAGCAAAACAAAAATCCGAATTTGGTGATGGACAGGCAGCTTGTAAAATCGTTGAATACCTGGAAAGTAAAACTTGAATGTAAATTCCTTTAAAATATATAACCACTAAGATCACAATGTTTTATACCAAGTTCACAATGAACATTCTTTAGTGACCATAGTGCTTTCATTGTGTCCATAGTGGTTAAAAAAGTAGTTAACTTATTTCCCTTATTTGGCGAGCGTTTCTAATGCGTGACAATATTCATTTATCCTGTATTCCCACAGAACCAGCACACTTTCGATCTCATTTCCACGGTTGAGGTTCGACATTTTCCTCTGCGTCTCTGCGTCTTTGCGGTAAAAGTCTTTATCCGCCAGCAACTCAAAAAAGATATAGCCGGAGCTGACGATTTATTGAAAAAAAAATAAAAATTTCATTTTTTTTAAAAACTTGAGTAATTTTGTTACTCAGTTTTCAAACAATCATCTCTGATCCTGAAAATATGGAGCACTGGTATGCTGTTTACACAAAACCCAGAAGTGAGAAAAAACTTGCAATACGACTGAATGAAAAAAGTATTGAAGCATACCTTCCATTAAGGAAAACCCTGAAACAATGGTCCGACAGGAAAAAACTGGTCGAAGAACCCTTGATAAGTTCCTATGTCTTTGTAAATGTCAATCCGGAAAACTATTTTGAGGTATTAAATACCCCCGGAGCTGTCAGATTTATCTGGTTTGGTGGAAAACCTGCTATCATTCCGGATAAGCAGATTCAAATCCTGAAATTAGTGACAGGAGCAAATATTGATGTCGAATGTGCACACAATGACTTTCCAAAAGGCAGTCATGTAAGGGTCGTGACGGGTCCGTTAAATGGATTGACCGGTGAATTGGTCTCAACCTCCGGTAAAAACAAGGTCATGATCAGGATTGACCACCTGGATAAAGTTCTTCTGGTAACAGTGTCTCCCAATAACCTGGAACCTATAGTGATAAATTAGGTTCCATGAAAAATAGTAATCTTCCCCGCTAAGTCTCTTTTGTGACTGACCAGGCGAAGCTGTGTTCAGTGAAGGGTGAAGATTTACAATGATTTTCTGGTTGCAATGCGAGTATGAATATTCATGAATGGATAAAAGTTGAATTACCCAGAAGCACATAAGATTAAGAGACTGTTTAAAAATTATTGAATATTTTTTTAACCACTATGAACACAATGTTTTGCACAAAGATCACAAAGA
>CAIYUC010000056.1 GCA_903929315.1 uncultured Bacteroidales bacterium
GACCGCCCCAAGGGGACACCTGTTTATCGGTAAAATCGTATGCTAATCCGTTCATCTATTGGGTGAATCTGTTTATCATGATCAATATCAAAGGTAGTAAGGGTTTACGAATTATTTTAAATAGCTAATGAATTAATTGGGTTAAAAACCAAACACCTCATCCCCTGCAGGGATTGTCTAATAAGTATAAAAAAGGATATTTCTCGCTGATTTGCGCTAATTTTCCGCAGATTTGCACAAATTAAAGGTCAGATTATCAATTTTCTGCGAAAATCTGCGTAGCATCTGCGGTAATCTGCGAGACACAAGATGATACTTATCTGACAACCCCACGGGGCTTGAGGTGATAAATTAAAATTCAGATTTATGCCATATAATTTACTGCAAAGTAAAAAAGGGATTATTTTCGGGGCGTTGAACGATAAATCGATTGCGTGGAAAATTGCGGTCAGAGCCCATGAAGAAGGAGCAATATTTACATTAACAAACCTCCCCGTTTCCATACGTTTTGGCGACATTAAAAATCTTTGTAAAGAATGTAATGCGGAACTCATACCCGCTGATGCAACCAACCCGGATGATCTTGAAAATCTCCTGAAAAGATCAATGGAAATTCTGGGAGGTAAGCTGGATTTTATTCTCCATTGTATAGGTATGTCGCCCAATGTAAGGAAGAACAGGGAGTACGACGACATTGATTACAATTATTTCTTTAACACAATAGATATCTCGGCTATATCTTTTCATAAGCTGCTTCAGAAGGCGAAAAAGCTCGATGCTATTAATGAATGGGGGTCGGTCGTAGCTTTATCTTATATCGCAGCACAAAGAACACTTCATGGTTATAACGATATGGCTGATGCCAAAGCCTTACTTGAATCCATCACCAGGAGCTTTGGGTACATTTATGGAACGGAGAAAAAAGTGAGGATCAATACCATTTCGCAATCCCCGATAAAAACGACTGCAGGAAGTGGTGTCAAGGGGATTCAGGGGCTTCTTGATTTCACTGAACGGATGTCACCGCTTGGTAATGCAACGGCCGACGAATGTGCAGATTTTTGCATTACCCTGTTCTCGGATCTTACCCGGAAAATCACGATGCAGAATATATATCATGACGGAGGATTCTCCAGTATGGGGATGAGCCTGAAGGCGATGACACAATATACAAAATGCCTTGAGGAAGAAGAATAATTTCTCATTTCTCCCTATTCTATTTTCCATATATTTGCAGGTAAACAGGATTTGCCTGATATCGTTTAACGAAATAATCAAATAAAAGTTCTTTTCACTTAATTCCTGAATAACCGATGAAAATACTAGTATGTATCAGTAATGTACCGGATACCACTACAAAAATCAAATTCATTGATGATAATAAAAAGCTAGATACCACCGGGATCCAGTGGATCATTAATCCATGGGATGAATTATCCCTTACCAGGGCGCTGGATATGAAAGATGATGCAGCAAGCGGTGTGCAAAAGGTCACTGTGGCACATGTCGGATTGGGTTCCTCCGAACCAACCATCAGGAAGGCATTGGCCATGGGCGCTGATGATGCCATCAGGATCAATGCTGAGCCCATCGATGCTTTTTTTGTTGCTGCACAGTTGTCGGAAGTGATTAAGAATGCCGGCTTTGACATCATCTTATGTGGTATCGAATCAAGCGATTATAACGGTTCAACAGCGGGAGGGATGCTGGCTGAATTCCTTGGGTATCCATCCGTCTCTTCTGTCTCATCCATAAAAAGTGAAAACGGTCAGATCATTATGACCCGTGAGATCGACGGAGGAAAAGAGATCATTTCAATGCCTGTTCCCCTTGTTGCCATCATTCAGAAAGGAATTGCCAAAGAACCCCGGATTGCAGCCATGCGTGGTATTATGACTGCCCGGACCAAACCCATTAACGTTTCCCAGCCAATAACTATTGAATCGCTAACGGAGGTAATTAACTACGAGATGCCCAAACCACGTGCTGCATGCAAATTTGTGGACCCTGAAAATCCAAAGCAGCTCGTGGAATTATTGCAAAATGAAGCTAAAGTCATTTAATTTACCATTAATCAATAATATATAAAATACCTATGTCAGTCTTAGTATTTGTTGAGAATTGGGATGGCAAATTCAAAAAACTCACTTTTGAAATTGTTTCATATGCCTCAAAATTGGCAGAACTTTTAAACACATCTGCAATTGCCCTGTCTGTGGGGAATGTGGAAAATCTGGAATTGGAAAAACTGGGTAAGTACGGTGCTCAAAAGATCATCAGTGCAACAAATGAAAAGTTGAATGTGCTGGATAACCGGATATACACTGATGTTATTGCTGATTTTGCACGTAAAGAAGGGGCTGAAGTGATTGTCCTTGCCAATAATATAACAGGAAAAGCTCTTGCACCCAGGTTGTCGGTGAATTTAAGTGCCGGCATCGGCTCAGGCGTCGGGAAATTACCCATAAGCCTCGATCCGTTTGTAGTTTTCAAGAAAGTATATTCAGGAAATGCTTTTGCACACGTTAGAATAAAATCCAGGATTAAGATCCTTACCCTTGCCCAGAATTCGTTCGAAGTGATTGAAACAGGGAATAACGCATCAATCGAGCAACATAAGATACAGGTCAGGGATGAAATTTTCAACACGCATGTTCAGGAAGTTCAAAAACAGACAGGGAAAATTGTATTGACCGATGCAGATATTGTAATTTCTGGGGGGCGCGGTATGAAATCTCCGGATAACTGGCCACCTCTTGTCGAATTGGCAGGTCTGCTTGGCGGTGCATTGGCATGTTCCCGTCCTGTCTCTGATGAAGGATGGAGACCACATGAAGAACATACCGGTCAGACGGGGAAAATAATTGCACCCAATCTTTATATTGCAGTTGGAATTTCAGGTTCCACACAACACATTGCCGGGGTAAGTTCATCGAAATATATCGTAGCAATAAACATTGATAAGGATGCTCCGATATTCGCAAATGCACAATATGGGATTATTGGGGACGCGGTCAAAATACTTCCCAAACTCATTGACGCTGTGAAAGAAGTTAAAGGGAAATAAAAATCCCTTTTTCTCATAATCAGCATTGTGTTTATCCCGTGATAATACCCCGGCAGGAATAATATAACCATGGCAAAACAAATCATCTTTACCATAACTTTACTGGTCTCGCTTGGTTTTTTCCTTTATACGACAAAGCGTATCATCAGTTTTTTCTGGCTTACCAAGCCGGCTTTTCCTGTCAAAGATTTTTGGAAAAGATTTAATGTCATGCTTAACGTGGCTTTTGGCCAGACCAAGATCTTACGTTTCCCTGTTATCGGGCTATTCCATGCAACTGTTTTCTGGGGCTTTTGTGTAATCCTGTTCGGTAGTGCCGAAATGATCATTGACGGACTTTCCGGGAGTGAAAAAGTATTAAAAGGTCTTGGGATCGTATATAACATTATTGTTGGATCAGGAGATATTTTTGGCTTCCTCGTTGCAATATCAATTATTATTTTCCTTAGCCGGCGGTTATTCTTTCACATAAAACGGTTCGAAGGTATCGAGATGAAACCTATTTCCCACCAGGATGCTAATATTGCACTGTTACTGATCCTGCTGCTCATGATCTCTTTGAATGGAATGAACTCCGTCTATTATCAGTATCAAACTTTGAATAACCTGCCTCTCTTTGGGGTCTATCCCATAAGTCAGTTTATTGCCGCTCTGTTTTCAGGTCTTTCCAATGAAGTTTTAATGATTTTATACCAGGTTTTCTGGTGGACACACATCCTGATGATTTTTCTTTTTGCAAACATTCTTCCTTATTCGAAGCATTTTCACGTTTTTATGTCAATTCCGAATGTATTTCTTTCCAGACTGGAACCTCTTGGTAAATTACCGAATATGGACCATGTAATGAAGGAAGTACAACTGATGCTTGATCCCAATGCTGCATCGTTAACCCCTGTAACAACCGTTCCTGTTGAACGGTTTGGAATAAAGGATATCGAAGATGTTTCCTGGAAGAATTATCTGGACTCACTGGCATGTACGGAATGTGGCCGTTGCACTTCCGTTTGCCCTGCAAATATCACAGGAAAGAGACTTTCACCACGAAAGATTGTGATGGATGTGAGGGCAAGGATGAAAGAAAAAGGCCCGGGCCTTGTACGATCCGGCAAAGAATTTAATGATAACAAATCACTGATCCGTGATTACATCCAGGAAGAGGAATTATGGGCTTGTACAACCTGTAATGCATGTGCTAAAGAATGCCCGATCAATATAAATCACCCGGTAATTATTGTAGATATGCGCCGGTATCTTGTCATGGAAGAAGGTTCCGCACCGGCCGCATTAAAAGCCATGCTGAGTTACATCGAAAATAATGGAGCGCCTTGGCAATATTCTCCGGATGACCGTTTGCTGTGGGCAAAAGACATTGAAATGAATGTCAATTAATTATCAGTAAAACAGATTGCAGCCCTATGGAAACCCGACAATTAGATATTCCGGTAATGGCCGATTTATTTGCCCGGAATGAAAGACCTGAATACCTTTTCTGGGTTGGGTGTGCCGGAGCTTTTGACAACCGGTATGTAAAGGTGGCCAGGGCATTTGTAAAAGTTCTTTCATGGCTTGGTGTAAGCTATGCAGTTCTGGGGAAAGAAGAGTCCTGCACAGGGGACCCGGCCAGACGGGCAGGTAATGAAATGCTTTTTCATATGCAAGCCTTCCGTAATATCGAAGTATTTAAACAGTATGGAATAAAAAAAATACTCACAATTTGCCCTCACTGTTTCAATATCTTAAAAAATGAGTACCCCGACCTTGGCGGAAATTATGAAGTAATAAATTATTTACAATTCCTCGATAAATTCATTTTGGAAGGGAAATTGAAAGTGGATCATTCTATCCTGGAAAATATAAGGATAACATATCATGATCCGTGCTACCTGGGCAGGGGGAACAATATTTACCGGGAACCCCGGGACATCCTGAAAAGCCTTACCGGGAGTTTTGTCGAGATGGAGCGAAATAAAAGCTTTGCCCTGTGCTGTGGCGCCGGTGGAGCCCAGATGTTCAAAGAAGCTGAGAAAGGAGACAAGGAAGTTTTTATCGAACGCACAGAGGAGGCCTTAAGGACCGAAGCCAGGATCATTGCATCTGCCTGTCCTTTTTGTATGGCCATGCTCACCGACGGATTGAAATACAAAGATAAACAGGACGATGTAAAGAATTATGATATTGTTGAATTGATCGCACAGTCGCTTAATTTATAAGTTTAATCAGAAATCTTAAAATTCGAATGATGGAGAACAGAAAAGTGTTAAAGAGTGGTGAATTTCTTGTAGATGAAATAGGACCGAAGGATATTTTCATCCCTGAAGAATTTAACGAGGAACAACTCATGATTGCTCAAACATGTACGGATTTTCTTGAAACTGAACTGTACCCGATTCTTGATAAATTAGATTCACCGGATATTGAATTAATGAAAAGCACCCTGAAAAAAGCAGGTGAACTTGGATTGATGGGTATATCAATACCTGAAGAATATGGCGGTTTTGGTCAATCCTTTATTACCCAGATGCTCGCGGCTGAAAAAATCGGTGCCGGTTACTCATTTTCCGTTGCTTTTATGGCCCATACAGGGATTGGGACGTTACCGCTAATGTATTATGGCAATGAAGATCAAAAGCAGAAGTATGTGACTAAATTGGCCACCGGAGAATTTCTCGGAGCCTATTGTCTGACTGAACCAGGAGCAGGCAGTGATGCGAACTCAGGGAAAAGCAAAGCAAAACTTTCGGAAGACGGCAAACATTATATCCTGAACGGACAAAAAATGTGGATCACCAATGCGGGCTTTGCGGATATCCAAACGGTCTTTGCAAAAATTGATAACGATCGTTGTCTCAGCGCTTTCATCGTGGAGCGTAACTCTCCCGGAGTTGTTGTGAATCCTGATGAACATAAAATGGGAATTAAAGGATCGTCAACTGCTCAGATTTTTTATAACGATGTGATGGTACCGGTTGAAAACCTGTTAGGCAACAGGGGTGAAGGCTTCAGGATCGCACTCAGCATCCTGCATATGGGTAGGATCAAGCTGGGAGCGAATGTGCTTGGAGCTTCCAAAAAGGCAATAACAGATTCTGTGAAATATGCCAATGAAAGAAAACAATTTGGCGTGCTGATCTCAACGTTCGGCGCCATAAAATTCAAGCTTGCCGAGCAAGTCATCCGGACGTTTGCTATAGAAGCGGCAACTTACCGGGTTTGTAAAGATATTGATGACCAAATTGAAAAAAATAAAAGCGCCGGAATTGAAAAAGGAAGGGCAACTATCGAGGGTATCAGCCATTATGCTGTTGAAGCCGCCATACTAAAAGTTTATGGTTCGGAGGTTCTCGATTACGTGGTTGACGAAGCTGTGCAGATCCATGGAGGAATGGGTTATTCCGCCGAAATGGCAGTAGAAAGGGGATACCGTGATTCAAGAATTAACAGGATCTTCGAAGGAACCAATGAAATCAACCGCCTTCTCGTTGTGGACACAGCTATGAAAAGAGCTATGAAAGGCGATTTCAATCTTTTTGGCGAGGCTGAAAAATTGGCCGGGAATATGGATAGCATTAAAAATGATCAAATTCCGCGAGAAAGTTGCTTCGAAGAAAAACTACGATATATAAAGAACTTCAAAAAGGTCATCCTGATTGTCATTAACGGCGCCTCGAAACAATTTGGTAAAAACCTTGCACGTGAACAGGAAATCCTGATGTGCATTTCCGATATGATCATGGAAACCTACGTTTCAGAATCGGTCGCATTGCGGATTCAGAAACTGGAGGCCATGAAAGGTACCTATGCAATTGCTATTTATAAAGAGATCCTTGATGTATTTATTTATGATGCAGCAGCAAAAGTCAGGAAAGCAGCGTTTGATGCCGTTTATTCATTGGGGTCGGGAGAAATGTCAGCAAAATACATTCGTTGCATTGATATTCTGACTTCTGTTGCCGGGGTCAATGTGAAGGAAGCCCGGAGAAAAATTGCGGATAATCTGATATCCGATAATTCATATAAATTTTAGCCGGTACCTGTTTTAATTGACCTTCGCCACCTGTTCTGATTCTGACGGAGCTTTAAGGATCTGAATGATAATCTCCTTTTTCGTTTCATCAAAGTCTACAGTAATAATATCATTATCGGTGAGTTTCGTTTTAATAATCTCCTCAGCCAAGGCATCTTCAATGTATTTTTGAATAGCTCTCTTTAAAGGTCGTGCTCCAAACTGTGCATCCCAACCTTTCTCAACAATAAAATCCTTTGCTTTTGGTGTGACAACCATCTTGTAACCCATCAATTTAATCCTGTCAAACAAATGGGAGAGTTCAATATCGATGATCTTGTGAATATCTTCTCTTTCGAGTGATTCGAAAATAACCACATCATCAATCCTGTTCAGGAATTCAGGTGCAAATGTCTTTTTCAACGCGTTCTCAATAACGCTTCTGGCATGCTCCGAGCTGCCTGCTTCTTTGGCAGAAGTTGAGAATCCTACGCCCTGGCCAAAATCCTTAAGCTGCCTTGAACCAATATTGGATGTCATAATGACAATTGAATTCTTAAAATCAACCCTTCTGCCAAAACTATCCGTGAGAACACCATCATCCATTACCTGCAATAATAAATGGAAAACATCAGGATGGGCTTTTTCGATCTCATCCAGAAGGACGATAGAGTAAGGGCGTCTCCTGATCTTTTCGGTTAGTTGTCCGCCCTCTTCATATCCGACATAACCCGGGGGCGCACCAATCAGCCTGGAAACTGCGAATTTTTCCATGTACTCACTCATATCAATTCTTACCAGAGCATCCTCTGTATCAAACAGATATTTTGCCAATACTTTAGCAAGATGCGTTTTCCCAACTCCTGTAGGACCGAGAAAGATGAACGATCCAATGGGTTTATTCGGATCTTTCAGACCTGCCCGGTTCCTGCGGATCGATCTGACCACTTTCTTGATCGCCTCGGTTTGTCCTATGACCGAATGTTCAAGTTCAGCCTCCATGTTCATCAGCCGGTCACTCTCATTTTTTGCAATTCGCTGGACAGGGATCCCCGTCATCATAGCCACGACCTCCGCAACATTTTCTTCTGCTACAGTTTCCCGGTTGATCTGTGCCTGCTCTTCCCATTTATGTTTTTCTTTTTCCAGTAAATCCTGTAATTTTCTTTCGGTATCTCTGAGATCCGCGGCTTCTTCAAACTTCTGGCTATTAATAGCCTGCATTTTTTTCTTGCGTGTTTCCTCGATCTGGTTCTCTAAATTGATGATCTCGGATGGAACATGAATATTTGAAATATGCACTCTGGCCCCGGCTTCATCCAAAGCATCAATCGCCTTATCAGGCAGGTAGCGGTCACTGATATAACGGTCGGTCAGGTGCACACATGCTTTAATGGCCTCATCATTATACCTGACAAGATGGTGGTCTTCGTATTTTTCCTTGATATTATTAAGGATCTCGACCGTCTCTTCGGCAGTCGTCGGATCCACCAGCACTTTCTGGAACCTTCTTTCAAGTGCCCCGTCTTTTTCAATGTATTGCCGGTACTCATCCAGAGTGGTTGCACCTATGCACTGAATTTCTCCCCTGGAAAGCGCAGGTTTGAACATATTGGAAGCATCGAGCGATCCGGAAGCATTTCCTGCTCCTACAATGGTGTGAATTTCATCAATGAACAGGATAATATTCGGATTCTTCTCAAGTTCATTCAGGACAGCCTTCATTCGTTCCTCGAATTGTCCCCTGTATTTGGTACCTGCAACTAATGAAGCAAGGTCCAGGGAAACAATACGCTTGTTAAACAATGCCCTGGAAACTTTTCTCTGGACGATCCGTAAGGCTAATCCTTCTGCGATAGCAGATTTACCTACCCCGGGTTCTCCGATGAGAATGGGATTATTCTTTTTTCTCCTGCTTAATATCTGTGATATTCTTTCAAGTTCTTTCTGCCGGCCGACGATAGGATCAAGACGTCCTTCCTCTGCTGCTTTTGTTATATCACGTCCGAAATTATCCAAAACAGGCGTCTTGGATTTGGAGTCAGAGGTCTTTTTAGCCGATGAGCCAAAACCCTTGCCGCTTTCTTCCGGATCTTCATCGTCATCATCTTTAGGGAGTATATCCTTGGGTTCAAAAGGTTTTTCCTCATTTCCACCTGACAAAAGTGATTTTAACTCCTCCTTGACCAACTCATAGGTCACCCCATAATTCTGGAAAGTTTTTGTCACCAGGTTATTCTCATCCTTAAGGATGGCCAACAATAAATGTTCGGTACCGATCAACTCACTATTAAACCATTTTGCTTCCAGGTAAGTAATTTTTAACGCACGTTCAGCCTGTTTGATCAGAGGCAGGTTTTCAGGATTTATGGGTTTTTCTTTATTACTGGCTACCGCTGTTTCAATCCGTTTACGTATTTCTGCCAAATCAATTCCGAGGTTCCTGATTATTTTAATTGCCAATCCCTCACCTTCCCTAATGATCCCAAGCAACAGATGCTCGAGGCCAATATAATCATTGCCCAGTCGGATAGCTTCCTCCCGGCTATATATTAAAACATCTTTGACTCTTTGAGAAAATTTTGCTTCCATATTTTACAAGAATTCAGGTTTATAAAAGAACGCACAAGATACAAGATTATTGAATTCCAATATATTTTCTTTCAATTCAAGCCAAACAATATACCAAATATTTCACCTGACCTTTTGACAGTCTATAAAAATACAACGTGTATTCGATGAAAGTGTCCGGAACCCTGATATTTATTAACACTTTCGTGTTAGTAAGAACCCAAAATAAATACCGGAAAACAATAGATTATCCGGGGAATTTTTTTTACTTTCGTATCATTATTTTGAAATGTATATCTAATTGTATTTTATATAATTAACTAAATGGTTCAACATGCCTGAGGGAGAAAAAATCATTTCGGTAAACATCGAGAACCAGATGAAGTCCGCTTACATTGATTATTCAATGTCTGTAATTGTTGCGAGAGCCTTGCCAGACGTAAGGGATGGATTAAAACCCGTTCATCGCAGGGTTTTATTCGGAATGTATGAATTAGGGGTGCTTGCCAACCGGGGATATAAAAAATCTGCGAGGATTGTCGGAGAAGTATTGGGCAAGTATCATCCTCATGGAGATACTTCGGTATATGATGCCATGGTGCGCATGGCCCAGGATTGGACATTACGTTATCCTTTGGTCGATGGGCAGGGGAACTTCGGTTCCATGGATGGTGACAATCCTGCCGCAATGCGGTATACGGAGGCGAGGATGTCGAAAATTGCCGAGGAGATGGTGGCAGACCTTGAAAAGGACACTGTCGACTTTCAGTTAAACTTTGATGATACATTAAAGGAACCTAGGGTCCTTCCCTCGAAAATCCCTAATCTGTTACTAAACGGGGCATCCGGGATTGCCGTGGGAATGGCTACGAATATGGCGCCACATAACCTTAATGAATTGGTAGACGGGATCATTGCTTACATCGATAAACGAGATATTACGATCCCGGAACTCATGCAGTTTATTAAAGCTCCCGATTTTCCGACCGGCGGTATTATTTACGGATACGATGGCGTAAAAGATGCATTTGAGACAGGAAGAGGCAAGATCATCATGAGGGGAGAAGCGAATATTGAAACAGAGGAGAATGGAAGGGAAAGTATTGTTGTAACCTCTGTTCCATACCAGGTCAATAAATCGGAGATGATCAAGAAGACCACTGAACTGGTCAACGATAAAAAAATTGAAGGAATTACAGAAATCAGGGATGAATCAGACCGGTCCGGTATACGGATCGTATATGAGCTTAAACGGGAGGTGATCACAAATGTTATCCTGAATAAGCTTTACCAGATGACCCCTCTGCAGACTGCCTTTAACGTCAATAACATTGCACTCGTTAAAGGCCGTCCTCACACACTGAATCTGAAAGACCTTATTACTTACTTTGTTGAACACCGGCATGAAGTGGTCATTCGCCGGACGAATTTTGAGTTGAACGAAGCTGAGAAAAAGGCTCATATCCTGGAAGGTCTGTTGATTGCATTGGATCACCTGGATGCGGTAATACAACTGATCCGTTCATCTCAAACCCCCGAAGAAGCCAGGACAGGATTAATGGCTAATTTCAACCTGACAGAAATTCAGGCGAAAGCGATCCTTGATATGCGGTTACAACGTCTCACCGGACTGGAAAGGGAAAAGATCAGGGCGGAATATGATGAACTGCTGAAACTCATTGCGCACCTGAAAAACATACTGGCCGATGAAAGCCTCAGGATGAACATCATTAAAGATGAGCTACGGGAAATCAAGGAGAAATATGGAGATGAACCGAGAACCCGGATCGTTTATTCACCTACTGATTTTCGGATCGAGGATACAATAGCCGATGAGAATGTCGTCATTACCATCTCTCATATGGGATACATTAAAAGAACTCCCCTATCGGAATATCGGCGTCAGAACAGGGGTGGGAGAGGAGTAAAAGGATCGGATGTCAGGGATGAAGATTTCCTTGAGCACCTGTTCATTGCAACAAACCATAATTATCTTTTGTTCTTTACTGAAAAGGGGAAATGCTTCTGGATGAGGGTATTTGAAATACCTGAAGGATTGAAAGCTTCCAAAGGGCGAGCCATTCAGAATCTGATCAGCATCGAACCCGGGGATAAGGTCCGGGCATTCGTAAACGTCAAAGATCTGAAAGACGAACAATATATATCCAATAATTACATCATCCTGGGAACCCGGAAAGGGACTATCAAAAAGACATCCCTGGTAGCTTATTCAAGACCACGTCAAAACGGAATTAATGCAATAACCATTAATGAAGGTGACCAGCTTCTGGAAGCCAAGCTAACGAATGGATTCGACGAAATTCTTATGGCGCTAAAATCCGGCAGAGCCATTCGTTTTAATGAAATAAAGGTTCGCCCGATGGGTCGGAATGCTGCAGGAGTGAGAGGAATCAGGCTGGCAAATGAGAATGATGAAGTGATAGGAATGGTATGTATACCGAAAGATAAAAAATCAGATGTTTTAGTTGTTTCGGAAAACGGATACGGGAAACGGTCAAAGATCGATGATTACCGTGTCACAAATCGCGGAGGTAAAGGAGTCAAAACTTTGAACATCACCGAAAAAACAGGAGTATTGATAGCAATAAAAGAGGTCACCGATACTGATGACCTTATGATCATCAATAAATCCGGCGTCATAATCCGCCTGGGAGTAGGCAGCCTCAGAGTTATGGGCAGAGCAACCCAGGGTGTCAGGTTGATCAAGCTTGATGAAGGAGATGCAATTGCTGCAGTTGCAAAGGTAGAAGTTGAAGAAGAAACCGACCTGGGGATAAATGATGAAGCTTCCGCAAACGGCGAATCTGCTGAAACAAACAGCACGGAACCGGAAATTAACGGAGAAGAAAAGGAACTGCCCGGGAAAAATTAATTTTCACTTGCTGTTACTTGAATACATGAAATTATCTATTTTTACTTTCAGAAACCAACGTATTATAACTTTCTAAATATAGAACAGATGAAAAAAGTTGCTATTTTATTGGTTTTGGTTATGACCATGACCACTGGTTTTGGACAAAAGAATGTCCGTCAAACCGCTTCAAATTTCTTAAAAGACGGGAAATTGGATAAGGCAATGGAAGCCATTAACCAGTGCATACAGGATGCCTCTACCTCACAGGATGCCAAAACATGGTTTATCAGAGGAAATATCTATCTTGAAATTGCAAATACAAAGGATGAAAATTTCAAGAAACTGGATCCTAATCCAATACAACAGGCCTTAAGCTCCTATAAAAAAGCTTTTGAATTCGACACAAAGAAAGAATACAATGAAGACATCTTTGCAAAGTTAAACTGGCAAAGAAATAACTATTACAACCAGGCTGTAGACTTCTATAATAAAAAACAATACAGGGATGCAATGACGGCCTTTGAAAATGGAGCTAACGCCTATTCAGTCATGAATCTGTCAGATACAATTTCACTTTTTTATGCTGCCGCTTGCGCCACCATGGTCCCGGATAGGGATAAAGCAAAAGGATATTATCTTCAGCTTATAAAGGCAAACTATAAATCACCAGCTGTATATATTTCATTATCTGATGTATATAGACAAGAAAAAGACTCTGTTAATGCGTTAAAAGTTGCCCAGATGGGTGAAAAATTGTACCCGAATGATCTTAAATTGTTCCTTGCCGAAACCAATATATATTTAACCTTTGGCAATACCCCTAAAGCTCTCAGGAATTTAAAATTTGCAACGCAGAAAGATACAACGAACCCGACCATTTTCTTTGCTCTTGGTACAATTTATGATAAAATTGCAAACGATACGCTACAAACGGTACGGAGCCGGGATGAAGCATTCGCCCAGGCTGTGGTTGCTTACAAATCTGCTATAAAATTAAACCCGAAATATTTTGATCCGAATTATAATATCGGGGCCTTGTATGTAAATAAAGCTGCATCTATCAATGATGAGGCAAATAAACTACCGTTAGATGCAGACGCACAGTTCAAGAAATTAAAAGAGGAGGCCAATCAATACCTGGCCCAGGCAGCACCGTATCTTGAAGTCGCAACAGAAATTCAACCTAATGATTTAAATACTTTATATTCCTTGAAGCAGATCTATGTGAGGACAAATCAAACAGACAAACTAAAAGTATTGAACAGCAGGATAGATGCACTGCAGAAGAAATAATCGAGTCGTAAATCGTAAATTTAACTTATTCCACAGGCTCAGATAAATGATGGAGGACAGGGTTTAACGGTCCTCTTTTCATTTAATTTTATCTATTTAACATAATATTAATTATAAGACAAAGATGAACGACAAAAAACTGGCGTCTGGCTGTCCGTTTCTTGAAAATATTGTGTAAATTGCGTCTATATCATTGTTGACAAATTCCTGGGTGCGATGAAAAGATTCTTCATTTTCCTTATTCTCGTAATTATATTGCCTTGCTGCAATAAGAACGAGAATGATAGCTCAATTACAAAAATTTATATCAGTGATAATATTAAAAGCCTTGTGTTTAAACCCGGATCCTATTGGATTTATAAATCTGATTCTACTCCACTTACAGACTGCACCTATGTTCATCAAATGAACTATGGATTTTATGATGTAGATTATGGATTGAATCGTACTGTGTCATTCGAATACTACTCCCTTGATTATGTCTCCAACTCCCCGAATGGACAATCAAGCTATAAAAATCATATAGAGACGAATCACATGCTGATGAATCCCACGATTGGATATCCTTATGCATCCGGCCCTGTTTTATTTACCTATGATACGACATTTGATTGGAAAACCTTTCCTTCAAAGAATAGATTCATTGACTCTGTAAAAATCGGTAACAGCACTTTTTATAGAGTCCAGGAAAGTAAATTCACTTTAAATTCACACTATAATACTTTTTATACTGAAGCAAACATTGGACTTGTAAAAAAGGATATTACCATAGATTCAACAGTTCAACAATGGAATTTGATCAAATGGCATATCGTTAAATAATACATTGTATAAAACGCATGCAACCTTTACAGAACCAATATCAACGTGCCTTTCGAAAGTTACCTTCAAAGCGTTTCCATGCCGGGCTTTAGCGCAAAACTTGTAAAATGCTAAGGAATAAATAAAAATTTGGGTATATCTCTTTCGGGCTAAAGCACTTATGTATTTAACTCTTGCCCCTGTCTGAAGACCGGGGTAGTTCAATGGACGCAAAATCCCTGTAATCCTGCTTCCGGAGACTGGAATTACGAATTATTTATGTGAACCTGAAATAATCCCCTACTTCACCGGGAATAAAATATCCGTCTGCCACTTGGCAGGATCTTTTTCTGTCATGGGGTCAGTAATATAGATTTCCCAGGGACCTGCTGCTTCGTGCTTACCTGCTTCTTTTATGCTTTGACTAAGAACCCAATAAGCTTTTGCCATTTTATCGTAAGATCCTAAATAATGTGCGATCATAACCTCCTGCGACGGTACTTTTTCGTACCTGACCCGGCCTTTCCCTTTATTTACTGTTTTATCTACAGGTATACCGATGTCCATAACGGAAAACGTGGTAACAGTATCATACTTTAAATAAATCGCAAATGGCGCCCCGTTTTGTTTGAGGTTATTACTTTTCATGAACGCCCCGATCTCTGCATATGCTTGTGCGAAAACCTTTTCATAGGTTTTGGATCTGGCAGAATCTCTAACTAATAAGACCATTTTCTCTTCCATCATCTTTTGTTCGATCCTGGGCCAACCGGTTCTTTCTTCTGAAACTTTTTTTAGTTTTACCAGCCCCTTTTCGAAATCCGGGCCCATCATTTTATTCATGAATAATCCTGAGTACCTGGCAATTGGATTGTACCCAAGGTTTCCTTCAACCGACCAGGAAACTTTGCAGGAATCACCCTGAGGCTCTAACATCATCGTACTTTGTGCTTTAATCGTGCCTTTCATGAATGACAAGTCATAATTAACAGTTTGCCCCGGAACGATCGCCGTTATCGACATCTCGCCATCCTTTAATTTCTTTCCGTTCCATTTTCTGACGACACCTACCTGGCCATCCGTTCCTATAAGTTCAGACTTCATAGTTGAATCCATCTCCTTTGACCAGGGCTCCCAAAGATTCCATTTACCCAAATTGGAAACCAAATCATAAATGACCTGGTTATTCGCTTTAATAAAGACACTTCTCTCTACTTTATAACTTTTTGGAAGTAAAAAAGCAATTATAACCAATGCAACAATAATGGCAACAAGCCAAATAATAATTCTTTTAAATGTTTTCATATCAACTGGTTTTAGTTGGCGTAAAAATAATATAAAATTCTCAAAACAGAATTGAGAAAATATAACCAAAACCAGATGTTATTTTCTCCCGGACTGATTTTTTGCCTTTCAGCTTTTCCGAAAAAATGGGAGAAATATCATTTTCACTGTAATTATTGTCAGGGTCATATTTTCGGGCATAATACTTTATTTTGCTCTCCATAATAGTATAGTAATCGGTACTTCTCATTGTTCCAAATGCTTAATTATTTTAATTTTTCTATATTTAAATTTACTTTGAAGCTTATTTTAGTATACAAATATAATTCATTATAATACTGATATCAAGTAATTTAAGTAATTTTTTTTACTTAAAATTCAATTGAAATAAATACAAAACATTTTGCTTAATATTATTAAGTAAAAAATTTAGCTAAAATTTGCTTAAGCTAAAATTTAAGTGTATATTTGCAGAAATAAAATAAAAATGAAAAGGTCCTTTTCTTTTACCGAAAAACCTGTTCTTTTTATACTTAAATCCATCCCATCCCTCCTTCCCGGAATTGAAAAAGCTGTGGCTATCTATTATTCCCATGAAACGAAAAGATTATTATCCCATTCCATCAGGTATGAAAATACAGGTTACCTGCTGGAAGAATTATCCCTTGAAGATACCAGCGCAATTATGAGGAAACTGAGAACCGAAAGTTCTCCTCATTCATGGTTGATGACAGAAGATATCCCCTTCGAGATCAAAGCTAAACAAAAAGTTCAGTTAAATATATTCAATGAGCTTAATAACAATATATTATTAATAAGAATTCAAAATGAATATGACCTCTTGAGCGATCTTTTCTTTATCTATTTTAATCAAAACCTGAGCAACTTCGGAACGGTGAACAATGCTAAATCCTTAACAACTGAGAATAAAACTATTATAGCTCACATTTTAAGAAATACCATTCATACAATTTTTTTAACACTCAAAGAAGACAAAGAGTTATTCGCTGAACTTCATGAAAATACAAAGTCCTTACTGACAGAGATGACTTCTCTTAAAGAAGAGCTGGAATCGACAAGGTCTAAATATAATAAAGGTTTTATTCGTCTATGTCAGAATTGGTTACTTGAAATCTCCCAAAAGCATGATCATATTTACCGGCTTTCTGACAGTGCAATTGAAAAGCTAAAACATTTCGAAGGTGATATCAATGCCCTCAGGAACATCCTTGAAAAAGCCGCGCATTTTGCAGAGTCATTTGCCCTTGACAGTAGTTTACAGGATATCCTGATTGCTGATTTCCATATAATCATAACGGACGAACCGGTAAAAAAGACAAAAGAATTAGTTCCCGAACATTTCGCAGAGTTACCCATCAAATATTCTAAAACGCTGGTCCTTCTTGATAAGCTGGAAAATGCTGCCCTGAATGTAAAATCAAAAAACAAATTACTCACCAGCGCTAACCTGGGCAATGAGTTTCCAACCCCGATCACACCTCCTGCTATCACGGATGCGTTGAAAAAACATAGGGCTAAGATTCTTTTCCTGTTTAAGGAATACCCGCATCGCTGGGAGATCATCCGGGCTGAATTCCGGCCGATTCACAATATACTGAATGTCAGGCAAGATCTTAAACAACTTTCGGCTTGATTTAATATCCTTATCTTTGCGCCTTATCTTTCCCTAATTTCTGTTATGATAATTTCTGTTACCGGGGCTAATGGCCACGTGGGAATTAATTTATGTGACACATTAAGCCAACAGGGACATACTGTAAGAGCCCTTTCTCACGATCATGATTCAGGACTTAAACGCATTGGTGTTGAGATCATTAAAGGTGACTTATTAAACAAAGACTCGCTGAGAAATCTTATTCATGGCTCTGACGTGGTATTTCATCTTGCCGCCAAAATATCAATCACGGGGGACCGGGATGGATCTGTTGAGCAGATCAATGTTCATGGGACGAAGAATGCAGCAGAAATTGCAATGAAAGCCGGCGTGAAACGATTTATCCATTTCAGCTCCATTCATGCCTTCCACCATGGCCCTACAGATCAGCTTCTTGACGAAAATCAACCATTGGTTGGTCCGAAGGCATTTTCTTATGACCGGTCAAAAGCTGAAGGTGAACGAATCATTATCGAGGCAGTAAAAAACGGCCTGAATGCTGTGATCTTAAGTCCAACGGCCATTATCGGACCAATGGATTTTGAACCGTCATTAATGGGAAAAGCGCTCCTCCAGATCTATTACCATCAAATTCCGTCACTGGTGCCCGGTGGCTACAACTGGGTGGACGTGAGAGATGTTGTCAAGGCTGCTATCTCTGCTATCAGTAAAGGATCCACCGGAGAAAAATATTTACTTGCAGGCCATTACCATAAATTGACAGAAGTTGCGCAGCTTATCCAAAAACATACCGGTAGTAAAACTGTCCGGATTGTATCCCCTTTCTGGCTGGCAAAGACCGGATTACCCTTTATCACTGCATATAGTAAGATTACCGGTGTGGAGCCACTTTACACCTCTGAATCCTTGCAGATACTGATGAAGAGCAATAAAAATATCAGTCATTCAAAAGCTTCTCAAGAGCTTGATTTTAATCCAAGGAGCCTGGATGAGACAATCAGGGACTCATTTGAATGGTTCCGACAGAATGGTTATATCCGATCTACGAGTAAATCATGATGCATTTGCAAACATTTAATCTGATCGTTTATGCATGGATTGCAGTCGCTGTCGTGATCTTCCCCATTGTCCTGAATACAGTTGCTCCGTATGGGAGACATACGACCGGTCGCTGGGGACCCCTGATCGACAACTGGACGGGCTGGATACTGATGGAATCTCCTGCCCTGGTTTTTTTTGCATTCGTGTTCCTTTCCGGGGTAAACCACGGGAAAACAGTGCCATTGATACTCTTTACTTTCTGGGTCTTTCATTATGTGAACCGGACCCTGATCTTCCCGTTCCGTCTTCATACGAAAGGAAAAAAGATGCCTGTGACAATCGTCATTTCAGCATTCTTTTTTAACCTTATCAATGCATATATCAATGGATATTGGCTGGGTTCGCTCGCTGTGAAATATAATATCTCCTGGATCAGTGACCCGCGTTTCATTGCCGGTTGTTTATTATTTATATACGGGATGTTGATCAACCTGCGATCTGACAACCTGCTGATCCATCTCCGGAAACCAGGTGGAACAGGTTATACGATTCCGGTAAAAGGTTTATTCGCCTATATATCCTGTCCGAATCATTTTGGCGAGATCATTGAATGGTCCGGTTTTGCGATCATGACCTGGAGTTTACCTGGTTTATCATTTGCCCTATGGACAATGGTTAACCTTATCCCTAGAGCACTACAACATCACCGGTGGTACAAGGAGAAATTTGCAGATTATCCTCCTGAAAGAAAAGCGGTTATTCCCTTTATTCTTTAAGCACCTCACGCCCCGGCGGGCTGACTAAAAAGTATATAGAATAATAATTATTCCTTCATTGTGTACTTTATGTCTTCTTAGTGTTCATTGTGGTTCAGTGTTTTAAAAATGAACCACAAAGGGCACAATGTCTCGTACAAAGATCACAAAGACTTTTTTACAACCCCGAAGGGGATGAGGTAGCAAAAACAAAATGGGAACCTTTTCTGGCCGAAAAGGTTCCCATCCGACATCCAAACGACCGTAGTCGTAAAGAGCGTCAAGCTATTGTTATTTTGGCTGGCTGGTTGAACGGGGTCTCCCCTGCTCTTTTAACCTGGTTTCCTTCCTGTTCAGCTCTTGCGACCTTCCCGATCCGGAATCCCTGTCCTGGAAGTCTGCCCGTGTCAACAACTCTTGCGGAATTGCTGAACTTAGAACTTCGTCCAAAAAGCATTCATCCTTGCGGATTCATGCAATAATTGGCCCAACTTCCAAATCAGACCTTTTATCTCTCGCTTGATGTAACAAAGATACATTAACTGTTCAGGGAAAGTCAACTATTAGAGGAAATGGATTTAAACAATTTTCCAACAGAAGTTATTCACAATTTGTTAATAACAATATATGCATGAAAACCCTTATAAAAACTGTTTTTCCCGGACATGAAGATGATCGTGGGAAATTTTTATCAACCGAAAGAGATCCTTATTCAATATCAACGGTCAGACCTCTCCGCGTCATTTCATTGTATTTCGGTTTCAGATCAATGAAAGAACCTGATTTTACCGGGCATTTTCCATTGTAATGAGCCACATAGGCACAAGTTTCTGCCTGGTATACATCATGTTCACATACCTCGATCAGGGATTCGATGACATACTCAAAGGAATTGACTTCATCATTAAAAAGTATAAGCTCTTTCAGAGTATCAGTAAGATCATCGCTTTCCCGATTGGGTTTATTTTTTTCTCTGACCATAAATAATAATTCCGGATATTATTTCGCAATAATACTAAATTTTAAAGATACTATAGTAATTTTGAATAAAACTTTTGATTTTCTTTTAACCTTTATGGAATTTAGTATCCTGATACAACAGCTTGAAAAAGAACTAAAAAAACCATTACCGGGGGTACAAATCCAGTTACGGATGTCGTCCATCTCCAGGTTCCGGGAGCTGATGGATTTTTCCCATCAGTCGGATGCTATTCGCAGCAGTGTTTTGATCCTTCTTTTCCCTGCCGGTACAAATGGTGATGTTAGCCTGGTTTTGATCCTCAGGCCCATGTATGATGGAGTTCATTCAGGACAGATCGCCCTGCCCGGTGGAAGGTTCGAAAGTTCGGATGGAGACCTTTTAAATACTGCACTGAGAGAAGCCAGGGAAGAGATTGGGATTGACCCGGGGAAAGTCCGGATAATTGGTCATTTGACCGAATTATACATCCCTCCGAGTAATTATCTTGTCGCCCCATTTATCGGGTTCGTCCCGGATGAACCCTCATTTATACCTGACCTGCAGGAGGTTGAAGAAATAATTGTAATACGATTGAGGGATCTGATCGAAGAAAGATCAATGAAAATAAAAGAGTTTGTGGTGTCTTCCGGATTGAAGGTTACTGCTCCGTGTTATGATGTGGATGGGCATTTAATCTGGGGAGCTACTGCTATGATTTTAAGTGAGTTCATGGAGATCGTGAAGCGCGGATCAGGAATTTAGCAGGACGATCTCATAGGACATTTCCGACGATTTATTCAACATGGCTGTGACCGTGCAATATTTATCCCATGACAGGTTAATAGCCCGGTCAACTTTTGTCAATATCTCTTCATTATTCTCGAAATTATCTCCTTTGAAAGAAAAGACAACATGGATTGTTTTGTAATATTTCGGGTATTCATCCGTGAGATCCCCGGTGACTGAAATATGGAATTCTTTAAAGGTCACCTGTTTTTTACCGAGGATAGAAACCACATCCATCGCGGTACATCCTCCAAGGGCGCTAAGGATCAAACGTTTTGGGCGTGGACCCTGGTTTGTTCCACCATATTTCTCATCCGCATCGAGCCTGATCTTATAACCTTCAATATCAGATTCAAATACCATATTCCCAATCCAGTTGGTATCAACTGTTTCTTTCATACAAATTAAAATTAAAGAAAATTCATTTCTTCTTTCCTGCAGCCACTTGCTTTGGAAAACAGAATGAGGTTGGGATTCGTTCTGCAGCATAGGAATTGAGGAGTGCTCCGGTCAATTGGTTATACCTGTAAACCCAACCATTCTGAGTAAAGTCGACTGCATCGGTCACGAAAATATTTCCATTGACCGGATCGATGCCAAGTCCGTAAAACAAATGTCCGTTCGAAGGGATGAACGGGGTTCCCGGGATTGCTGAAGATGTTACAGGCATTTGGAATATCCCGTCTTTCAGAAAATAAAGTGTATCACCCAGTGAATTGATACATAACCTGGAAGGAGCATCATTTATACTAGGGAAGGTAAATATCTTCTCAGCGATCATCAGATCAGGATTGATCCTTATCAGGGTTGGGGCTTCATACTGATCATATCCACCGGAACATAATACCCAGATCTTCTCCCTTTTATCCAATACAATCTCCAGAGGTTCTTTTCCTGACGCAATGCTATCAACGATTTTATCCAGATCTGAATCTATTACTATTAACTTTGCCCTTCTCTGTGAATTGGGTAAGGAATATGCCCCTACACAAGAGACAAATACGTAATGTTTAAACTTTACCATCCCTTCCGTCCAGTTCGGTACGGAAATGGTTTTTGTTATCGTAAGAGATTTCAGATCAACAATGGAGATGTCTTTATATAAATTTGTAACGTATGCTTTTGAAGAGTCGATGAATTCAATTGCCCGGGGAGAATTGAACCCGGTAATTGATGTAAATGATTTGAATGAGGGCAAAGAAACAACCTCTATTTTATTGGAATTATTAACAACGATAAATCCCTTCCCGTTAAATATCTTCATTCCTTCTGCGACATCTCCGAGATCCTTGTCATTTACGCTTTTAAATACGTTTTTGCTGACGACGGAATCTGTAAGATCGATATAGGTAACGGATGAATTTCCCCAATTAAAATTACCTTCATCAATCACATAGACTCCCCTGTGGGAAGTATCAGAAGAAGAGGGTGGAGGTTGTTGCCCGGGATCTACAATTCTGATCGGGCTCTTCGAGCATGAAAAGATTCCGAAAATCAGTATAATAATGGAGAGAATGCTGTAAAGTCGTTTGATGGAAAATAAAGTCCTGTATACTATCACTTCAAACGGTTTTATTGAACATAATGTCCTTGTTATTTCTTGAAATTGAACCTGATAGTCAATCCGTAATTCCTGCCTGGCATGGGAATACTTGCAATGGATTGATAATCGAGATTAAATAAATTATTAATTTGAAGTTGTAAAGATACTACAATATTTGAAAATTTTATATTTTTTCCCAGAAAAATATTAGAAAGATTATAACCAGGCATGAATGAGAGATTGTCAGTACCAAGATATCTTCTGCTGACATAATTAAAATTATAGGAAAGACTAAAGTCTAAATATTTGATTGCCAGCGTAGAATTAAATAAGTGGACAGGTACATAAATAACCTGGTGACCAACAGATGCGTCACCGGGGGACGTTGCTTTTTCATATGTTGACCTGCAGTAAGTGTAATTGTTATTAAGCGAGAGCGTAAAACCCAATACATTGCAAGACATATTCAACCCCAAATCCAATCCTCTTGAGACGACTTCCCTTACGTTCATTGGCTTCCACAGACTGCCTCCGGAAACAGGGATCCATACGATGAGATCGATCATTTTATTATAATACCCCGATAATTCCGATTCAATAAAGAATGTTCCTTTTTTGTTATTGTAATTATAGGTTAGACCCAATTCTCCTGCATAATCTGTTTCCGCCGTCAGGTCAGGATTACCTGAAACAGCCCAGTAAAGGTCATTCAATGTAGGATACCTGTAGTTCTTGGATAAGTTAGCGGCCAGGGAGAGATTTACTTTCGTGAACGGCCGCCAATCCACACCAAATGCCGGTACAAAAGGCACTGCTTTCCCATCGATAACATCCTGGCGGACAATTAATAACAGTTCAACGTTCCTGCGAACGTCGTATGAAAATTCTGAAGATAGTCCGAGTGTACTTCTCGTTTTTGCACCATTATACGCATCCGAGTAGACCCAATCGTAGGTGAGGTCAAGACCCGGTTTTATGCTAAGATTCCTGATCCCTGAATAATTAAAACGGATCTTGTTGATCCATGTATAATATTGATGGTTGTCATTATAGCTGGTATCTTTATAATTCATGTATTGATCTACGAATGCAGAACGCACGGTAATCGCGAATTTGGGATTAAGAAGTATCCATTCGATAAGGCTTCTGAGTGCCCTGTCTTTTTGTGTTGCAATATAGTTCGGGTTCTGGTTGGTCGTAACCGGAGGGATGTCTTTTATATCCTGGCTATACCAGGCTCGGCCAGAAAGAAAGTTCTTTCTCCCGATCCTGAGAAAGAGCTCTTCTGTAAATCCGCCGATATCGCAGGCCCCATTTCTCTGTTTCTCACGCTGCAGGGTTTGATCGTTATAAAATGGAAAATCGTTTGCAGAGGATGAATAATTGAGTTTGGTCACGGATTGAATGTTCTGATTCCCAAAAGCAATATTTGCATTTGAAGCGTACGTATTGAAACTCGCCACAGTCTGGGCAAGGGTCAGATTGATCCTGTTATTCCATTCGGGTACAGTTACCAGGTTAACTACACCGCCAAAAGCTCCGATTGTCTTCGCTAACCCGGCAGCTCCGTATAGGATTTCAATTCCGTCAAACTGGGAAACCGGGACCTGTGAAAGATCACTTTGCCCAAGCATCGGGGAATTGATGCTTATCCCATTCCATTCAATCTCGGTATGATTCGCAGAAGTTCCACGAAAAGAAGTCGTTGCCACGCCTCCATTGCCATAAGACTTGATAAAAATGGGGGAATATTGCGAAAGGATCGTTGAAAGGTCGGCATCCAGGTGAGGAATGAGCAGACCCGAATCGATCTTCTCCTGTTTAAAACCATAGTTTTTGATCGAATAGCTCAATTTTACCTCAATCTCAGGCAGGTGCAGCGTGTCCTTAAGCTTCTGTGAAAACGCAGTTTTTTGCGTGTAACAGCAAAATAACATCAAAACAATAATTGAATTATGTATTGTTTTAACTCTCACCGGACTAAAATGAGGGATTGATAAGGCTATTGTTTGATAATCTTTTTTGTTTCTGTACTTCCGTCAGGAAACGTAAAGCAACCAAAATAAATACCAATGGGAATGGAAGAGAGATCGATGGTTGCATTTCTTACGATTTCCAATGCCGGTAATACAGGTCTTCCCATGACATCGAACAGGGATATATGAACAGTTCCTGGTTTATTTATTGAAAGATGTACCTGGGAGGTAACCGGGTCAGGATACATCAGGATATGGGTTTTCCCTGTCTGATTGTCAATTCCCTGGGAGGCGGAATGAATGACACCGATTGCATCAAGGTCAAACCCGCAGGACCAGTAAGGTGTCGGCCATGGATCATTGACGATATGACCCTGCGAATCATAGGTTGCATAGGGAGGTTGAATGCACCCGACTACATCCCTGATCCTTACATTTGTTATATGGTTGAGATCAATTCCGGTACTATCTTTAATGTCGTCCAGATCAAAGGGTGTTCCATACATTGCCCTGTATTTCCCAGCAAGGTTATTGAGTTTGGTGGCGTCAAGGCTTCCGAATGTACCAACCTGGGTTTGTATTTGAGTGAGGGAAACCGACGGGAACCGGACATACCTGACCCCATCTGAACTGACCTCGACAAATCCAAGTTCAAGGAAACCATTGCTAAGACCGTTTTCGAACACTGCAAAATCAAATCCCGGGCCGTTTGCTATCGGAGGATCGAACCCGCATGTTGCTATACCGCCGTCACCAAGGCTAACAACAGAATCATTGGCTTTGCTTATGCCATAATATGGATCGCCGTAAGTTGCCCTATTGGAGCCATTGTAAGTAGAATCCGTATCCGCAATATCAATGTATCCCCTTACCACCATGCAGGAAATGGCCCAACCAATGAATGCGCTGCTATCCACATACATGGCAGTTGTTCCGGGCTGACCAGCCGGGGGCGGATATTGAGCAACTGCCGTAGAATTCAAAAGAAAGATGAACACTCCAAGGAAAAAGGATCCACGGGAAGCAGATTTCTTAAAGAAAAAAGAAAAAGTATGATAGAGTGCAGGGATAACTTTCAAAGTGTTTTACTTTTTTACAAATTTCTTTGCAATGTTTCCATTATTCGTGTTTAACGAAAGGAAATATACTCCCGGTGGAAAAGAGGATGTATTGACTTTCACTGATTTTTCATTCCCTTTCAGGTCAGAGGAATAAATTGTCCTGCCTGTAAGATCCGAGATCGTTATTGCACGGGTTTCTTCCTGGCCATTAAAGGTGACTTTCAGCCAGCCATTGACAGGATTTGGAGAGATTGCGACAACTTCATCCCGGGTATTACCGGGATGGATCATTGTGGGCGTCAGGAATTCTATAGCGATGGCATTTGGGCTTATTCCTACATTAAAGGAAGTAAGGGAATCACCCGAAATTGTCGTTTCTACACATTTGCCTGGATTTGAATAATTACCAAAGTTTAAGTAAAAATCATTATTTACATAATCGAGGGCTGCTCCAAGAATGTATATGTGGTTTGCCACACCCGGATCCCTTACTATGTTCGTATCGGCAATAGCATCATTATCCAGGTCGTAGGAACCGATCCCGTTATTAAACCCAACATATAATAAATGACCCTGTATACCGACCCCATCTCCCACTGTCACGCCAAGGATGTTATTGGTGAAGGTTTCATTATATTGACTGCATTTAGTGATACTTCCGACTTGCGAAGAGCCGCCGGGAGTAACGTTTATTGAATAAATATATCCGCTGTAACCAAATAAATTCCAGATCCCGACGGCATCCGGGCCAAAATTAATTTCATGTGTGACTGTCCAGTTTGAGGGATTGATGACTGCAAGTTTTCCTTCCGAACCCATGTACCCGCCGTTTACAGCCACATAGACCGAATCATTCGACGCTAAAATACCACCGCAATCCCCTGTAATATTGTCAACAAATGAAGAAATGGTAAGATTACCTGCGTCCAGGATTTCAACAAAAAAACGTTTGACCGGGTATCCTTTTGTGACGATCAGCTTATCACCGTATATTCCCAGTTTATCCAAACCGGAATCTGCTACTATAGCCACTCTCTGGTAAGTATTAAGGTCATATTTGACGATGGAATCCTGGGCAGCCACATAGGCATAATGATCTGTAATCAATATATCCTGGACCGATTGGGTATAAATTGTATCGAAGAGCGTATAGGTTTGGGTTAAGGTGTTGTAAGACGCCACAGTCACATAATCAAAATAAGGAGGATTTGTTTCAAACCTTCCGCCATTGGCAATGATAACCTGGGGAACAGTTGTATTATCCTGGGCAGGCAGTAATGAACTTACACCCATAAGGACGAATACAATCATCAGGATTATAAAGTAATGCTTTTTCATTATCCAATTTTTTTGATGCTATTTTCTATATATTTCCTGATTAAGATTTATTAAAATTACTACAAAATTACAAAATATTTTCACCCTTATCAATAAAATTAATAATTTTACGATCCTTATTATAAAGGCAGGTTTAAGAGGATAAATTCATGAACCGTTTTAGGATATTTATATTTTCCGGGATTTTCCTGATCTTGACAGTGATTTTCTTTAGCTCCTGTGGACATACAAAAATGGCGACCTGCCAATCAAACAATTACCATAAATCAAATAAAATAAAAAGATCCCGCGGCAGTTCCAACCAGGTTTTTACACCCAAGTACCGGTCTGTAAGAAAAAATTATGTGATTAAAAATGGTATTGCAAATTAAGAAAGGGGTCAGGTATCTCCTGCTTGTTCCATTATTATTTTTTTTCTCCTCATGCCATATTGTACGTTATGTTTACTGGAATTATGCCAACATCGATGATTACAAGAAGTTCCCGGTCGATACGTTAAGCAATGCCCCTCCTTCTTTCCATTTTTATACTAATCCCAATCTTTACAGGTTAACCCTTCCCACGAAATTTCATACTACATGCGATACCTGTTCCCTGGATGATTATTTAATAAAACAAAATACCCTTGCTTTCCTGGTCGTTCGCAATGATACCCTGATCTATGAAAAATATTTCAAGGGATATTCGAGAGAAGCCATCTTTCCTTCGTTCTCAGTGACCAAATCCTATGTTTCGGCACTGGTCGGAATTGCCATCGATGAAGGATACATTAAAAGTATCGATCAGCCTGTGACCGACTTCATCCCCGAATTAAAAAGCAGGGGCTTTCAAAAGGTCACGATCAAAGACCTTCTGGAAATGCGTTCAGGGATAAAGTTCAGTGAAAATTATATAAATCCGTTCGGTAAAATAGCCAAGTTCTATTACGGGTTAGATCTCAAAAAATACACCTTGCACCTGAAAGCTGTTTCCGAACCGGGAATGACTTACAATTACCAGAGCGCCAACGCTCAAATCCTGGCGATGGTGCTTGAAAGAGCCACCGGAAAGAGGATTTCCGACTACCTGGAAGAAAAGATATGGAAACCGCTCGGTATGGAATTCGATGGTTCATGGAGTTTGGACAGCAAGAAGCACCGGGATGTAAAAGCTTTCTGTTGCATCAATGGCAGGGCAGTTGACTTTGCGAAATTTGGCAGGTTATACCTTAACGACGGTCAGTGGGAAAACAAGGAAATCATTCCCGTCCGATGGATCCGTGAATCCCTGACCGTATATAATGATTCCAGGGATATCCAGGGATACCCCTATACTTATTTTTGGCGGGTGACCGAAGAGCATGATTTTTTTGCAAAAGGATTATTAGGTCAGTATATTTATGTCAGTCCGAAAAAAAATACTATCATTGTACGGATCGGGGCAAAAGCAGGTAACATAAACTGGCCTGAATTGTTCAAAGGGATCGTGGAAGAGTTGTAAAAGTGCCGTAACTCCTATTTTTCAAAGAATTTACTGTAGGCGGGATAATATAGGTCTTTATTGGCCTTTTCCCGGGAAAATGTGTAGTAAATGATGGTCGCTTCAGAGCAAAGAACCTGGTCATTATCATATAGCTTTGCTTCTATCTCAGCCAGGTTCCTTTTTTTCTCCTTTACCCGTGCTTTAATGGTGAGCATGCCCTTGTCCACATACACCGGCTTCAGGTAACGCACATGGAGCTTTGAGGTGAACCCCGCTGTCTTTAGTTTAACATATACTACCCAGCTCGATATCTCATCCATCAGCGTGGCTTGAATTCCTCCATGCAGGATATTAAGATAACCGTGAAAATGATCTTTAGGATCCCACACAGAGACAAGTTCCTCGTCATCTTCATAGAAAGTCATATGCAGACCGGAAATATTGTCAGGGGAACATCCGAAGCAATTATACCCATCTAATCCCGTGAATGGATTGCTGATCTTTCGCATATTATTTTGCCACTCCTTTTTTATATTTCGTGGTCTTTACAGCTTTTCCGGTTTCATCATAATCCACCCACGATCCTTCCTTGACACCATTTATATATGTGCCTGAAACCTTTATTATTCCATTTCTGTAAAACTCCTTATAATCGCCATTGAGAATATTGTTTGAATACATTGACGTTGACTGAACTGTATCATTATCATAAAATGTTTTCTGAATACCCTCAAAATGGCCGTTCTTATAACTATATAATGCCATCATTTTCCCGGTATTGCTAAACCATTTCGACTGCCCGTCCTTAACCCCATCCTTATAAGTTGCTTCCTCCTGGGTCTTCCCGTTGTCATAATAGAGCTTGGACAACCCGTTCTTCACTCCGTCGAGCCAATTGATCTGCGACAGTGGCAATTCGCTATATTGGCCATAAATCACAGACAAACCAGCTAACTTGTCATTTTTATAAAATTCCTGTTTGGTAAGATGTCCTTTCCTGTCAAGGGTGATCGATATCCCATTTCTCTGACCGTTATCAAAGCTCTCCAGTTTTAAAAGAAGACCTGAATTAACGCAGGTCATCCAATTGCCTGTTCTTTTGTCATTTACATAATTACCTTTCATAATCTGATCGCTTATTTTTTCCTCCCAGTAACCAGTCCTTTTATTGGATGGATCAACCAGGTTGATGGAATCGGTCTTTTTCTGTTCGACCGTATTTTGTGAGAATAACAAAACAGGCACTAAAAGCAGGATTGAAAGAATAAAGGTTTGTGTCTTCATGGGTTTTTTCTTTTATTTCAGCAAAAGTATAAAATATCGGGAATTTCGAACAATTTCTTATAAGATTATGCCCATAAGATCAAAATTCGTTGCCTCTGAAATCATGACGGTGTAAAAGTTGCCGGTTTTAATCTTCTGACCGGATTTCCGGATCAACACTTCATTATCGACTTCCGGGGAATCATATTCGCTGCGGCCGATGAAAAAATCGCCTTCTTCCCGGTCTATCAAAACTTTCATGATCGAGCCGACCTTCCGGAGATTCAGATCATAGGATATTTCCTCCTGGATTTTCATGATCTCATCTGCTCTCTTCCTTTTAACAGATCCGGGAATATCATCCTTTAACCTGAATGCTTCAGTGCCCTCCTCGTGGGAGTAAGTGAAAACGCCAAGCCGGTCAAACCTTTCCCGGATCACAAAATCCTTTAATTCGGCGAACTCCTTAGCGGTCTCTCCAGGGTATCCGACGATCAGGCTGGTCCTGATGGAAACGTCAGGGATCTTTTCCCTGATATGTCTTATCAGTTTCCTGGTACCCTCACCTTCTATTCCTCTTCGCATGGACCTTAAGATCCGCGAACTGATATGCTGGAGAGGAATATCAATATAGTGACAAATATTGGGATACATTTTCATGATTTCCAGCACTTCAAGAGGGAAGCCTTCAGGATAGGTATAATGCAGGCGGATCCATTCAAGACCCGGGATCATGGCAAGGGATTCGAGGAGCCGGGCCAGTTTTTTCCGGTGGTACAGATCGACACCATAACACGTGGTATCCTGTGAAATTATGTTGATCTCCTTCACCCCTCTCCCGGCCAGGAGCCTGGCTTCCGTTAAGATTTCCTTCATTGGCCGTGAAATATATTTTCCACGGATCATTGGAATAGCACAAAAAGAACATTTACGGTTACAACCTTCCGCAATTTTAAGGTAAGTGTAATGCGACGGAGTGATCATCTGACGTTCCCCGGTCAGATTGGTACTGAATTCCCCTCCTACCCTTTTTACGATTTTTTCAAGATCGTTTACCCCAAAAAAATCGTCCACTTCGGGAATTTCTTTTCGCAGCTGATCTTCATAGCGTTGGGAAAGACATCCCATGATGAAAAGGTGGTTTAGCTGACCCTGTTGTTTTGCACGGACAAAACGGAGGATCAGATCGATCGATTCCTTTCTGGCATCGAGGATAAAACCGCATGTATTGATGATCACGGTGTCGATCCCTGCAATACTTTCAGGGTTCAGGATCAGCTGGAAACGGTTTGCATCCAGTTGCCGCATCAAAACCTCCGTATCGACAAGGTTTTTAGCACAACCTAACGGGATAATGCCGATTGTCTGAGGACGCGTTTTTGTCTTCAATGAAGAATGACTTAGGTAAAGAGGCTATCGACGAATTCGAAACGATCGAATAACTGGAGATCTTCCAATTGTTCCCCTATTCCGATATATTTGACGGGTATTTTGAATTGATCGGATATGCCAAGGACAACCCCTCCTTTTGCCGTTCCGTCAAGTTTGGTCAGGGCGATCGCATTGACATCTATTGCAGCAGTGAATTGTTTTGCCTGTTCGATCGCATTTTGACCGGTGGATGCATCGAGGATCAACAGGATCTCGTGGGGCGCCTCAGGGATCAGTTTCCGGATCACTTTCCGGATCTTCGATAATTCATTCATCAGGGATACTTTATTATGCAACCTGCCTGCCGTATCGATGATTACGACGTCAATGTTTCTTGAAATGGCTGCTTTAACCGTATCAAAAGCAACGGAAGCAGGGTCGGCGCCCATGGCCTGTGTGATGATAGGTACATCCACTCTTTCGGCCCATATTTTGACCTGGTTCACAGCCGCAGCCCGGAATGTATCGGCTGCTCCCAGTAAAACAGTATGGCCCGCCTTTTTGAAATGATATGCCAGCTTGCCGATAGTGGTGGTCTTTCCTACACCGTTTACCCCGACGACCATGATAACATAAGGCTTTGGCCCGGAAGACAAGGTAAAATCAGAGGTGGCCCCGGTCTTATTTTCCTGGAGAAGGGTAACAATCTCTTCCTTCAAAATGGAATTCAGTTCCGATGTCCCGATATATTTATCCTTTGCGGTTCTTTTCTGGATCCGGTCAATGATCTTCAGGGTTGTTTCCACACCGACATCAGAGGTGACCAGGATCTCTTCAAGCTTATCCAGCACCTCGTCGTCAATTTTTGATTTCCCGACAATGGCCTTCGATATCCGCGAGAAAAGATTAGTCTTGGTTTTCTGTAAACCCTTGTCGAGAATCTCTTTTTTCTCCTTTGAAAAGATGGTGAAAAGGCCCATTGGAATGAGTTCTGGTATGCTGTGTATCGGGTAAAAACGGATCAGATGATATAAAAAAAGCTTTTTCCGCACGAAAAAAGCTTTTCCTGACAGAATATAGATTATTTACTTTTCTGCAGTACTTAAAAATTCCTTCACCGCTTCATTCGGAATGATCGATTCTTTAAAAATGAATGCACCGGTTTTGGCGGATTTTACCATCCTGATCACCTTGGTGAAATCTTTTCCTGTGGCCGTCTGGAATGCTGCAACTACTTTCTTTGCCATAACTCGTCTGTTTTATTTATTTGATCTCTTTATGAACCGTCATCTTTTTGAGGTACGGGTTGTATTTCTTCAACTCCAACCGCTCGGGAGTATTTTTCTTATTTTTATTGGTGATGTACCTTGACATACCCGGAACACCGCTTGTCTTTTGTTCCGTACATTCAAGGATCACCTGTATCCGCTGATCTTTACTCTTCTTAGCCATGTATTCCCCTGTTTATTTTGGGACTGCAAAATTATATCTTTTCCGGATATAAACCAAAATATTTTGTTACTTTTAGAGCCGTTCCTTAAATTCCGGGTTTTGAAAGAGTGGCAATCTTATATAAACGGGTTCAAGGCTTACCTGCAACTGGAAAAGTCTTTATCTCCGAATTCTGTTGAAGCTTACCTTCATGATGTGGGGAAACTAACGCAATACCTTGTTATTGCGAATTTAGCTATCTACCCGGAAAATATCAGGCTATCCCATTTACAGGATTTTCTCAAGTGGGTGAACCAGCTCGGGATGACAGCACGGACGCAGGCCAGGGTAATTTCGGGACTGAAAGGGTTTTACAAATACCTTATGCTTGAGAACCTGATCCGGATGGATCCGACTGAAATGCTGGAGTCTCCCAGGATCGGCAGGAAACTGCCTTCCGTAATGAACATTGACGAGATCGATCTGTTGATCGCCGCCATTGACCTCAGCAAACCAGAAGGGGAACGGAATAAAGCTATGCTCGAAACGCTCTATGGTTGCGGATTACGTGTTTCAGAGCTGGTCAATCTCCGGATATCCCATTTGTTCTTCCGGGAAGGATTTATCAAGGTCATCGGGAAAGGCGATAAAGAAAGGCTTGTCCCGGTGGGAAGCCATGCGGAAAAACAGATCAACATTTACCTGCATTCGGTTCGACCGACAGTGCCATTAAAGAAAGGCAACGAGGATATTCTCTTCCTGAACCGCAGAGGAAGCAAACTTACCCGTGTGATGGTATTTACGATCATTAAGGATCTTGTTACCAAAACCGGATTGAAGAAACATATCAGTCCTCATACTTTCCGTCATTCCTTTGCAACACACCTCGTTGAAGGCGGAGCAGATCTGAGAGCTGTACAGGAAATGCTGGGACATGAATCCATCACGACCACGGAGATATATACGCACCTGGACAGGGAATACTTACGGAGTGCGATTATTCAGTTTCATCCGAGAGCATGATCAAGGTGCTGCGTTTTTTCATAGTTACTCTTAGTTATTCATTGTTATTCATTGTTATTCATTGTTATTCATTGTTTATTTTATATCAATCACCAATCACCTTTTAGCTAAAAACAAACAGACTCAGAATGTCTGATTAAAAATAGTTGCTACTTTTGAAAAAAATTAAATACATATAAGATGACTCTTATACTAAACAAGAATGAGGTTTCTTCCGTTTTGACCATGAAGGATTGTATGGATGCTATGGAAGCGGCATTCAGCGAGCTTGCCGGTGGAACGGCAGTGCTGCCTTTACGAATAAGTATAACACCACCGGAAGGACTTTCTCTTTATATGCCGGCCTATCTGAGAAAAATGGAAGCGCTGGCCTGCAAGGTGGTGACCGTCTATAAAAACAACCCCCTTAAACATAACCTGCCGACTACCATTGGAAAAGTACTTTTACAGGATCCGGTGACCGGTGATGTGATCTGTATCATGAACGGCGGGTACCTCACTGCGATGAGAACAGGTGCAGCCAGTGGGGTAGCGACAAAATACCTGGCCAGGAAAGACGCCAGGCAAACCGCAGGGATCTTCGGATCGGGCATTCAGGCAAGGATGCAGCTATGGGCGATAACAGAAGCAAGGGATATTTCCAGAGCGATTGTTTATGATCTGTCGGATGATGCAGCAAATGCTTTTGTCTCCGAGATGAGTAAAAAATTAAACCTGGAAATAATCAAAGCCGGTTCTCCGGATGAGGTATTACTGGCCGACATTATCTGTACCGCAACTTCTTCTGCTATTCCAATATTTGATGGGAATAAAGTAAAAGAAGGAACCCATATTAATGGTATCGGGAGCCATTCGCCGAATGCCCGTGAATTGGATACGGCAATTATCAAACGGTCAAAATTTGTAGGTGATTCCCTGGAAGCCTGCTTTAAGGAAGCCGGCGATATTATGATCCCCGTGAAGGAAGGCGCCATCCCCGAATCACACTTTTATGCAGAGCTTGGTGAGATCATCACAGGGAAAAAGCAAGGCAGGATCGATCAACGGGAGATCACACTATTCAAATCCAACGGTCTGGCCATCCAGGATGCGGCGGCAGCAAAGCTGGTTTATGATAAGGCGGTGGCGGCAGGCATTGGGGTTAATGTTGAGATATAAACTACCTCATCCCACGGGTTGTTCATTGTTACTTATAGTTACTTGTAGTAACTTATAGTTATTCGTAGTTATTAATAGTTATTCATTGTTCACATGATTGTGATCACTGATTACCATTCACGAATCACCAGTCACTAATTACCGATTCAGCACTTTCACCATGGTACTCCCGATATCAGCCGGTGAATCGACGACATGAACACCGCATTCCCTTAATATCGTTTTCTTCGCATCCGCCGTATCCGACTTTCCGCCAATGATCGCTCCTGCATGCCCCATAGTACGGCCTTTGGGAGCCGTGGCCCCGGCAATAAAGCAAACAACCGGCTTTGTCCCATGCTGTTTCAGCCAGTAGCCTGCTTCTGTCTCCATATTACCCCCTATTTCACCGATCATCACGATACCTTCCGTTCCGGGGTCGTCATTGAAAAGCTGAATAGCCTCCAGTATTGTCGTACCGGGAATTGGATCACCTCCGATACCGATACCGGTCGATTGTCCCAATCCCGATTTTGTTATCTGGTCAACTGCCTCATATGCCAGGGTGCCACTGCGGGAGACAACTCCTATTGTGCCCGGCCGGTGAATGAATCCCGGCATGATCCCGATCTTCGTATCAGGCGGTGTAATGATGCCCGGGCAGTTCGGTCCGATCAACCTGACACTACGACTCCGGATATAGTCCTTTACGATGACCATGTCACGGACAGGGATCCCTTCCGTGATACAAACAATGACCTTAATACCCGAATCAGCGGCTTCCATAATGGCGTCAGCAGCAAAAGGAGGCGGGACAAAGATGACCGAAACGTCGGCGCCGGTGGCAGCAACGGCATCTGAGACCGTATTAAAAATCGGACGGTCAAGATGTGTTTGACCTCCTTTTCCGGGAGTCACACCACCTACGATATTGGTTCCGTATTCGATCATCTGACCGGCATGGAACGTGCCTTCGCTCCCGGTAAAACCCTGGACAATCACTTTGGAATTTCTGTTTACAAGGATGCTCATTATTAATTACGAATTACGGATGACGAATTACGATTTGCCCCTCCCCTGCCCCTCCCCAAATCAGGGAGGGGATGAACGGCAAAGATAAATTTTTAATTGGTTATGGAATAACAATTCCTTTTTTATACATTTGCCTCAACAGGTATTCATTCTTTCATACAACAAAATGAAATACTATATGATCGTGGTACTGATAATTCTTTTGTCGGGAACTTCATGCTCGACAACAAAACTTATCAAATCAAAGGTTAACCCTGATGAGGTTACCAACATCCAGTTTGTCGAACCATTCTCCTTCATATCTTATGTTTCAACCGGTAATACCAGTGTCCTGAATGATTCGATGTCGGCTATCCGGAAACAAATCGTTGAAAAACTGGGCCATGAATACCAGGACCAGCTTCACATCACCGGTCAGATCTCACTGGAGGATACGGTTATTGAAAATAAACTGTGGAGAGAGCTCGAGTCGATTATCAAACGTGTAGGTCGTTATGGGAACCTTTATTACATTAAAGCATCACCGGTCATGGATTCCTTACTCCGATCCTGGGGTCATCGTTTCGGACTCTTTACCGTAAGTTCGGGCTTCATAAGAAAATCAGGGAACTATCCAAAGGAAAAGGCCAGAGCCGATGCGATAAATGCCGTGCCCTACAAATTTGAACGTGAATATGTGGTCCCGCGGGGATCCGCTTTATTTGCCATAATTTATGATGCCGGAAAACACGAAGTGGCTTTCTTTGGAAAATCGATTAAAGAGGAACTGCCACTGAAGGAAGATCTTTTAAGGAAAAGATTCCGGGAGGTGTTTCGCGGATACTTTTTTAAATAACCGGTCTGATGCCTGTCTCCTGATCATTCAAATCATTAAACCAAATATATTAATCTAAAACTTAATACTATGACGTTAAAAATCAAACTATCTCTGGTTCTTTTACTTGCGGTAACTTATTTATCCGGACAAACAATTTTACCTAAGGAAGGTTTTTTCCAGGGTACCGTGACATTTACGAACGGTAAGATAAAAACCGGTTATTTGGCTGCACCAAAGCACCCGAAGGACAACTCAGTCCTCTTCAAAGCGGACGCAAATGCTAAAACTGAAAAAATTCTTAGCTCTACTATTGATTCCCTGAAAATGGTCACGGATGATGGGAGTGTCTTCTATTTTGAGAACGTGGTCTATGCTACCAAACCAGGAAGTAAGATCAAGGATAGGATATGGTTTTTTGTAGCCGTTAAAGGCTATGCAACACTGTATCTGTTCACAGATATATATCTGATCACCAAAAAGGGGAATGCGTACGGCGTAAACCGCGGGAACGGAAATATGGGCACTATGTATTTTTATTATCTCAGGAAGAAGAACCAGAAAGTGGCGTACCAGTTTGCCGAAACCAGTGAATCCTGGGGAGTTATGAATTTAAACGCGGTACTCAAACAAGCGGCAGCCCAATATTTATCAGAAGATGCCGATCTGGTTGACAAGATCAATAAAAAGGAATTAACCCACAGGGACCTTGAGGAGATCATCCATATTTATAATGAGTATATGGATAAGAGGAAATAAATTCCGTTGAATACACAGCAAAACAATATGAGTTGGCTCAGGAATCTGAAGAAGTATGGATAATTATTCGACAAACTATACGATCTGCGCCATATCAACACCTCCCGGAACCGGGGGGATTGCTGTGATCCGGGTTTCCGGACCGGATACATTTATCATATGTAACACGGTATTCAGGACAGCTGAGAAGGGTTTTACGCTTTCAGGAGCGACTTCCCATACGATACATTTCGGGGAGATCTGGAAAGATGATGAAATCCTTGACGAGGTCCTGGTGAGTGTTTTCCGTTCGCCCCACTCCTATACCGGTGAGGACGTATTGGAAATATCCTGTCATGGATCACCTTATATACAGCAAAAGATCCTCGAATTATTGTTTTCTCTAGGGATCCGTTTGGCAAAACCGGGAGAATTTACACTTCGTGCTTTCCTTAACCGGAAGTTCGATCTTTCACAGGCGGAAGCAGTGGCTGATCTTATTGCCTCCGGTTCACGGAATTCCCATGACCTGGCGCTTCGGCAGATGCGGGGAGGATTCTCAATGAAAATTAAGGAATTGAGGCAAAGACTGATCGAGTTTACTGCTGTGATCGAGCTCGAGCTGGATTTCAGCGAAGAAAATGTTGAATTTGCCAGCCGGCCCGACCTGCTTAATCTTCTGAATGAACTGGAAACGGATATCACACAACTGATCCGTTCTTTCTCTATCGGGAATGTGATGAAGAATGGCATCCCCGTCGCCATTATCGGTAAGCCGAATGTAGGGAAATCAACATTGCTGAATGCCATCCTGAATGAAGAGAAAGCCATCGTTTCCGAATTCCCCGGGACAACCCGTGATGCAATCGAGGATACCATTATCATCGGCGGATACAGCTTCCGGTTCATCGATACGGCAGGTTTGCGCCCGGCCGAAGACAAGGTGGAGAGCATGGGCATCGGGCGCACATGGGAGAAGATCAATGAAGCTTCCATCATTCTTTATGTGTTTGATGCCACTATCTTTTCTTTTCATGAAGTGATGGATGCAGTTTCAGAATTTAAAGATCTGTCTGACAATACTTCTAAACGCCTGATCCTCATTGGCAACAAAACAGATCTGTTGGTCGAGTTACCAAGAGGTTTCAAGGATTTTGTAGAGCTGGAGACGATCTTTGTCTCGGCAAAGCGCAAGGAGAACATCCATCTTATTGCAGAGAGCCTTCTAAAATCGATGGAGTCGGAAGACATTTACGTGGATACCATTGTTTCCAATGCACGTCACCTCGAAGCATTACAGAATGCGCTTGATTCAATAATATCCACCCACCACGGTCTTGAGACCGGCATCACCCCTGACCTGCTGACGGTCGATATACACAAAGCCCTGCATCACCTGGGGGAGATCACCGGTGAGATCACAACCGACGAAATCCTCGGTAATATTTTTTCGAAGTTCTGCGTGGGAAAATGATTAACAAGTCGGCAGTTCTCAACAAGAAATTGATTTTTCAGAACGGGCAGACAGTCTTGAAACGACTGTCTGATTTTTTATACTCGCATGACTCATAGAGGAGATCCACAGTATAACTCCGGGAGTTTTCGATACTGTTTAAGGATCATGTATTATCAAAAGCGTATTACACTTAAAAATATAGCGAAAAATTATTTACTAAAAATAATACTATTTGTACTATATTTCAAACTATTTATTTAATTTTGCACAAAATATAGTACATTATGAAATCCAAGAAGCAAATCCTTTTCCCCAAACACAGGAAAATCCCGGAAATCGTCGGGGAAAACATAAAGTTAGCAAGAAAACGACGGCACCTCACCACAATTCAGGTTGCTGAACGTGCCAATATCGGCAGGAATACACTTTACCTGATCGAAAGAGGAAATACGGGAGTGTCTATTGGTGCTTTATTTAATGTCATGCGTGTCCTCGGCCTCCAGGATGATTTTCTCAAACTTGCTGCTGATGATGAATTAGGAAAGAAGCTGCAGGATATCGAGCTGCTTGGAAAAAAGAAGTGACCATGGCTATTAATAAAACCGACATATTTGTTTACGCACACTGGAGAGGAATGCCGGAACCTGTTCTGATAGGTGTGTTATCTGCTAATCAGGCAAAGGGCAGGAAAACTTTCAGCTTTGAATATGACAAACAGTGGTTGAAAGGGAAGGATCTTTTCCTTCTTGATCCCGATATCGGCTTTTATTCAGGGCCACAGTTCCCGGGGAAAAAAGAACATTTCGGGATCTTCCTTGATTCCATGCCTGACACCTGGGGAAGAACATTAATGCAAAGACGGGCTGCGCAGGTTGCGAAGAGTGAAGGAAAAACTACCCCTGTTTTAAATGATGTTAATTATCTCCTTGGAGTGGCCGATACTTGCAGAATGGGGGCATTGCGTTTTAAAACCAACCGTGACGGGCCATTCCTCGACGATGACAGGTTTACCCCTGTCCCGCCCTGGACCTCCGTGGGAGAACTTCAGCATATTGCTGCCCTGGTGGAATCGAACAAAGATTCAAAAGAACTGAATAAATGGCTCAGCATGCTTATGGCACCCGGCTCCTCACTGGGAGGTGCAAGGCCAAAAGCTAACATTCTTGGTAAATCAGGTCATCTCTGGATTGCAAAGTTTCCGTCTAAGAATGATAAAACTGATAAGGCAAAATGGGAATTCCTTGCATATAAGCTGGCCCGGTCTGCCGGCATCAATATGCCGGAATGCAGGATCGGGAAAGTAGGCGGCAGCTATTATACTTTCTTCACAAAGAGATTTGACCGGATGAAAGCGGAACGAATCCATTTTGCATCAGCAATGACCATGACCGGAAATAATGAAGGATCACTCCGTGATTCGCGTGCAAGTTATCTCGACCTTTCCGCATTCATCCAGGATCATGGTGGTAATATCAGTGAGGATCTTGGGGAACTTTGGAGAAGGATCGTATTTAATATTGCCATTTCAAATACCGATGATCATCTTCGAAACCATGGCTTCCTCATTGAAGATGATGCCTGGAGTCTAAGTCCTGCTTTCGATGTTAACCCGTCAATTGATAAGGATGAGCTTGCACTGAACATAAATGATACCAGCGGTTCTCTCGATTTTGAGCTTGCCATGAGTGTTTGTGAATATTTCAGACTGGATCCTGAAGAGGCAAGGTCAATTATTTACCAGGTTTCAAATGCTGTTGGTGCATGGCAGAAAACCGCAAAGCAAATTGGGATCCCTCGTTCAGAAATAGAGTTGATGGAACCTGCTTTTCGTTTCCCGGGATGATCTGTATGACCGGCCTGTTTCCCAACGTCACCCGTTACGAATTATCCGGCATCTTGCATCTGGCATCAGAATCAATGACGATTAAAGCACAATGACGGATGCCAGGCATGACGAATAACAATTCAATTTTTTGAATTGATGAGCTGTTATGAGAGGTAAAATTTACGGGCCGTCAATAATGATATCACCAAGGATAGTCAGGCTTTTCCCCGGGGTAATGATCATCGTGGCCCCCTGGCTGATGTGCAGATTATGGCATGATAACCCGTTAATACTCACGACGGGCGCATGCAGCGCACCGGCCGGGATGGTCACATCATCGATGGAAGCTGGTATCCCCGGCGGACTCCAGTTGCCGGACTTATTCCAGTTTCCATCCTGTAAACCGTTCCATGACCTGGCAACCGGACCGGCAATGACAACAACAGTATCCGGGATAGAATATTCAACGGAACAGCTCCCGTTCTGAACCACTGTCCTGTACTCCCATGAACCTGCTGATGCAGGTACCTCAATATATTTCAATAGTCCTGAACTCGATGGAATATCTGCGAAGGGATCATTGCCGGGTCGTTTCTGCCATTTTAATACCGTTCCTCTCTTCCCTGTCAGAACCAGCGTATCTGTTGACAGTCCAAGGGAAATCACAGTTCCCCCGGTAACGGATCCGGCGATAGTTGCTGAATCTACGGTCACGGGATACTGAGTCCCCCCTGCTCCCGTGCACCCATTGGTATTCGTATAATTCACATGCACCCATTGGGACCCCGGATCATTCCAGGTTACCGTGACAGAGCTGTTTGCGGGACTTCCGACAATGGAACCGCCTGCAGAGACCGTCCAGGTGTAACCCGTCATTCCTGTTTCCGTATTGTAAATACCGGTAGATGTTACACAGACCAGGGCAGGACCGGTAATTGCCGGGACCGGTAAAGGATAAACCGTGACAGTGTAAACTGTTATCATCCCGTTACAACTATTGGCCGAAGGGGCAATATAATAGATCACCGTGCCGGTGGTAGTCCCGCTATTAACAATTACCTGGTTGATGACAGAACCTGTTCCGGAGCTATAACCGCTGACGCTCGCGGGGTATCCTGTTGCCGTCCAAATAAAGGTGGTTCCTGCCACATGAGACGTGAGGGAAATATTGGTGGAGCTATTGCTGCATATCGATTTATACAGAGGAGAAGTTGACACATCCGGGATCGGGTATACGGCGACATGATAATAATAAACATTCCCGTTGCAGCCATTTGCATGAGGTGTGATAGCGTAGGTTACAGTATCAATATTATACCCGATATTCATCAGAGTCTGCATTATCCAGGATCCCGATCCCCCGCTGTATCCCATTATATTCCCCGAGGTTGCGCTGGCTGTCCAGGTAAATGTTGTTACCGGAACGCTTGATGTCAGGATGATGTTGGTGGTCATGTTACTGCAAATGGATTGTGACAGCGGGTTCGTGGTGAGATCCGGTATAGGATTTACGGTGACATTCTTTACTGTCGGTGACGGCCAGGGGACACCCTGCGAATTGTCATAATTGACACTTACTGTCTGGGCTCCGGGAGTATACCAGGTAACCGTCACGGTATGATCCGTAAGGCTGCCACCTGCTGTTATAGTGCCGCCTGCTGAAACATTCCATACGTAGTTGGAGTATCCTGCTTCGGTGGTATAAACATTACCGGTTGATCCCGGGCAAACAGGGGTCGGTCCTGAAAGAGTTGGTGCAGAAAGCAGAGTGAAGGACTGCCCGATCAGGAAAAAACAGATCAGGGTGAATCCGGGTAATGAGAAGATCTTTTTCACAGTTTCAACAATTTTTCCGGGTAAAATTTCTGAAGAAAAAATCATACCCTGACAAACTGGCAAGTTATAAAAAAAAAATTGAATCGATCACAATGCAAAAAAAAATAGCAGGAAATTGGTTTTGGCATAGCGGTCATAAGAAGATTCTTCCTGTTTCACGCTCATTGTGGAAAAACCGCTCACACAGACCAGTTTCGGCCGGAGTAAGATGCCCCCCTTAGGTCATTGATTGTTAAGAAGGCAGAGTTGTCAATTAAAATCGGTAAAGGGTGGTCAATTTGAGCGTTTTCTCCAATTATGAAAGGAACAAAGAGATTTCTTGAAAAATTATCTCTTTTTTTTTACCTTTGACAAAAATTGGTCATGAAACCAAGAGTTTATATTGATACTTCAGTTATTGGAGGTTACTTTGATGATGAATTTTCTAATTGGTCAAAGAAGTTTATTGAACAAATCATATCAGGAGATCTAATTGCTTTAATTTCAGATATCACAATTGATGAGCTTCTTGATGCCCCGAAGAATGTACAATCTGTTCTTGAACAAATTCTTAATACTAAAAACAGGGAACTTCTTACAACTGATAATGAATGCAGAGAACTGGCAGATTCATATATTCTTGAAGGAGCTGTATCTGAAAAATTTTACGAAGATGCCCTTCACATTGCAATTGCTACAATTCATTCAGCGTCTGTTCTTACAAGTTGGAATTTTAAACATATTGTGAATCTAAGCCGAATCAGGCAGTATAATTCAGTCAATATTAAAAAGGGATATTCTTTTTTAGAAATCCGTAGCCCAAGAGATATTATAAAGGAGGACGATTATGAATAAAAAGAAATTTGACTGTGTCGAGTTGATGCGCAGTATTCGGGATAAGCATAGAATTAAGTACAAAAAAAATCCTGAATTAAGAAAAAAACGGCTTCAGGAAATCCATAAGAAATTCGGCTTTGCTATACTGGAAGAATTGCAGCCCAGTCATTAATACGAGCGAAACCTCAAATCGTAAATCCCATACTCTATACTTACACATCCGGTATCTGTCATCTGGTATCTGGGATCCGGTTCACCAGGATGAATTCAGAGCTGTTTAACCAAATCTACTGCTATTACAAATCACCAATTTTTCTTTGACTCTATTCAAAATGGATCAGGGTTAATTACGTTTCGGGTGTACATAATAATAGATTTGATTTTAAAATTCTCTCATGAAGAAACGGCTTCCCTCCTGCCAGCAATGCTTCTTTGTTGCGATCGCCCTTCTTGGGTTTATATCCTGCCAAAAGAAACCGGATCATTGGAACATCCCGGATGAATTTCAATCATGGTGCCGGTACCGGGAAGGTACATACTGGATCTATCGTAACGAGAAAACACAACAGATCGATTGCACCTATGTAACTGCTTTTACTGTATTTTCTTTCGCACATTCACAAGATCCGATCGATTATTACCTTGACTGGGAAAGATCTGATATCAAAGGGGCATTCCTTTCACAGATTTTCACAGATTCCCAGGGTAAAGATGTTGCCGGAATGACGATTTATGGAAAATCAGATTATGGTTCGCTTTATTTTTCTACCGGACTTGTTGCAAATCCTGAGTACGAAAAAGCCCCGCGACCAGGACAGGAAAGTCATGGAGTAGTGGCCATATATCCGACAGAGGAGGCGAATGGAAATACTTTTACCAACGTTTATCATTGCCGGACTGAAGACCTGACAACAGTTGGCGATTCCGTAATTGTGGATGGCCACTTGGTGGAAAATATCGGATTGGTCATCTATAAGAAACGCATTGACAAGTTGGATACGACATGGACCCTTGTGAGATGGCACGTCATCCAATAACTGTGAAAATGAATAAAAAGCTAATTTTTATTGCTGTCTTTTTCCTGGCCGGATGTCACAAAGTACCCTTACAAATATCTATTCCACAAAACCCGCTGTATACAATTCTTGCTGAGATGAAAGTATGGACGATTTTTAAACCCTGTCATCACATACCAGACACTTTTGCATCCTGACTCTGCCAATATTACAGTAGATAATTGCCGGACCTACAAATGCATTGGATTGTTTGACAACTATGTGCTGAATGGCAATACATTCACCAATGTCATTGGCACCCGTATTGAAAAAAAGAATTGCTATGGGGACGATTATTTCATTGAATCCTGGTTCGCACGTAATATCGGCCTTATCAAATTCCGAAAACATACAAGTGCAGGTGATACTACATTGTCACTCATAAAGTGGCATACAGTGCAGTGAAGTTAATAAATTTCATACTTCATCTGCCATTAGGTAGCCAGCATCCGGCATCTGTTATTCACGCTCCAGTTCACAACCTCACGAGTTCACCAGTTTTATCAGGCATCAGGCATCCGGCATCCGGAATTAGCAAGTCTTTCCTTACTTTCTTTTGCTCCACCAAAAGAAAGTAACAAAGAAAAGTCACCGCTGTGGAAAATTTCCTAAAAAACCTCAAACATGCTAAAAAATCCGGGGTTTCGGTTTTCTTTACGGTAATTTCCCAATGCGGGTAAAAAAGAAAACATAAGGAGGTTCCCAAATCCCTTATCCCTTACTCACACAACGAGTATCCAGTATCGAGCATCGAGTATCTGGTATCCTGCATCCGGCATCCGGAATTAGCAAACCTTTCCTTACTTTCTTTTGCTCCACCAAAAAAAAGTAACAAAGAAAAGTCACCGCTTTATGAAATTTGCTAAAAATCTTCGTCACTCGCTAAACTGCGGAAACTCCAATCCCTCCTATCGTCGGGATTGTCGGACAGTCCGCAGTTTTTAACGCTCACTCCTCGATTTTTTTAACGCAAATTTCAAGATGCGGGGAAGAGGGTGTGAGTTTGGGTGTGTAGGTAGTGTGGGTGTGATATTTTGAATTAGTGTTGAAAACGCCTTAGAGTTTGAGGCGGGGTACCCACTCGGCGAAGATTCCGTAAAAAGCCAGGCAGAGAAGTGAGTCCCGGATTGAAAAGTCAAAAAGATATTCCTCGAATAGTTACCGGGACGAACGGCTTGACTGGCTTAGGAATC
>CAIYUC010000057.1 GCA_903929315.1 uncultured Bacteroidales bacterium
ACCTTTTATTTCACTTCCATTTTGATTCACGAATACATCATAAACCAACTGCATTCCTTTAAATTGTGAATAAGAAGTTTTCTCATAAACAAAAGTGATTTTCCATTTGCCGGAAATATCATCCATTGCTTTATCGTGTACCCAATTGATGAATTGCATGATTGAGAAAAATGCGCCAATAGTAAATACAACGCCTGCAATTATTTTCTTTAAAGGAGTAATATTAAATATTTTCATTATCCCCTTTCTGCTCTTCCCGGGATTTTCGGCTTCCTCTGGTTTTGTTGTCATATTTTTCGTTTAAATATTATTTTAATACTTACCGTAACACTTACTTTAGCCACTAAAACAGTTTTCTTTCCCCTTAGATGTATCAACGGATACACAAACTTGTGCTCTGCTTATCAGACCGCATAGCAGCAAGCCCTTGCTATATGTCGGTTTTTATGCTTGCACACAATGTCTGGCACGCAGCCACAGCAAAGGTGAATCATTGAAAAGCACCACCATTGTTGGTTTGGTTGTGGCTGAGTGCGTGTTAGCGCACGTTAAACCTTTCTTTTTCAATCTTTACAAAACTTCCCAATATAATTTGACTTTTCTGTCTTAACTTTTAAAATGTAAATTCCAATTGGATAATCCTGTGTATTCAAAATAACTTTATCTTGAGAAGTTTGAGAAAACGACATTATTTTCCCTTGTATATCATGAACTTCTATAACCTTTATTTTGCCGTCATTTTTTGTAAAATTGACATTCAGGATGGTTGTTACAGGATTTGGGTAAAGAGTCAACCCTGATTCCTGCTGCTCATTCAGTCCTGTTGGAAAATCATATTTCATTACCGTCGCTTTATCTGAATTTATATAATCCTGGTAAGCCACATAGGGTAGACCGGATGGACTGAAGGCTAAACTTGTATAACTAATATATCCTCCTGAGAAACCTGATGCTCCCACATTCAACCAGTTGGTTCCGTCAAATTTCTTCACAACAGAATTGGTCAAATAATTGTCCCAATAAAAAATATATGGCTGACCAGACGGACTGAAGGCAAGATTGATCGCGGAAGCATACCCCGTTGAAAATCCTGCATTTCCTACATTCACCCAGTTGGTTCCATCGAATCTAATAACGGTGGCTTTATATGCATTAATTGTATCCGTATAGGCCAGGTATGGTTGACCATCCAATGGATTGACAGCAAGCGATGGATTTTCGGCTCTTCCTTCAGTGCAGAATGAATTTCCCACACATACCCAATCGGTTCCATTGAATTTCATTACAGTTGCACGGTGACCAAAGGAATAATTCCAGTATGAAATATAGAGTTCACCTGAGGGACTAAATCCGATGTTTTCATACCAGGCTTCACCAGCTGAGAAACCTGGAATCCCCACATTTGCCCAGTTGGTTCCGTCAAATTTCATCACGGTTGTTTTATTGGAATTGGACATATCCATAAAAACCACATAGAGTTGACCGGCAGGACTGAATGCCAGACTTGTATAGGCTGCCTGTCCTTGTGAAAACCCTCCATTACCGACAAGGAGCCAGTTGTTTTCAAAAAATTTCATCACTGTGGCCTGATTGGGAGTTGAACAAGTTGCACCGTATGCCACATAGGGTTCTCCGGCCGGATTAAAGGCGATGCTGGTATAACCAACATTAACTGTTGTGAAACCTGCATTTCCTACATTTACCCAGTTGTTTCCGTCAAATCTCATTACAGTGGCAGGACCCACATTCCCGGTTCCAGTAGGTATATCCACATAGGCCACATAAGGTTGTTCATTAACCGGATTCACGGCAATGCTTGTATAATTTATGGTCCCGGCTGAAAATCCTGGATTTCCTACATTTTGCCAGATACAATCCATCGGAGAAGATTTATACGAGTCTAGTTGAGGGTAAACAACTATTGGTACCAACAAGAATAAAATGTAAATGAATGTTTTCATAATATTAAGATTCTAAAGGTTTAAAGGTCATTAATGCGCGCAAACGCCAGTCCGTCTCAAAACTTCCCGGACGGAGGGTTCATTTTGTAAAGTTACGGACAAATAACTGAATATCGGTACAAAGGATTTATTGTTAAAAAAATTCGTTGAGACCTTTGAAATTCGATTATAAGGTGTTTTATTGTCAGTATTTGCGTTATAAGATGCAAAATAAGGCTGGAAATGGCCTCCATCAGGCCTTTCAGTCCCAATATATTCATCAATCTTGTAAATAAATATGCAATAAATATCAGTCCGACATCTCCATCTACCTTTTGCTTTCCTTTCATCAGCGTATAATCAAATCCCCATTGTCGCTTTATTGTTCCGAAGGGATGTTCGACTATTTCCTGCCGTCGCTTATAAAGCTCCTTGTTTTGTTCGATGGCCAGCTTGTTTCTCAGAATGGCTTCGGCAAATTCGCTTCGTTCAATGATCCGTCCGTTTTTAGCTTTGGTGCAGTGGTCCCTGGCAGGACAATGTTTACAGGCTTTTGTCTTATATTGTTTTACTTTATGATCATACCCTTTATTATACCAGGTGCCGTTTGTATAAAGAAAATTTCCTTGGGGGCACTGGTATGTGTCGCCCTCTTTATGGTAAATAAATTGGTCTACGTTATAGGCAGGATCAGAAGCTTGTGTGGATAGCGCTGGAATGGCAACCATGGTTTCAGCAGCATCGGCAATATCGAGAGCATCCAGATATTCATGGAGTCTGCTTTCGATATAACCGAGGTGATCGTCTATCTTCTTCTGATTGTAATTGTTCTTCTTCGAATTCTGCGCACGGAGTTTGGTGCCATCAATAGCAATCACTTTCCCACCAATCAGATCAAGACGTTTGCACATCTTAACCATCCTGCGAAATACCAACTTGATGGCCTTTGGATTAGCCTTCCTGAAATTGGCGATAGTGTTATGATCCGGGGTAAGTTCTTTAAGCAGCCACATTAATTCAAGATTGCGTTTGCATTCTTTCTCCAACATTCTCGTAGTG
>CAIYUC010000058.1 GCA_903929315.1 uncultured Bacteroidales bacterium
CGAGAGTCGAATTTATTTTTTAAATTTGAAGATTGTAAACCAATTTATTGCGAAAGAAATTAGAAAATTCAAGGCCAATGTTTTGAACTATTTTAGTAACTGCAGCAAGCAAAAATAACATATATCACGTCCCCATCCTACTTTGAGTTGGAGACTTTTAGCATTTGGCTGTCGTGTTAAGAAACCTATAAAAAGAATCCATGCAGGACATCTGTTTTATCGACAAAACTTTCGATCACGAACAGAGTAATCTATACCATTTGTCCATTCAGATAAGTCTGGATGGATTTTCCTATGCCATACTTGATATCCCCAAGGGGAAATATACCGTCCTGAAATTTATCAATTTTTTCCTCAAACGTCCGCGGTTACTTTTTATGAAGGTGCGCGAGTTAATGATTCAGGATGAACTGCTGAACCTAAAGTACAAGAGTGTAGATATTATCTACTCTTCCGAAAATTTCACCCTGGTACCTCAGGTATTTTATCAACCCGGATCCGCAGAAAAATTTTACGGATTCAACCACGAGACAGAAAAGGGCTACTGCATCGATAAAACTTTCTTTTCCAAAGGGGAGTCCTGGTGCATTTATACAATTCCGGAAAACCTGAAGGAGTTTTTGACCCTGAAATTCCCAAAGGCAGGGATTCGTCACAATCTTATGCCATTGGTGGAGAGGACCCTGAAGGAGAACAGGAATTTCCCGGAAAGAAATCAGGTACACTTGAATTTTTTCAGGTCCTATTTTGAACTGGTGGTCTTGTCTGGTACAAAGTTGCTGATGAGCAACCAATTCAGTTATTCCAGTGAAAGTGATGTCATTTATTATGTTCTCTATGTTTTTGACCAGTTAAAACTGGCTCCCGATACCACGGAACTCTTACTGCACGGGCAACTGCTGCAAACGGACCCCTTGTACCAGACCTTCAAGAAATACATCAGAAAGACACTATTTGCGCGACCAAATTCGCGGTTCACCTACAGTTATACCTTCAATCAATTGCCTGAACATTATTTTACCACCCTCTTGGACTTTTACAAATGCGAATAATTGGCGGAGAAATGAAGGGGAGGCTTTTCAACCCTGGAAAGAATTTTAAAGCCCGGCCAACTACAGATTTTGCCAAGGAAAACCTTTTTAACATTCTGAACAACCGGATTGATTTTGAGGAGACCAAAGTATTGGATCTTTTTGCCGGAACCGGAAGTATCTCCTTCGAATTTGCCTCGAGGGGATGCAGCAGTGTTACCACCGTCGAAATGGACCATGTGCATTATGCCTTTATTTCATCTGTCATCAAACAATTAAAGCTGGAGAAAACCATCCATCTGCTGCGGTATGATGTTCTGAAATTCATTCCCCGATGTACCGAGAACTATGACCTCATCTTTGCAGATCCTCCTTACCAGATGAAGAACCTAAAGGAGATTCCGGATCTTATCCTGAAGCACGGGCTGATCAACAAGGAGGGTATTTTGATTCTTGAACATGGCAAGAGTGACAACTTTTCCACCCATCCAAACCTGTTTGAGGAGCGGGAATATGGGAGTGTGCACTTCTCTTTTTTCAGGCCAATTTAACACCGAAGAAGTTAAATTAATTAGTAATCAAATTAATATGAATTCTCTGGTGGATCCATATTTTTTGATTTCAGGAAGAGGCCGACCATTTCCTATTTTTATTAAAACACCATTGCAGATAAACAAAACAAGTCGTATATTTGCCCAGCTTTTAAGGCTACCGGTAAAGTTGACAGCCGTAGTCTTTATGCGATTTGGTTTGGTAGTTCAGTTGGTTAGAATACCTGCCTGTCACGCAGGGGGTCGCGGGTTCGAGTCCCGTCCAGACCGCA
>CAIYUC010000059.1 GCA_903929315.1 uncultured Bacteroidales bacterium
GACCTGTCTACACTGCTTTATACGAGTAAATGTTTGAAAGAAAAAAAACGGCCGGACACAACCTATTTTTTCAATAAACGATATCAATTGTTATTGAATAGTATTTTAAATACCGGTAATGGAAAATCTTATGAAACAGCTTTCAAAGTTATTTATATCTGGGATGAATATGTGATTAAAGGTACCCTGGGCTTTTTGGGTGGAAAAGACAGATTGGGAGGATCAAAAAATCATGGTGTTTATTGTGTATGGGATACCCCGAAGGGAGAGATTTACTTTGAAGAAATTTATTATCTGGATGAGAAAAAATAAATAATGATAACACTCATCTTCCTGTCTTATTCCTGTAAAAATGGCTGAAAACGATTCTACATGGAATCAAAATTTGGGAATCCGATAACCTACAAGAGTAAACGAAAAAAAATACCAATATGAAAAACAAAATCCTTCTTCTGACCTTAATAGTTTTTGCAAGTACCAGTCTCGCACAAGTTCAAAAATTCCCGGATGGCATTTATTTAAATCTAAAGCAGTTACAAAATCAAACTCCGGCATTCGATGTTAAACTTCGCGTGATCAGGCGAACATCGGGGGATATATCAATGAATGGAGGGAATGATTATAAATTAGAGTCTGATATTGATTCCATAAATAAAAGATACATCAAAAAAAATATTTTTGCTTATGTAAAGGACGATTCCATTTTTTTGAATTGTATTCATAACAAATTAACTACGTGGTATGCGCTATGTTTAACGAAAGGAAACTTCCTGGCTTTTAAAACCAATATACCAGAAGACAGTGAACCCATGTACGGAGTCATGTTCGGAGCCGTGGGAGGGGCTATTGCAGGTGCTGTTGATGCACACAAGAGGCATTTGTATGTACTAAGCCTGAGAACCGGTAATGCCAGGCCTTTGGGTAAGATATATTTAACAGCAAGGCTGGAAGAGGATCAGAATCTTTTAAACGAGTATAATAATGAAAAAGACCAGGAATCTGAACCCATTTTACTTAAATACATTGATTTATTGAATAAAATAATAACTCCTACCTCCGTACCACCTCCGTCCGAGCCAAAATCCAAATGACTTTACCTCAATTAACCGCTTGACACCAGACACGATACGCCGTTCACTGTTCACCGATCACTATTCACTTTTATCGAAATCCGGTTAATTGTGCGTAATTTTACCATACAATCCATTAAATAATAAACAAGTAGAAAATGAAACTACCATTACGTTATTCAATAAAGATCCTGGTGCTATTAAGTGGCGCAATCGGTCTTCCTTCTTACATCCTCGCTCAATGGAGCGTGCCCGTAAACCTCTCACCGAATGCAATAAATGCATTATTGAATGAAAGTATGGGGTCGTGCATAGGTGTTAGCGGTGATACGGTACATGTTGTTTGGGCAGACAGGCTCAGCACAAACAAAGGCGCGATCTATTACACCCAATCTGCAGATACAGGATTAACATGGAGCACTCCAGTTGCAATAACTGACATAAATCGCAATGCCTGGAATCCTGCTATTGTCGTTTATGGTTCAAACATTCACGTGGTCTGGAGGGAAATCGACACGGTGAACGGACACCGCTCTTCCTGGTATGAACATTCTTTGGATGGGGGAAATACATGGGGAACGAGTGTTGTGCTTGATACCGCTATTGCAGATTGGCCCGCTGTTGCTGTATCCGGAAATAAGGTTTATGTAGCAAATGATATTGTGACTTCTTCTTCTCCCTACAACACCGAAATATTTTTCCTGAGATCTTTAGATAATGGTACAACATGGAGCCCCCACCAGCAAATTACTTTCTCTACAGGTCGTTCAGAAGATGAGGCCATTTCTGCTCAGGGTTCTCATGTCTTCATGTCCTGGAACGACAACAGAAACGGTCCATTGCAAATATTCTACAAACATTCGGCAGATTATGGTGTAACATGGGATCCTGATGTCCTGATTAACAGTGAACCTTCTTACGGTACCATGGTTAGTGCCAATGGCCCCAGCATTGATGTTCCCTCAGCAGGCGCTCCCACCGGTCATTATCAGATACACTTAAATCAGTCTGCTGATACGGGTGCAACCTGGGGACCGGATATGAATTTAACCAATGACCCGGCCAATACCTATTACTACCCTTATATGGTTTGCGACAGCAATGATTTACATATGACTTATGTAAAATCAGGCGTTGGAGGACAGTATTTACATTCCGGTGATGGGGGATCAACCTGGGATACTCCATATAATATGGGGTTTAGTCAGATCACACCGTTTATTGCTTACACGGGTTGCGTCCTGCATGTCATCATGCCTGACTCCGGTCATATTAATTATATACGCAATCCAACGGGAAATTCCGGAGCACATTGCGTCAACACGACAGGAATTTCTCCTCGCTCCCCGGCAGAGATGGAGGTTAAGCGTTATCCTAATCCTCTTACCTCACAAACAATAATAGAAATTTCTTCTTCAGAAAAACCGGAGAATGTCGTACTGAAACTTTTTGATCTGGTCGGACAAGAGATCCTAAGCTCATCTTTTGGAAATAATGATAAAGTAATCCTCAGCAGAGATAAACTAAAGAGTGGGATTTATTTTTACAAGGTATTTCAAAAAGAAAAACCAATTGGGACAGGGAAAATAGTGGTTGAATAGATAGCACGAACCGCTACTTGTTCGTAACTTTATGTGATGATCGTTCATCCAGGGAGATCGGTACACTAAGACAATAATTATGGAAATACAATTGGTAAATATGGTCGAATCAGACTTTGATCTTGTAAAAAAAATCTATGATCATTATATCCTGAATTCTACTGCGACATTTCATACTGATAAAATATCTGTTGTCGAATTAAAAGAGTACATCTTGATTGAAGATCCCAAATACAAATCCTTCTTAATCAGATATAAAAATATCATTTGCGGGTTTTGTTATATTTCCCGGTTTAAAGACAGACAAGCATACGACAGGACCGCCGAAGTGACGATATATATAAAACCGGAGTATACAGGGCGAAAAATCGGCACCTGGGTATTGGACGAACTGGAGAAAATCGCAATTAAAAATGGGATCAGTGTCCTGGTTGGTATCATTGGGGGTGAGAATAATCAAAGTATAGGATTATTCGAGAAAAGAGGTTATGAAAAATGTGCACACTTCAGAAAAGTCGGAGAGAAATTCAACAGGATACTTGATATGATAGCATATCAAAAGATTCTTCATGAAAGTTAACAGGACAACATATCTATTGCAGGATGCGACAGAGCTATATAATTCTTAGAAAAACAAAAAAAGCTGTACCGGAAAGTACAGCTTTTTTTACGCAGATCATTAATTAGTGTAGTGGTAAAAAGAATGTTCCTGATTGATTGTTTATTGTCCAATCTACCCTGTACCGGGTCGGACAAATGTCTCCATCACAAGGGAGCAGATTATTACTGGAATCGTAACCAAAAGTTACAGTTTCTGATTTATGCTTTGCCGGGATCTGAAAAAATTCAATTCCACAAGATGGATCCCAATCACAGGCTTCCTTCATAATGACGGATTGTGTAATCTGGATATAGAAGTTCTCACCATTTCTGTTTACTCCCCAGTCAATCAGCTTGTCATAACCATCGGCAGAACCGAGACCGTCGATCGTTAAAAGAAGATGTGCATTTGTTCCGATAATAACGCGGGTAAGAGTTCTTTGTTTGTTGATATTCCAGGTTTTAATTGAATTGTCATCAAATGTGACCTGGATCGCTCCGGTTACCCTTTGGACCAAAGCCTGTATCTGGTATCCCAGTTGCCAGATAAAACCGCCGCTTACATTCACAAACGTCTTGGTACCGTTAAATGTCATTGATTTTTGTGTAGCAACCCTGGTGACCTTAAAATCGATAAATTTTACAAATACTGTTGCTCCCGGATCATGCCAGTTGGTATTGATGTTTTTTATAATTTCAATATTTCCTGTAATATATTTATTGTTATTACAGGTATAACCGTGATACCTTATATAAATAGTAATGGTATCATTATGCACAGGAGTGGAGTCAATGGTAGCATTACAAGGTAACAATTCCGAAGATTTTAAAAGTCCGCCAGGTGACAGCACTGCATTAGCATCATTCATCGCCTCATCAGAATTGTTTTCCATATTGTTTTCATCAATTGTCAATTGTTGAAGTGAGGATGTATTGGAAGATGTTGTATCTGTGGTTGTTTTTTTAGTGCATCCTGTAAATATCAATCCAAGAAGAATGACAAGAATAGCACTTAATCTTATTAAATTATTTGTTTTCATGATTGATGAATTTTATAAGTGATTGATTATATGTGTAATTATATTTTTATCAGTGACATTCATAAATAATACACATGAATCAACTTTTACCCTGATTCAATCTTGATTTTTTTTGAAAATAACTTAATTTCCTCTCTTCACTGGTTGTCATGATTATAAATTCAGGGCGATACGGTAAGTGACAGAGTTGTTATAGAGCAGGCTCCAAAAAATCCTACAGCTCCGGAACTAAGATTGGTGATTACATTAGCCGGCACGGTACTGAACAAACCACCGGTCCAGTTGGTTTCCGATATCAGCGTGCGAAGAAATTCAGCATGATCGGGGGTGAGGGAATATCTTCTTTCGATTATAATCGTGCCTGCCGGAAATTTAATGTTTTCCATTGGCGGCGCGAATATCTGGCTTACATCAAGGGTAGGTAATGTATAATAAAGCAGTCTGGCTTTTGTTTTTGAAGGATCGGCAGTTTCATAACCGGGCACATGTGACCAGTCCAAAAGAACTTCCCACATTGCAGTGTCGCTGGTGTTAAAGGCTTTTGCAACGGAGTCGATATGATAGAGGTTATCGCCATCGTCTTTGGAATATTTCAGGGCATTAAAATGAATTCCCGGAACCATTGATGCCTTCGCCGAGTACAATTTATTATTGAGCGCAATCAGCAGTGTGTAGTGCTTGCCGGGTTGCGCGATGAAACTGCTCTTCGTCAGGTAAACACCTGAATTAGGAGCTCGTTCTGTTAAGGTGTAAGCCGAATCTTCATTTGTGATTATCATATTTGCGCCGGAAACAGGTTGTGGGGTTTCGTTCAATTGGTTTACCGGGTGTGTTATTTTTATCATCTGGGCCCCCATCGTATCAACAATGATACCATCCACAACGATCAGATCCGTATTTTGAGGTTTCAATGACCATTCTGTCTTTTTAACGCAGCTTAACAGCAACAGAACAGGAATAATGTATAGCATTATCTTCTTCATCAGAATTTGAATATATAATTAACAGATGGTATTATCCCCGCAACGGAAATCGTCGTGGGTATCAGTTCATAACCTCCGTTTAAATTTGAAGGAACAACGAATTCACCATTATCTGTCAGGATCTTATTAAAATCTACCGAGAAAGGATTATACCTTCCGTATGCATTATAGAGAGTAAGAATGAGGCTGTGCTGAAAACGGTTTTTGGGTTTACTGATATTGTAAGTAACGGAAAGATCCAGTCGATGATAAACCGGCAGCCTGTCATTATTTTTATCTCCATAAACAGGCACAGAGTAACCGTTGTAAGAATAAAATCCGATTGGCGTTGTAATGGCTGCTCCTGAAAGCAACATCCAGTTCGCTGAAAAAGCCCAATGTTTATTTGTGTTGTATGAAAGATTTATACAAACGTCATGGGGTCTGTCATAAAAAGCAGGATAGATCTGACTGCTATTTACTCCATCTGTCTGGATGAATGCCCTGGAATAAGTATACCCAATCCAACCGGTGAATTTCCCTTCAGGTTTTCTCAGCATGATCTCGATCCCGTAAGAATAAGCTTTACCGAACCGTAGTTCGCCTTCAATCAAAGGATTATAGAGCATGTTCGCGTGGTCATTATAGTCAATGTGGTTATAGAATCTTTTATAAAAAATTTCGGAGGAGAAATTCAGTTTTGAACGGAAGAGATTCCTGTAATATCCCAAAGAATACTGATCCGCTTTTTGAGGTTGGATATTAGGGCCGCTCGGCGCCCAAACCTCAAGGGATGTGAAAGGACTTGTTGAATTCGAAAGAACCTGGATAAACTGGGTTGTCCTGGTATAGCTGGCTTTTAACGCCGATAGATCATTGATGGAGTATTGAATGAGAATTCTGGGTTCAGGACTGATGAAAGTAGCATAGGTTGAATTTTTTCCCACATTAACTGTATCGCTGACCTGGTGCAGGGTATTGAAATAATAGACAGTTGTAGGCCCGATATCCTGCCATAAAGGGAGACGTAATCCATAACGGAGATAGATTTTCCTGCCGATTTTTTGTTCATTGCTCACATAGAATACATACTCCATTGATCTGTATTTCGGAACTTCCGGTGCATTACTTTTGATAGTTGTATCAGAGATGCTCACATTACCAGGATTGGAAAAATGGTAACTTACCTCAATCCCTGATTTCAGGGTATTCTTTGGATTTATATAATAGGTAAAATCGGTCTTGAAAGTAGCATGAGCAATGGATGAATTCCAAAAATCTTTTAATTTTTTGGAAGTAAAAAGGTAATAATTGTATTGGCTGTAATATACCGTGGTATTCGAGAACAATTTAGGATTGAATATATGGTTCCACCGGAACGTACCGACAATATTATTCCAGCTGATTCCATATGTCTGTAGAGCAACATCGGTGTTCCTGTTCAACATATCTTCTCCCCAGTAGAAAGTCACAAATAACCTGTTATTGGTATTTACTTTGAGATTCAGTTTGGCATTAATATCGAAAAAAGTGATGTCGAACGATTTCAATGCGGTATTTACGTTTCTTAACCAACTAAGTGTAGATTTTCTCCCGGAAATAAAAAACGAACTTTTATCCTTTATTATCGGCCCTTCCAATGAAAGATTGGAAGCATACGGCCCTATATTTCCGGAAAAACCAAACCGTTTCATATTCCCGTCCTTTGATTTGATATCGATAACCGAGGAAAGTCTGTCCCCATAGTTTGCAGGGAAATCTCCCTTATAAGCCTGTACGTCATTGATAGCATCCGGTGCCAGTGCTGAAACGAATCCGAAAAGATGAGAAGGATTATAAATGGGAGCTTCGTCGATAAGCAGAAGGTTTTGATCACTCTCGCCTCCACGGACATAAAAAAAAGCAGAACCATCTCCAAACGATTTAATCCCCGGGATTACCTGCAGCGCTTTGATGACATCGACATCTCCTACAAATCCCGGAAGTTGGGTCAGCACCTTTGGCGAAAGTGTTATTTCGCTCAGATGATTATTCTGGAGAGCCGATTCGTTGTTATTTTCAATTATTTCAACTTCTTTTATATCCAGGTTGGCTTTTTCAAGCTCAATCGAAATGTTCTTATTTCCTTTCAGAGACAGATACTGGATTTCGCTTTTATACCCGATAAATGAGAAAACAAGGTAATAATCTCCCCCGGGGATAGTCAGGGAATAGAAACCATAAGCATTGGTTGTGGTACCGACAGAAGTTCCTTTTAGGTAAACATTGGCGCCGATTAAAACTTCACCTGTTGATTTTTCCTTTAAAAATCCATTGATGGTGAATCTTTTAAATTCCGTCGTTATCTTGTCAGAATTATTTAAGATATCGGAATTTTTCATTTTTAATATGACCTGATTCTCGATGATAAAATAGTCGATCCCATTTTTTGTCAGCACTTCATCAAGGATATCTTTTATTGTCCTGTCGTGAGCCTGAATCGTAATTTTAAAGTCGACTGGGATGGTTTGTGAATTATAGGAAAAGTAGATTTTTCCTGTCTCACTTATTTGCCTGATGACTTCACCCAATGGCTGGTCATTTGCAACGATCGAAATTTTTTTATAAAGATCCTGGGATAAAGCGATCCGGGTCAAGAGAAGTAATACAAAAAGAATTAGGAATCTTGGATGCATGATTTAAATCTCTGGACAAGTCTTGAATCCTTGTTCCGTAATTAATTACATCCGTCACCGGAGATTTCAATTTCAGAACCTTTATATCTTATTGTTAAATTTACTGTGGATTTAAGAACATTCAGAATGGATTCCAACGACTGGTTATCAAATGTCGCCGTAATCCGGCAATTGGATATGTTATTATTTGTAAGCATTATGTTTGCATGGTAAACTTTATTTAAAGCCTGTATGATCTCACTCATAAGATCGTCATTGAATACGAATATTTTCGTTTTCCAGGAGAGGAAGTTTTCATTGTCATTTGAAGATTTGCTGATCTTTTCCTGTTCTTTCAGGATCTCAGCTTTTTCACCCGGTGTAAGCAGAACCTGAACCGAAGGCCTGTCATTATAGTAAAGAGCTATTTTACCGTTGGAAAGGATTACCTCAATGCTGCCGGTTGTGTTTTTCGTATTCACATAGAAAGAGGTTCCTAAAACTTCAATTCTTACTTTTCCATTGGAGATGATGAAGGGTTTGGTCTTGTCATGTGCTACTTCAAACCAAGCTTCACCAGCAAGAATAACATCTCTTTTAGCACCGCTGAACCTGGAAGGATATTCAAGTAATGATCCCGTATTCAGTGTCACGGATGTACCGTCGGGTAATTTACTTTCAATAATCCCGGTGGAAGCGTTCAACTTTTTCGATTCCGGCTTTATAAGGTACCTGAGAAACAGAAAAGTAGGAATAGCGATCAGGATAATGACCGCGGCCATCTTTATTACCCTTTGGTAATGAAGATGGAGGGTCCTGTTTATAAACAGATTCCGGAAACTATTCCCGTGTTGCCTGATGGCAGGAACGGCTTGTTGATGAAAAACCGGGGTTTCTTTTATTTCAAGGATTTTTCCTTCCAACTTCTTCCATTCTGCATCCACATCCAATTGTTCTTCTATTCTTGCTTTTTCAACAATTACCCAGGTTTTCTGATATTCTTTGAATAGTTTCAGATTTTCTGTGTTGCTTTTTAGCCATTCAACAAGTATTTCATTCTCATTTCCGGTGGTTTCGCCGGAGAAATACCTTGTAATCAAATCAATATAGAATGTAGAATTCTTTTCCATCTTTTAACAGTTGACTACTATACACATAAATTCGACTTTACCCTGATGGATATTAAAAAAAAAATTAATTTATTATGGTAGAAAGAATTATCAATAGGATTGAAATAAATTCCTTCAACCTGATCCTCATGTGTTGCAATGCCTTTGACATTTGGGTTTCCACGGTTTTGACCGAGATTTGAAGCTGATCGGCTATTTCCTGGTATTTAAGATTTCCGAATCGGCTTAATGTGAATATTTCCCGGCATTTTTCAGGTAATTCATGAATTGCATTATTAATGGTTTTAAGGATTTCTGCTTCGACAAGTTTATCCGTGGACACATATTCGTGATCCGGAATATACTCTTCAAAATGCAGCATATCCGTGTTAAATTTTTTATTGTCGCGGAGCCAATTAAGGCATTTATTGCGGATGGTTGTGATGAGATAGGCTTTTACCGGTTGAGCCATATCAATGTTGTCTCTTTTTTCCCATAAACTCAGAAAGGCTTCCTGGACGATTTCCTCAGATGTTTCAAAATCCTTGACATACCTCATCGCATGGAAGCAAAGTCCCTTGAAATCTGTCCTGAAAATCAGTTCAAAGGAATTTTTGTCCAGTCTTTTAACAGTTCCTTTATTTTCCTGTTGCTTTTGAATGGGATTTTTTTTACGTTTGTAAAAATACTTAATTTCCCGATAGCAGAAAATATTCCTCTCCGGACCTGGTGAAAATAAACTTTTTATAATAAAAAGTTTCCATGGTTCTTTATTACATATCTTTGTAAAATGGAAGAAAAAGCGCTCATTATTGTCGAAAAGGTCAGGAAGCTTTATCAAAGTTATGGAATAAAAAGTGTTACCATGGATGATGTTGCTAACCACCTTTGTATTTCAAAGAAAACACTTTATGAGTATTTTAAGGATAAAGAAGACCTGGTAAAAAATGTCGTATTCCTGGACCATGAAAGAATGGATAGCTTCTTTTCGGATATTACAAAACAGAAACTGAATGCTATTGAAGAGTTGCTTGAGGTATACGGATTGATCCACAATATGTTCAGGGATTACAATCCATCCATGGAATATGATATCCGAAAATATTATCCTGATCTTTATAACAATATCAAGGAAATCCGGCGCAAACGGATGTTTGAAACAGTTTACCACAACATTATGAAAGGGAAAACAGAAGGGTTATACCGGAAAGAATTGAATTCAAAGATTATTGCTAAACTGCATGTTTTACGTGTAGAGAACATGTTTGAAAATGAACTTTTCACTGTTAAAGAAATTTCTTCGTTTAAAGTTTTCCATGAAATCTTTCTCTATCATGTTCATGGGATATTAAACCAGAAAGGGGTTAAATTCTTTTACAGGAATTTTAAAAAGATCATGGTTGAGCTGGTCTGACAGCTTTTTTATCGTTTCCGTGTTACTATTCGAACCATTCATCCCAAGCCGTTAAGGTCAAGGGCCAAACTATCTTTGGTGAAGTTTGAAGCACGTAACTTGCCAGTTGTCAATGTTACCCTGATAAATTCACTTTTCTATGTATCTTTGATACGGCTAGGCAACCATTTTTACAATTATGTGTCCAATAAGTAGTTAAAATCCGGATGTTTATCGAAGAAACTATACTCCAAGGCTGTATTGAAGGGAAACGTAATGCACAATACCAGCTTTACCGGAAATTTTCTTCCATTATGTTGGGAGTATGTTTACGTTATTCACAAAGCCGGGAGGAAGCAGAAGATATCCTTCAGGAGGGTTTCCTTAAAGTATTTCAGAATATCGCTTCTTTCCGGAAGGAAGGTTCGCTGGAGGGATGGATCAAACGAATCATGATTAATCACGCACTCAACCGGTTCAGGAAAAACCGGAAACTACCTTTTTACGAAAATATAGAAGAGATAAACGAAACAGAAATTATCGACACGAATGAAGAACCTGCTATCAATGAACCGTTTCTTGCTGAAATCCTGCTTTCTATGATCCAGTCGTTACCACAGGGTTACCGTGTCGTTTTCAATATGTATGTATTCGAGGATTTCAGTCATAAGGAAATTGGAGAAACGCTGAATATATCTGACAATACTTCAAAAACCCAACTTATGAAGGCGCGGCGTTTACTCCGGAAAAAATTAGAGGAATTTAAACAAAAACAACATCTTGCATTTGCAAATGGAAAACAATAAAAACAACCCTATGGAAGGCCACGAACAGATAGACGATCTGTTTCGGAAAACCCTTGAAGGCCAGCGGGTAGAACCCGCGAAAAACCTCTGGAGAGGGATTAACCGGAAATTATTGCTGAGAGAGATGACCCGCTTCAATTTCTCCAATCTACCCGGAACCTTCTGGATCACCGGAATTGCTGGGATCCTTATAATTCCCATAATTCTGTATCTGACCCTGACTCCAGGTACAAAGATCCCTTCAATACCGAACCCGGAACCTCAAACAGTACAAACCATCCCGTTGACCAATACGATCAAATCATCCGGTGCACAGGGGAATTCATCAATTGAAAAGCCATCCATCGGTTCCTTAAATGAAATGACACCAGTGACAAAAACCGGTTCAAATCACCCGTTAAATGAAAAAACTTTAAAAGAAATAAATCAATCTGCATCAGTATCCATTAATAAAGATAAGAAACCACTTGAAGACAAACAAGAACCCATTTCAACGCAATTGACAGGAAAGAAAAAGACAATAAAAACCAAATCCGTTCAAAAATCCGAATCGACGGTATTATTTGCTGCAAATAATCCAGCAGTATCTCCATCCCGGTTAAACATAAAGTCAAAACGAAAGCTACAGGGGAAAGCGAATGAAAATATTAGTGATGAAGCGCCTTCCGAAGAAACAAAGATCTCGAATGAAGTTGTAAAACAACCGCAACCAGCTGTTTCTGATCCTTCAATACCTCATATGTTATCACTGACTTTTCCCGATTCTCTTAAGAAAAATAACAAAAGTTACCCTCCGCCATATCTGGTCAACCTTGGAATTTTTCCGGCGTCTAAAAAGGAACATGCAGTAATTCCGCAATATTTATCTCTTGGACTGGGATTCATGCCCGAAATAACGTTTTACAAGACCAATTCTTCCTATTCAAAAGTGAATTACTGGTTGGGAGCAGATCTGACATATCATTTATGGAAATTTTATATCCGGCCCGGAATCAGTATCGGATATATGTATGATGATGGAGCTTACCGGGTAAACTATAAAAGAAAAGACAGCATCGGCTTTTATTATGAAGTGGTTTCTTATAGCATTGATCCGCATAATCCGGGTGTTATCATTTATAAAACTGTCAACCACACGGTTTATGACAGCCTGATTCATAACGGTACCGATCAAACCAGGAACCGTTACCAATATATCCAGATTCCTCTCATCTTCGGATTTGATGTTATTGAAGTAAAAAACTTCTGCTTCTCAGTGCAAGCGGGTCCTGTGGTTTCTTTCTTCATGGCTGAGAAGGAAACACCTTCACAATATACAGACCTGACCAGCGCGCGATTACTGACCCGTGTACAAAGCACACCCCCGGGGAAGAACCCGAACTGGCAAATCTGGGCAGGCATTCATTTGGATTACAGAATTGACGAAAACTTCGATTTTTATCTTGAACCGACCTATAAATATTATTTCAATCCGGTTGTGGGAAATGAAGTTGTTTCTGTAAAAGCGCCATGGACAATTGGGTTGGGGATAGGGTTTAAATACAATTTCGGATTTAACACACTGAAACCATGAAAAAACGGATACTTTCCATTTTACTTTTCATCATCACCGGTAATTGTTTCCTGATCGGACAGCCAGGTAATGGGTTTACAACCCGGTTGGACTGCCTTGCACAATATACCTTTGTTTATGACAGCTTAAATCAAAGCCTGGTTCATTTTTATGACGAATCCATTGGCAATCCGACTTCATGGTACTGGGATTTTGGTGATCCGGAATCGGGTAGTGACAATAATTCCAAACTTCAGAACCCTCTTCACCAGTTTAGTGCATCCGGGTTGTTCTGGGTTTGTTTAACAATCACCAATTCGGATTCTCTGCATCCATGTGACAACACTTATTGTGATACAATTATCATTGATCTTACTTACAATTGCCATGCTTATTTTTATGTGGGTCAGGACTCAACAAATCCAATACCCAACACCTTAAAATTTCTTAATCGATCAACCGGAACACCAAATCATTTTCAATGGAATTTCGGTGATGGGTCTGCCTCTGATATGAGAAATCCGCAACATCACTATGCGAATTCAGGGGATTACAATGTGTGCCTGAAAATAATCCGGAGCGATTCAACTGGAATATTATGTACAGATTCCATATGTAAGCAGGTAAACGTTGTTAATTATTATGACCTTGGCGGACATGCATTTGCAGGCCTGTATCCGATTAATAATCCCGTGAGTACAGGTGATACGGGAATTGCTTATTTGTACCGATTAAATAATTATATCGCAGCCCCGGAAGATACCACCGAATTCTTTAATCTTGGATATTTCACATTTCCACATATCCCGGAGGGGCATTACATCATAAAAATTGCGCTGAAATCCTCATCCACTCATTACCAGAATTATTTACCTACGTTTTATCCGGATGCTCTGCAACAGGAAAATGCAGAACAGATACATCTTTCTGATAGTAATTTTTACGATGCGGATATTCATTTGCATCCACTGAATCCAGGTATCCCCGGGAATGGGGCATCAAATGGAAATATAATTATCAGTGACCCTTATCCAAATCCGGCATCTGAGGTTATGTATTTCAAGATCTGGTCTCCAATAGATGTGGAGTTAAAAGTGGGTATATTGTCCATTATTGGTCAGGACATAGTCTCCTTTTATTTTCCTGTTGCTACCGGGCTTAATACGGTCACGATACCTGTCGGATCGTTACCTGCAGGGATGTATTTTATCCATTCATGTATTCAGGATGGCAGCAAATTCAATGTCTGGAAATTTTTAAAACATTAGCATTTACAGGCAACCATTCAAAAAATGGATGTCTTATTAACAATACTCCGGTAATTTTTTATAATGAATTTAACAATGACATGTTCGTAAAAACCCGCATGATAGGCTGAAGCCAAAAGAGAAAAGCATCTGCTTTGTTGTTGACCAAAACGACAA
>CAIYUC010000060.1 GCA_903929315.1 uncultured Bacteroidales bacterium
CTGATAGATTCTATTTCCGATTACTGTGACCATGGCGTCTTTATCAGTCTTTAGGACTATGTTTACTTTTGATTCGGTTGTAAAATGATCAGTTGTCGGAGACAAAATAACAATATTTGGCGGTGCCATATAAAGTGTGAGCTGATAACCAAAACGCAATTCGAAAACTGAAAATTTAATGGGTGGCGCGAAGACCCAGGCACTGAAACCATACAGATAATTATTATCAACAGGGTACTGGTGAATATCAAATGAAGCTTCACCATTCCAGCTTTTCATATCATTCCATCCCAAAGTAAAGGAACCATGATTGTCAATAACCATAGTGTCGATACTGCTAAGTGTATAGAAATACGGAATTCGTTCGGCCTGCAGCGATATTGCAAGGTGACGGATGAATATCTTATCAATCTCAAGATTTCCGGTCCAGCCAATAGAATTTTTTACAGGAAATTTCAGCAAGCCGAGATCAGCTTCAATTTCCATTCTTGCTTTACCAAGTACTGACCTGTTCCCCGCCTGGAACCAGAAGGCTTGTGAAGTTTTATCCCCTGTTATAAAAGCAGGAACCAGCATGGAAAAATGCAATGACGATAGCGGATGCAGATAAATTCCTCCTTCCAGTTGTGAAGTGAAACTCTGTAAAGGCTGATCATCGGTAAGATATCCTTCCTTCAGGCTGATCCATGGGGATTTTGCGATTTGTATATCCTGGATAAAAGCCATGACTTCTTTATTCTGAATTTCAGCAGGTTGAATTTTATATAATTCCGACAAGGCTTTGCTATAATCACCCTGCCAGAATGAGATCCTGGCCAGCGATGTGATAGCCTGTGAATTGGTGGAATCATAGGCAAGATATTTTGTTAACAATTTTTTTGCTTTCTCATATTCGGTAATATTGACAAGCTTTTTGGCATAATCAAGCTGCAAATATAAATTTTGAGGAGATAGGGTGATTGCCCTGTCATAAAGCGCTTTGGATTTTTTAATATGGTGTGCATAATAAGCACTCTGGGCATATAACCAGTTTGTATTGAAATCATCGGGATGATCAGGGTAATAAGATTTCATTAATGAAAAGGCTGATCTGGATTTCCCCTGGTTTCTTAACCGCCGCACCATTTCAAGAGTATCCGTGTATTTACCTGTAATATAGCCAATTTCATTAAGATAAAACCGGGATTCTTTATTGGAAGGATCATAAGAAAGGTATCGTTTGAACCAGGGTTCAGCTTTCGCATACCCGCCAATATTAAAAAGCATCCTGGCATAATCAAATTGGAGGTACATGTTGCCCGGGGAAAGCTGAATGGCTTTTTCGTAAAGTGATGCTGACTGCCGGAAATTCTTCGTGAAATAAGCGAGTTGACCGTATATCCAATTGGTATTAAAATCATCAGGATGATGGGAATAATACTTTTTTATTAACTTATATGCTGTCTTGATTTTCCCTTTGTCTCTTAATTGCCGGGTCATTTCAAGAGTATCTGCTGAAGATTGTGAAAAGACGCGATGTGAAGCAGATAAATATAGGCAAAGTATTATCAGACCCGGGATTTTCTTTGACAGATACAATATACTGTTTCGCCTGATCAAGCCGGCAGGAATTAAAATGAAAAAAAATTTATTTACAAATTTATGTGATTTCCCTTTTAGGGCTGTGCCAACCATTCTTTAACTGTATCATAATAGGTATCACCGACCGGAATCTCACGTTGATCAAGATAGATCCGCCGGTTCCTGATGCTCAGGATATGTGCAAGAGGAACAATAAAACTCCTGTGTACCCTCATAAATTGATCTTTTGGCAACCTGTCGATGACCGATTTCATACTCATTTGCGAAAGTACAGGTTTTGAGTCAGGAAGATAAATTTTTATATAATCATCCAGCCCCTCGATATAAAGAATATCATGAAAATTTATTTTAACCGAATGATGTTCTGATTTCACAAAAAAATAACCATTCATGGTATCTGATGGTTCCAATGAATCGGGAAGTGTCTTTTTTACTCGTAGAAGCGCTTTCATGAACCGGTCAAATGTGAAAGGTTTTACCAGGTAATCAACAGCTTCAAGCTCAAATCCTTTGACTGCATATTGTGAAAATGCAGTTGTAAAAATAACTTTAGGTTTATCTTTCAGCGCTTTGATGAACTGAAGCCCTGAAATATCCGGCATATGAATATCAAGAAAAATCAAATCAGTTTTTTGGGATTTTAAAAAAGTCAACGCCTGGATGGCATCCGTAAAGACATTGGTAAGGTTGACAAGTGGTGTTTCTGAAACATATTTCTTAATAACTTCCAACGCCAGGGGTTCATCATCAATTGCAATACAATTTATCATGTCATTTGTATCTTAAGATCCAGAATATACATTTTACTGTTGTTTATAATAGCTATTTCGTGTTTTTCAGGGTAAACAAGGTTAAGTCTTCGTTCTGAATTCCTGAATCCGATCCCGAATGATTCACTTTTTTCCCGTATCACGAAAATATTATTTGTGGTTTTCAGGTGAAACACATTTTGGTCAATTTCAATTTCAATGGTTATAGCCGTTGATTCATGGGTGCTTGTTCCATATTTGAAGGTGTTTTCAATAAAGGGTATCAGGATCAGGGGAGGGATCTGGTAAGAAGAAAAATCACCGGTAATAACCAGTTGCAGATCGACATTTGAATTTAACCTTATCTTCTGGAGCTCAACATAATTCTGGATACACTGGATCTCCATTTCCAGTGGAACTTTTTCACTTTGAACATCCTGGAGAATGTATCGCATGAGACTGGAAAGCTTCATCACGGCATCGGCAGTCAGCTCGCTTCTCATAAGGGCAAGACTATAAATGCTATTCAACGTATTAAAAAGGAAATGAGGATTTATCTGGGAATGCAGGAATGAAAGCTCTGTTTGCATCCGGTCGGCTTCGATCATTTTGTTCCGGCGATCGGTTTGTCTCCATTCATGCATCATCCTGATCCCACCGCTCATAAAAAGGATGACAATAAAAAGATAGATCGCATTTAACCGCCTGGGATTAAAAAACCCCGATTCATCCGGAGACCTGTTTTGAAAGGGTGATTGAAAAAAAATATCAGTATAGGTTATGAATAGAATGAATAATGATATTACAATGATACCATAAAGGACATATTGTTTCCGGAAAAACAACCTGGGTAAAAGAAAATTTGAATGGAAATAAAAAATAAAAATCAGAAAAATATTGGATGTCAGAAATTTCAGAAAATAGAAATATTGGGTCTTTAATGCAGAGGATCCGTGAAGGGGACTTGGCAGAAAAATAAATGGCAGACTGAAAAAAATGATCCAGGCTGTCACATGAATCAATACTGTCAGGACTTTGGATTTCATAAAAACGTTAAATCGTAAATCGTAAATCGTAAATCGTAAATTTCATTGTTTCTCTCTAACAGTAAATAATATAGGAATATTGTTATTTCTTACCAAGCTGTTTCAGAATGTAAAATAGTAACTGAGTCCAAAAACGTAACTGGTCACGGGATCCTTGACATTTTCCTCCTTATTGACCAGGTAATGCAAATCAATCATATGCATCCGGTTAAATGAATACTCAACACCGGCGCAAACACGCCATTGATCTAAGGGTTCACCTCCCGGATTATATTTATGCTCTGAGCGTGTTCCTACAATACAGTAAATCTCCCCGTATAAATAAGGTTCAAATTTACGTTTCAGATCATACTTAAGTGTAATCTTGGGAACAAGATGATCTTTGGATACTTCCCCTTTTTCGGAAGAATAAATATCGGTATATTGTGATTGATACCTCAGTTTCAGGATTACTGTTACGGGTCGTATTTTCTCCTTATAATGAACATCTAGATACCACTTGTGACGGTTATCATAGGAATCATCCAACCTTCTTTTGTTTGAATAACGGTAATGCACCCCTACCCTGAATTTTTTCAGGAATTTGTATTCAAGTCCTAACCCGGTTAATACTGTTCCAACCTCTGTAATATTCTCATTCATTCTCATTTCTTCTGTAAAAACTACTGAAAAAGCTTGTGTGATCTTCTTCTCAACATTTACATCCAACCATAAACCGGCATCATTTTGCGGCTGTGTAAAAACCTGTGAACTTAAAAATGTAAGAAAAAGAAGAAGGCTATGACACAGAATTTTTCTCATAATAGTAAATTTTGACCTGTGTCATATCTTTTAAAAAATCAATCCTGCCAATCGATATCCTGTGAATATTTAGTCCGGTTCGTTTCCTCAGGTCTTCTAAAAGCGCTTGATGATGCTCAGGTTTTATCATTTCGATATTTTCATAAAGGATCGTCTTACATACTTCCCGTTTGAACAAGAAGCCTCCGTCAAGGATGAAAGTTACGGCCAGGATCAGGAAATAGATAACGCCAAGCTGCTGATATTCAAGCTGAATTGCACCAACAACCCCCATGGCAATGAAAATGAAAAGGTACGTCATGTCTTTCATGGAGATACCGGTAGTTCTGTACCGCAGCATTGAGAACACGGCAAACAACCCGAATGCTGCACCCATCGAAAGCTTCACATACTTTAGAACGAATGTCAGTAAGAAAATGACAATGTTAAAAATAATGAAGGTGAAGATATAATCAAACTTTTTGTAATTCGGGTGATAGACAAGGAATATAATCAGTATTATTGCGACAATATCGATTGCAAGACTGATAAAAAACCTTTCATTGATCTCGATTACTTTTTTATTCTTCTTCTCGGGTTTTTTGTCTGCAGACTCCGTATCATCAGCCTGGGTGAGTTCTGTCTCTGTCGGGTCAGTTTTTTGCGGCAGGCAAATTTTCGCGGGCATGAGCAGGAACAGGAAAAGAATAAAGGTTAAAATCGTTTTATTTGACATAATTATTGACTTTATTTATCTGGTGAAGTTTTTCCTTAAAATTATTTTGTTTGATCCCGCGAATCAGGCTACTAACTCCCAGGCAATATTTGCTGACCGTAAAGGAAGAAAAATGCCGCTCCTTCATAAGATTGGTCCAGAAACAACTACCGCATCTTTCCTGCTTCAGCTCAGCAATGGCAAGACCCGGATAGGACTTCTCGTTCAATCCGAGTTTAAAGTGAATATCTGTATCAATGGTCAATCTTTCCTTCAAACTCTTGCTTACAAACGTCATTCTTGAAAAAAACACCCAGAGAGAAGGTTGTAACATGACGGGTGTAAAGGGACTAAAGGTTGTCAGCAATTCCGCAGACTTACCGGATATTTCCTCGCTGATCCTTTTCCTTTTGATCCTTTGCTTAACAGTACGTCTTTTATTGTTTTTGAATTTGACCTCAAAAAAACTGAGATCACATTCAATATATCTGCGGTAGCGGATTTTAAAACGGTTTAGTTTCCCGTTGTGATGAGTAAGGTAAATACTATTGTCAGGCGTATCAAAATAGAGGGTTTCATAATGACTGAGGCGATTATTATTTACTTCAAGGATTCTGTAACCCGGTTCCATCCTAACCAGGATTGACGCTAAGCTTGTAATCGGAAATATGTATTTTGTATCCACCCTGTTAAGCAGTTTAACCGTATCCATCTCTTCCAGAAAGATCGGATTGAACAAATCAAGTATTTCTATATACTGTTCCATGAAGCAAACCAAAGCGATCAATAATATTCATATTCCCATTTCTTTTCTTCTTCAAGAGCATTGGTAGTATTGAAAGTTTGTCGGTTTACTTTTAGCTTTTTGGGGTTGTATGTGTAAACCATTTTCTTTACAATAGTTCCTGCTGCATCTGTAATTACTTCACTGGTTTTTTCCCCATTCGAATTATAGGTAAATGCCGTCTTCCTCTCCACTGTTCCTGAAGGACTGTATTCCACTTCCTCGGTTTTATCCTTGAAAGCGTCGTATTTATATGTTTTCCTGACATTTTTCATCTTTGCCGCATCATATTTGGTTTCTTCGGTTTTATTACCGAACTCATCATATTTGGCGGTTTCCTTTGAAAGGATGGTCCCCTCAGGACTGTATTCAATTTTCATAAGGACCTTACCATTCTTTGTATATTCTTCATAGGACGATTTATAGGTCGTCGAAACACCGTTAATAAACGTTGTCGCGAACTCCGTTGTAGACTTGATCTTGTCTTTTTTTCTTTCCTTCTTGCTTTGAGCGGATACGGAAAGTACCATTACCAGGCATACTGTTAAAATGATTATTCTGTTCATATGTTTATTAGTTAAAGATTACTAAATCGGGTACTTCTACTGTTTCATTATTTTTTGAGATCACAACATCCTTTACTACACCAACTTTGGCAGCTGTTTGCAAGGTAGAATCTTTTGAGAAGGCATAAACCCGGTATGTTCCTGGTCTCAGGTACTTGAATTCATAAGTGCCATCATAACTTGTCCTGACCTTATCACCGTAATCCCTGTCATCGCCATAGATGATAAATACCCAGGTGTCAGGTGAATAATATTCTTCCAGAAGAAGGGTGAATGAAGAATTGTAGTCCTTCTCAAAGACTTTTCCATAAATGGTCGAATTCCCTCCGACTCCCGCTTCTTTCTTACAGGAAAGTAGCAAACAGCCTGACAGGATAAAAAAAGAGCAGATAACAATGATTTTTCTTTTCATGATAAAATGATCTTTATATTAAAATTAATCAGTCAATAATAAGTTTCCGGGATGAAATTGCTCCGTTGCAATTTACGCTGACATAATAAAGTCCGGGTCTCAATCCTGAAATATCAAGGGAAGTGGAAGAAACAGGTATTGTTTGATCGGTCCCCGCAATTTGTCCTGAATATACTGATTGCCCCAAACTATTATAGAGCTGGATCGTAAAGGTGCTGTTCAGATTAGTTATCTCAACAAATATTCTGTTTTTGGCAGGGTTCGGATAAAGGTTAAAGGCAATTTCGGGTGTTGTACCTACAAAGTTCCGTATGGAAAATGATGGCATCATATAGGTAAAAGAACCCAACCCGTTTGGATACCGTCCGACCGTTTTTCCCGAAACCTGTTGCCCGTATTTTATTGAGTCAATGATTGTCCTACCCGTATTTGCAAGGAAGAGCTGACCTCCCAAAGAGGATAAGCTAATCCCCGAATTCAAACCGGTGGAAGAACCATTGCCGATTGCCCAAACGATCAAAAAACTCTTCGGCTTAATCAATGTGTCCGGAAAACTCCATTTGGTGATGCTTCTTTCATTATCTGAAAGAGATAAGCCTTTCAGGTAGATTTTCTCTGTTGTATTATTATAAAGCTCTATCCAGTTGTAGTCAGAAGAATTATCACCGGATGAAGTAACAGTCTTGTTTGAAGCCATTACTTCGTTGATGACCAGCCAATTTTGCAGTACTGAAGGTTGAATCGTGTAAAATTCATACTCTGCCCTTTCGGGAGAAAAAGCAGCAGCAGAATCATTTTCCGCATAAATGTAATATTGAATGGTATAACCGGAACAAGAAAGGCCGTATCCATAAACGCTGTCGCCTGCTATGCCGTCATAATGATTACCGTCATCCATCATATCAACTTTGTGAAAAACGTCATCGCTTCTTGACCGGTATGCAAGGATCACCTTGGTCCCGCTATTCACTTTTGCTGTAATCCAAGTTTGCTCCCCTGATGCAGGATGTTCCGGGGTATGGGTAACCTTTGAAATGGAAGGTTCTCCATGAAACCCCGGATAGGTATCAAGGTATGCAACACGGGCATCCATAATATCTTTGATCCCGGGATATTCATCGGTGGATCCCGATTCTCCTGTTGTACTATCAAGATTATTCCGGAAATCATCGTAGGAGTAAAACTTGTTGGGATCATTCCGAACGGCACTATCGATTATTTGACGGATCTCCACTGCCTTGCTGTAATATTCATTATTCCTGAAATTCTCATTCACGATCGTCCGCATATGTGCAATAAAACTTTTCCGGTATGAACTATTCGACAACAACTGAGTTATCAATGGACGGGGTGAAACTGTAAACTGCAATATTTCCAATGGATCCAGTATTTTCATTTCATCGATCGTCAGGCCATTAAAATGGTAGGATCCATCAGAATGCCGGAAGCTTGCGAACGACATGTTCATGTCCCATATTATTGGATTGAACCTGCCGTTATTGTCTTTGAAAATATAATAGTTTTGAGAATATCCAATATAACTGTCAAGGTTCAGCAGAACATAGTTGAATGCATGCATCCATAATGTCCGGTCTGTATTCAAAAAAGTTTCGATGCTGTCAGGTTCTTTATTCAGCTTATAAATAAAATCAAAAAGGTCGGACCAGCCATAATCCGATTCCAATTCATAAAACGGGATATAACCGGTTGAATCACTTCCATGGGTATAGGCAAGATTAGCGTTTTCGCCGAAGGGGTATTCAAGATGTTCAGGTTCACCTTTTATGAATGTATTCTCTTTTTCCGTGAAGTATTTTTCTATAAAAGGTTTACTTACCGATTCAATATTGGTATACAACCCGAGCAATGTATCATTGGCATAAACATTTGCATAATTTGCAAGTGATGCAGGCATATATTTTCTCAATACTTCATAGGAAAGCGTCTCCCTGAGAAAAGAGGGATCGTAGATAACATTACCCAGTTTCAGGTGTTTATATCCCTGGTAATTCCGATTATTTCGGCAATATTGGAGGTCAATATTAAAAGGATTTTTCCTTGACCCGATATTTACAGAACTGAACCCCTTGTATCTGATCCCCACATCTTTTATTTCACTTCCATCAATAAAAACATCTCCGATTAAAACCTGTTTCCCGTCTCCTGTCTGAAATAAGCTGTCCAAAAGATGTTGCCAGTTTTTCTGGTGAAATGATATCCGGATCTCACTGATATGATTTATATCATACATATCAACCTGCGCATTGGAAATCTGGCAGAATAACAGGAATGCAAAAAGGATGATAATTAACCGGATCTTCACACTATATTAATTAGAGGTCACGGGTTTATTGGACAATTAACTTTGAAGTGTATATTTTGCTTCCTTCTGAAAGCTTTAAAATATACATGCCGGGATTCAGTCCGCTGATATTGATATTGTTTGAATTGTCAGGTAAATTTTGCGTCATCCTCTTCCTCCCTGTAATATCTGAAAAGGTCAAAACCATCGGATGAAGCACCTGGCTCACTGTAAGTAAATCACTGGCCGGGTCAGGGAATATTTTAACCCCGGATACGCTGATATCGGATATTCCGGAATTTTTATCCGTGAATTTTGAGACACCATTTCCTGTGGTTATCCAAATATTATCCTTATGGTCTACAGTGAGGCGACGAACCAGTTTATCAACAAGTCCGTCTGTTACTGTATAAGACGTCCAGGTTGTACCATCGAATTTGGTGATACCTCCATCCTGAACATAATCAGCATACATTCCAACCCAAATATTATCCTTTGAATCCATGTGAATATCCTGTACATAATTATTATACAAGCCATCTATATGCCTGTAGTTTTTAATCCATTGGTTGTTATTATCAAGAACGGTTATCCCGTAATAGGTCCCTAACCATTTATTGTTATTCTGATCGATCGCAACCGAGGTAATACTATTGGAAAGGATGCTATCGTTGGTGACAGGGGTAAAAGCTGATCCATTGAATTTTACTAATCCGCCAATCCATGTCCCGATCCATTTGTTACCTCCACTATCGAATGAAATATAACTGACATTATTATGGTCACCGGGAAGCGAATCATAACTTTTCCACACCGAACCGGCAAGATGTGAAAGTCCGCTATTGGTACCGAACCAGACGCTGCCATCGGGATCGGCTGCAATATAGGTGATCGTGTTATTAACGAGGCCACTATCGACCGTGTAAGAGATCCAGCGAACGCCGTCAAATTTACTCAATCCGAAGTCGGTTCCTGCCCATATATTGCCGCTGCTGTCGACAGCAATGCAATTGATATAATTATCAATAAGCCCATCTGTTTTTGTATAAACAGTCCAGGTCGCATCGTTGAATTTTGCCACCCCCATCTGTGTTCCGAACCATTTATTGTTATTATGGTCAATGGCAACTCCGTTAACATTGTTGCTGGGTAACCCGTCGGCGGTAGTATAGTTGGTAAATGTCTGGGCATGCACAATGGTCACAAAGTGAACCATGAACAGACCAATTATCAGTTTAAATAAGCTCTTCATAATCCCGGTTTTTACATTATTTGATTAAAACTATTTTTTTGCTGATCATATCCCCGTTTATTGATTTAATGGTAAGATAATAAATGCCATTTTCAAACCTTGTCAGGTCTATGATCCGTGAATTCTGTTTCTTTATTAATTTTCTGCCAAAAGAATCGAAAATAGTGATTTCAAAATCATTTGTCATAAAGGAGGAAGCAGTAATTGTCAGAATACCTGTTGTTGGATTCGGGAATACAGAGAGCGTTTTCATGTCTGATATCTGTTCTGTTCCCACCCATGTAACATTAAATGTATTCGATAATTGTGATGTACAATTGTTTAAGTCAGTTACCCGGACCTGATATGAGCCATTAGAAGATGGAACCAGAATCTGGCTTGTTGCCCCCTGAATTGCGTTGCCGTTCAGAAACCACTGGTTGCCTGATGTGGCGCTTGAGACCAGGGAATCTCCTGTTAGGGTGATCGTTGGTGTCGGTGGTAAAGGGTTCACGGTAATGGTGACGGAATCGGTTGCAAAACAGGGTCCATTTTTGATGGTAACAATATAGGTGGTCGTACTATCTGGAGTGACAACCGGACTTTTCAAATTGGAAGAAAACCCGGGCGGGTCGGAAGTCCAGGAATAAATATAAACAACATCACCTGTTGCTGTAACATCGAGTTGTGAACTACTCCCAGTGCAGATCACAGTCGGGGAACCGCTTGCAGTAGCCGTATAGTTACCATTCACAAAACAGGGAGGATACCGGAATGATTGAGGGAGTGTCCCCCCCACTGTCTTGGACCATACCTGAACCTGATCTGAATCGATCTCATAAATGAATCCTGACATTCCGATGCACACCAAAGTATTCCCATTGGGCAGTTGCTGAGAATTGCCATTATCCGGAGTGGGATTGCCGCTGTAAGTATGCCTCCATTCATAGGTGGCCGGTGCATAGGATGTGCCGGGAGTCAGTAAATAATTAAATCCGTCATAGGGTGGGTTGATGATATCCACACAGGTCTTTCCCCCTGACCCCCCTTTGTTGTTAAATCCCACAAGGGCATTAGGAAATCGCGGATCATCCATAGAAACCCAATGAGCATCATGTACGACATTGAAATCCGTTGTTCCGGCAGTCTGGTATGCTGCAGGATTTCCCCACCGGTAAAGAAGATCGCCACCTTTCCCTGAATTTCCTCCCGTATGTGAAGCAGCTTCGGCAGTTGTTGTGCTATGATCAATGACATAAAGCTCATTCAGGGCATGTGAACTGAAAGTGACCTGATCCAACTCCTCGTTATAATCAATGCCATTCACGTGCATCCAATCCTGGGATGTATTATAATTAATGTTCAGCAATTCAGGGTGATTTGCTACTATACCATAGTTGTTTTTCGAAGGATCATGATCTTGTACCAGATGATCCCATGCATGCCATTCCCAGACCACAGTTCCTCCATTTGTTCCTGATGGTTGAATCTCAACAATTTTATCCGGCCACATTTCAATACTCAGGGCGCATCCTGCCTGGATCGCTTCGGCAGCCGTCTTTCTTTCATAAGCGATCAGCAACACATTCCCGTTCGGCATCGCATGGATATCATGGTGGCTGCAATAATCCTGGGTTGAATAAACAAAATCCCATAAAACATTCCCGGTCCAGTCTACTGTTTGCACCTCACCGGAAATGGGACCTCCGCCAAAATAAGTCCCCTGCTTTGCTACAGTTCTTAACAATACTCCCCCGGATAGCAGGTAAGTTGAATAACAGGTCTTTGAGTTCGAATTGAAAGTCCATGAGTGATAGGTATTCCCGGCCAGATCAACCAGGTAAGCTTTCGTCCCGTTTTGAGGGAAGTAAAGCGTATACCCATCATACGACTGCGAATTCACTGAATTCACGAAGGTAAAGAATACCCATAAAAAAGCGATTAATTTCAGGAAATGAAGATCACCAGTTCTCCTTCCTTGAATTTTTATTTTCATAATTGATTGAGGTTTGATACTCATATTTGATGTCGTTCCCATTAAAAACCAGCGTCCGTGGAATAAATTTTTTATAATTGTTATTTATTTATTATATATAACGTCATAATTAATACAGTATAAATAAAATTTATTATCTTTGCCAATTATTAACCAAAAAGGCAGGATAATGAAAAGAATTCAAATTCAAGACAGCCAGATCATGCAAGTGGCAATACAGCAGGAAATACTTC
>CAIYUC010000061.1 GCA_903929315.1 uncultured Bacteroidales bacterium
CCTCCACCAGTCGCGTGATAATGCCTCACTGTATGTGCTGAACAATGTCCCGAAAGAAGACGGGACCGCTTCCTGCATTTGTGTAAAACCGATCCTGAGACTGTCGCGGTTCGCATTTTCATGCTGTTCGACCTTCATTCTTAAGCTATTGACAGATGTCTCAAGGTCTTTGAGAAGGAACATCAGGGCGACTTTTAAAGAGGTGGGTATCACATCGTTGGTGGACTGGAAGACGTTGGCATGTTCAATGGGGTCAATGAATTTGTAATTGCCGGGTTTCCGGCCCAGTTTTCGCAATGAAGCATTGGTAATGATCTCATTGATATTCATGTTGATGCTCGTGCCGGCGCCTCCTGAAATGGCGGGAACAATAAAATGGTCAAAAAAACGACCCTGGCTCACTTCACCGGCAATATCAATGATTGTCCCGATGATCTCATCCCCGAAAAAAGAGAGCGGGAGCTTATCTTCAGGATATTTCCCAAGGGCTGCTTTTTTAAATTCCCGGTAGGTAAGATAGCAGGCTTGCTTGACCAATCCTACTGCTTTGTACCATTCCTGAGGGAAAGAGGTTGTATCGGGAAAATTCTCCCTGGCACGCAGTGAATGAATACCATACAATGCACTTGCCGGGATTTCCTTTTCACCGATCGAATCAGATTCTTTTCTCATCAGACCTTTTTGATTTTTTTATAATTGCAAGCAAAGTTCTGAAAAATTTGGAATAACAGGATAATTTCTTAAGGTGTGACCTTATATTATATAGGACATAATTTCCCGGCTATATCATTTCTTAAGATGGTGGACCTCTAAAGACTTTTACCGCTAAGACGACAAGACGCCAAAAAAATCTTTTTTATTATAATACCTTTTCCTATAAAGGCTGATTAAGGATAAGTAGTATCTCAATCAGTCATTGAAAAATGAAAAAACAAGAAATAGGAAGAAATCCATCTTTATGTTAACAATTCTTAGCGTCTTAGCGTCTTAGCGGTAAAAGTCTTTAGCATGTCAGCTTATCAAAAAAAGTTATGGCCAATATTTTACAATCCTGCTTTTGGAAGAAAAAATCTTATTACCTTTATCGGTTTTTTAGGAGGTTCATTTTTCACAAAAAAAATCCATGAAGCACATCTATTTCTTTTTCCTTAGTTGTTTCTTAGTGCTTGTCCTCTGGGGTGTTCCCGGAAAATCCTATCCGGAAGGGTCGAAAGAAATTTACATCGGTACTCATAATACAGTATTATATCTATGTAATGATTTTGCCGGTCATTGCATTAGTAATGGCGGAATAAGAACACAATTTGCCATCTATGGATGTGAAGAGTCCAGCCGTCTTTATTTTGTCACAGCAAATCCGCAGGAAATTGTCTATGTAGGATTTAAAGTATCAGCCGTTTCGGGTGGTGAACATGCTGTATTCCGTATTAAAGATCTGGCGGGAAATATTGTATATACTCAAACAAATGTCCCCACCACAGGGGTGGGATATATAAACAATATTACCGAAGCACGTAATGGACCTTTGCAGATTTATGGTACCGGGGGATACAATGCCATTGATTGGCACCCACCTTATCCAGGTACTTTTTATGTAGAACTGCAGGAGTTGAATAATACATCAGGAAATCCACAAACTGATAATGATGGTTTTGACATAGATTTATTCGATTTAACTGTGTATGATTCTGTTGCTCTTCATACAAAGCTTGGCAGGCTTTATTCCAAAGCGTGGCAATTGTATGAAGTTAATAGTGCACATTATTCGGGTACGAATTATATTTATTCCTTCGATAGTATTATCACATCCGCAGCATTTAATGATATGAAAGGGGGCGTTTGGGTTCAATTCTGCAATCAATGGGGTTGTGCAAATACCGGAAATTTTCCTGTTGACCGGAAATCATTGCATAGCCAGCAGGCTTATATGCCGGAATACATGGAATTCCTCAATCCCCCTGATTCTAACCTTTTCCATCACGCACTAACATTGGGGCAGATCGTTCCGCCTCTCCCCTGGGGTGACAGGAATTGCAATAACGGTTATATCCTCTTTCATGTTTTTGTTAATAAAACGGGGAATGTGGAAATTGATCTTTCTTTCGCCGGACCTTACACAGCAAGAATTCTTACTTCGCCGGTTGTAATCGGGGAAAATTTAGTAAACTGGGATGGAAAGGATGGGTCTGGAGTAAATGTTCCGAACAATGTTCTTGTAACATTTACATTGAAGTATGTAAACGGATTAACGAACCTCCCTCTATATGATGTAGAACAAAATTTTAGCGGGTTCGTTATTGGAATTGTTTCTCCGCCCGGGGCAACCCCATTGGTTTTCTGGGATGATACCAATATTCCGGGGCCTCCTGCCGGAGGATCAAATCTGGCAGGATGTCTCAGCCCTCCGGGCTGCCATATCTGGCCAACGTCGGGTAATTCTGACTGGGGAGATCAAAATACAATTAATACATGGTGGTACAACACGTCTATAAGTACATTACCAGTCAGCATCAATGAATACAGGGGACCGCAACCGCTCGTTATCCTGCAGGTACAACCTCAAAGTTACTGCGCCGGGGCAACCGGGATATATTTCTCCGTCACCCCGGACCCCAATGCCGATGTTTATCATTGGAGCTATTCAGGAACCGGCGCAACCATTAACCAGATCACTCCCGGTGATCCCTATATTACAGTGGATTTCGGTTTCAATGCTACCGCCGGCAGCATCCAGGTATATGGATCCAATATCAATTGCAATAACCCGGGACAAACTTCTTCATTAGCGATCACCATCAAGCCCGTTCCGGCCGTCAATCCTCCTTTTTCGAAAACGATCTGTTCCGGGAGCAACACCAGTATTTTACTAACTTCCACACCTCCGGGAAGCTCATTTAGCTGGACCGTCCCTCTTCCCTCCTGCTCTGCAAATATCCTTACATGTCCGCCGGGCATGACTAATGCATTTGGCATTTATGATATCCTGACCGTTACCGATCTCAATCCGGGAACGGTGATTTATCATCTGACCCCAAGTCTGAATGGTTGCCCCGGCCAGATCAAGGATGATACAGTTACGGTCAGTCCTCTTCCTGATGTGATCATCACCTCCACCACCCCGAACATCTGCTCAGGTCAGACCACCAACATCCATCTCTCTTCCTCAATTCCCGGTTCGACCTTTAGCTGGACTGCCACGCCTTCTTCACTGAATTTATCAGGTTTTCCTCCATCCGGCAGCGGCGACATCATTCTGACGATTTCCAACAGCGGGTTTACCACAGAAACCGTGACCTTTACGATCACCCCTGCCAATAATGGTTGTATTAATCCAAATCCGACCCCCTATGTTGTCACAGTCTTTCCCATTCCCAACATGTTCATTAACTCGTTAACTCCCACGATCTGCTCGGGACAAACCACAAATATTCTGCTGTCGTCACAAGTCCTTAATACCGCCTTCCACTGGACCGCCACAGCCAGTTCCCCTAACCTTATTGGTTTTGCACCAAGCGGTTCAGGCAACATTTCACAGACAATCACCAATACCGGGTTCACAATCGAGACTGTCACTTTCACCATTACTCCGATGGCGAATGGCTGTAGCGGAACAGCACAGAATACCGTGGTCACTGTTTATCCCCCTCCAGATCTTTCGAACAGCCCGCTCAATGAGCATATCTGCAGTAATACGGCCACAAACATAACACTGACTTCAAATGTCGCAGGTACACTGTTCACCTGGACAGCCTTCCCAAGCTCAGGTAATGTTACCGGATACAGTAATAATGCCGTCCCCACTACTTTACTCAATCAGACATTGGTGAACACAGGGTCCTCAATTGAAACCGTAACCTATCAGATAACCTCTCATGCAAATGGTTGTGACGGACTTGTAACGGATTTTGTGGTCACGGTTTATCCTGTTCCAAACCTGTCGAATGTTCCATTAAATGAACAGATCTGCAGCAATACCTCCACAAATCTCACCCTGACTTCCTCCATAGCCGGTACCTTATTCACCTGGACGGCTTCTCCAAGCTCAGGAAATGTCACAGGATTCAGTGATAATTCAATCCCAACCATATCCCTAAACCAGACTTTGATCAATTTGGGATTTAACATTGAGACTGTCACCTATCATATCACGTCTCATGCCAACGGCTGCGACGGGCCTGTAACTGATTACATTGTCACCGTCAACCCCATACCTGATCTTACAAATTCCCCTCTGACGAAACAGCTCTGCACCAACACCAATACCAATATTACCTTAACCTCCGACGTCGCCGGAACATTATTCACATGGACCTGTACACCCAGCTCAGGAAATGTTACAGGATACAGCAATAATTCAATCCCGACAACTTTATTGAACCAGACCCTGATCAATACCGGGTTCAACATCGAGACAGTGACCTATTATATAACACCTCTTGCAAATAACTGTGCGGGGATCATCTATAATTTCATTGTTACCATATATCCCTTGCCAGATATTTCAAATACTCCCTTGAATAAACAGATCTGCAATAATTTAACCACGAATATCACCCTGACTTCAAATGTAACAGGAACATTGTTCACCTGGACTGCCACACCGAGTTCGGGTAATGTCGCAGGGTTCAGTAATAATGCCTTTCCCACGGTTACATTGAATGACCTCTTAATAAATTCAGGGTTTTCCATTGAAACCGTGACCTATCATATTATGCCACATGCAAACGGCTGTGACGGTAATATTACCGATTATATTGTAACCGTTTATCCCACACCGGATCTATCGAGCACCCCCCTCAACGAACAAATCTGCAACAATACTTCAACGGGTATTACCCTTACATCGAATGTTTCGGGGACATTATTCACCTGGACTGCTACACCAAGTTCAGGCAATATCATCGGCTTCAGTAATAATGCCGTTCCCGTTACGCTTCTTAATCAAATACTGACGAATACAAGCTTTGTGGATCAGACCGTAACCTACCATATCACCCCGCATGCCAACGGATGCGATGGGATAGTTTATGATTATATAGTCACTGTACATCCGCAGGCTGATCTCTCAAATACACCTTTGAATAAACAAATATGTAACGGCTCCTCCACAAATATCAATCTGACATCAAATGTCGCCGGAACATTATTCACATGGACATGCACACCAAGCTCCGGAAATATCGGAGGGTGGATCAACAACAATATCCCCACGACAATACTGAACCAGACTCTGACAAATTCGGGTTTTGTAAATGAAACCGTTACCTATCATATTACAGCAACTGCTAACGGTTGTGCAGGCAATAACAACGATTATATTGTGACTGTTTATCCGGTTCCCGATCTTTCCAATACACCATTGAATGAATCCATATGCAAAGGCAATAATACCAATCTGACCCTGACTTCCCATGTTTCAGGAACGCTTTTTACCTGGACCTGTACCCCAAGTTCCGGATTTGTTACAGGTTACAGTGACAACTCCGTTCCTACCACCCTTCTCAACCAGGTGCTCTATAACAGTAATAATGTTGATGAATTTGTAACCTATCATATGACCCCGCATGCAAACGGATGCGACGGACCTCTTACAGATTATATTGTGACGGTCAAGCCCAGGCCTATCCTGACAGTCAATCCGATGAACAAAACAATTTGTTCCGGTAATCCCGTTAACATCACTCTTACATCAACCTGCGCCGGTACTACGTATTCATGGGTAGCACAATTAGTGACCGGAAATATTACAGGATATGCCAACGGAAGCGGACCTGTCATCAATGATATCCTGACGAACAACATTACCACGGCCGGTGTTGTAACTTATACGGTAAGCTTCCAAGCCCAGGGATGTACAGGGAATGATACAGTTTATTCGGTGACCGTTAATCCAACCCCCCATGTTACGAATAATCCATTGTCAGCAAGCATGTGTTCCGGTTCTGTCACAAATATTTCCCTGACTTCAGATGTAACAGGCGCTTCATTTTCCTACACTGCGACAGGCAGTTCCGGGAATGTTACAGGCTTTTCCGGTGGCATTAATCCATTGATCACCCAGATATTGACGAATACGGGCTTTAACATCGAAACCGTCACTTATCGTATTACACCAACAGCCAACGGGTGTTCAGGGCCTTTCGCCAATTACGTGGTCACTGTTTTCCCTGTTCCCGACCTCTCTAATAATCCACCCGCTGAGCAGATTTGTAATAACCAGTCAACCAACCTTATCCTGACTTCCCATGTTGCCGGAACTTTATTTACCTGGACCTGTACGCCCAGTTCCGGAAATGTTACAGGTTACAGCGACAATAGTATACCCACAACGCTGCTCAATCAGACGCTTGTCAATTCCGGGTTCAATATCGAAACCGTTACCTATCATATTACACCCCATGCCAATGGGTGTGACGGACCGGTTACGGATTTGGTTGTCACCCTCGTTTCCAAACCCGACCTGACCAACAATCCCCCGGCAAAGCAAATCTGTAATAATACTCCTACTAATATTACTTTAACATCGAATGTTAACGGAACATTATTTACATGGACCGCCTCCGGCAGTTCAGGAAACGTATCAGGGTACAGTGACAATTCAACTCCGACTGTCATTCTGAACCAGACTCTGGTAAATTCAGGGTTTAACATCGAAACCGTTACCTATCACATAGTACCACATGCCAATGGCTGTAACGGCGATACCACAAACTTCGTGGTGACCGTTTATCCTACTCCTGATCTTACCAACAATCCACTGACAAAATCCCAGTGCAATAATACCTCCACCAATATTACACTTACCTCGAGTGTGGCAGGAACGCAGTTTACCTGGACCTGTACTCCCAGTTCAGGCAATATTACCGGATTCAGCAATAATGCAATTCCAACCATAATCCTTAATCAGACCCTGGTCAATACCGGTTTTGCCATTGAAACCGTCACCTATCATATAACACCCCAGGCAAATAATTGTAATGGGGCCGTCTATCATTATGTGGTGACCGTTTATCCCACAGCGGATGTTTATTTCCTTCCTGCAAATCAGACCATTTGTTCACAGCAGACCACAAACATACAGATCCTGTCACATGTGACAGGCACTACGTTTTCATGGACTGCAACCCCAAGTTCCATAAATTTATCAGGATTTGGTAATGGCAATGGAAATCTGATCTCGCAAACGATTACCAATTCAGGGAACACCATTGAAACCGTAACCTATCATGTGACACCCACGGCAAACAGTTGTACAGGTACTCCCGGTGATGTGGTGGTAACCGTGAACCCTACTCCAGTTGTGACCACCACGCCACTGAATCAAACGATCTGTGCAGGGTTTACCACTTCGATTACGCTTATATCCAATGTGGCCGGTACGACCTTTGCCTGGACCGTAATACCCAGTTCACCGAATCTGGCCGGTTTCAGTCCGGGAAACGGGTTTACCATTAATCAGACCATTACGAACAGCGGCTTTACCATTGAAACCGTTACTTATCGTATAACACCGACATCCAACGGATGTTCCGGGCCAATCTCAAATTATGTCGTTACGGTGAACCCTACTCCCGATGTTTCCAATAATCCATTGACAGCACAGATATGTTCGTCCACCTCTCCCAACATCAATCTTACATCGGATGTTATCGGGACAAACTTCTCCTGGACAGTGACTCCAGGTTCTCCTAATATTACAGGTTATTCGGCTGGAAGCGGTCTTGTGATCAACCAGGTATTGGTCAACAGCGGGTTTAATACGGAAACCGTCACCTACCATATTACCCCCACGGCAAACGGTTGCCTAGGTCCATCCAAAGACTTTGTTGTGACCGTCATGCCTGTGCCCGATGTTTACTTCCAACCCACTTCCCAGACCCTGTGTTCCAATCAGACCACCAACATACAGAACCTGTCACATGTGACTGGGGCTACATTCAGCTGGACTGCATTGCCAAGTTCTCCGAACCTCTCCGGATTTTCTGCCGGTACGGGAAATCTGATTGCCCAAACACTGTTTAACTCAGGATCAACCATTGAAACCGTCACTTATACGGTGACCCCGCAAGCCAATGGATGTCCACCCGGTACTTCCCATACCGTGATCGTCACTGTCGACCCGAGACCGGCAGTCACCAATAACATCACCTCTTTCCAGATCTGTTCTGCCACCAACATTACTATTCCGCTTCAATCGAATGTAGCGGGAACCACCTTTGCCTGGACCGCTTCAGGCAGTTCTCCCAATGTTACAGGATTTAGTGCCGGCAGTGGCCCTGTTATTCTGCAAACCCTTACCAATTCGGGGTTCAACAATGAAACTGTAACCTATACCGTCACTCCGACCGCAAATGGTTGTGCCGGTACGCTTGTTGCTTTCACCGTAACGGTTTTTCCCGTCCCGGATGTCTATTTTACACCGGCGGGTCAAGCTTTCTGTTCCGGCGGAACAACGAATCTATCACTTGCATCCCATGTCGCAGGCGCTTCGTTTACCTGGACAGCAACCGGAAGTTCACCCAATATTACCGGATATAGTCCGGGCAGTGGAATTCTTATTCAGCAAACTCTGATTAACTCAGGATATATGTCGGAAACAGTTAATTATGCTGCTAACCCTTCGGCAAATGGTTGTCCCGGTGTTATCAATCATGGAATCGTAACGGTGAATCCCTGGCCGGTCGTCAGCCTGACCACCTGCTGGGATCCGGTGACCACGACAGATGCTCAACCAATTAAATTAAAAGGCGGAATTCCTTTGGGAGGTACCTGGTCAGGCGTGGGCGTGAATACCGGGATATTTTATCCGGGTATTGCAGGAACAGGAATATTTACCATCAATTATTCCTATTCAAATACCTGGGGATGCATAAACAACAGCTCTCAAACCATCAATGTGATAAGTCCGGTCTCCCTGACTTGCGGAAATGTCGTAACGGATGTCCGTGATAACACCCAATACCCGACTGCTCAGATTGGCACCCAATGCTGGATGGCTGCGAACCTGAACTTCGGTAATATCATCGCGTCTTCACAAATGCAACGCGATAATTGCATTTCCGAAAAGTATTGTTTTAGTGATCTTCCTGCCAATTGCGCCAGCACAGGAGGACTTTACCAGTGGGACGAGCTCATGAGGTTCGACAACAATAACGGAGCCCAGGGATTCTGTCCTCCGGGCTGGCATATCCCAACAGAAACCGATTGGACTACTTTGTTTAACTTTTATATCAGTAATGGTTTTGCAGGAAGCCCCTTGAAGTTCACGGGTTTTTCCGGATTTAATGCTTTCCTCTCCGGTGTCAGGCACGAAAATGTAGCCTGGAACTTCAATAATTTCGCAGTAATGTTCTGGGCTTCTACGGCTCATGGTTCAAATAAGGCCTGGGCCCATGGATTGAACACCTTTAATCCTTCCGTTTCCTATTATCCCTCATTGAGAGCGAATGCCTTTTCAGTTAGGTGCATCAAGGATTAAATAGCGAAATAGCGAGATGGTGAAGTAGCGAAATGAAAGATTGCTTTTATCTTCTTCATTTGATGTACACAGGACAAAATAATTACATTCTGCATTCTGCATTCTGAATTCTGAATTCCTGCATTCCTTTTATCAATTCCAGGCAACCAATTCCTCAAAATGTTGTCTTTTAATTAAGTGACAAATGTTTACATGTACTTTTTTTCATGTAATTTTGTAATGGCTTAATCTCACGAATCATATTTACATGAAGTTATCGTATACTTTACTTAAGCTATTCATGTTCTTCCTGTTCTTCTGGAACTATCCGAATAATGTCCATTCGGAAGGGGCCAAAGAAATTTCGGTTAGCGGTCATCAGGTTAATCTGTATTTGTGCAACGATTACGTCACTTTTTGTAATAATGGAGGATTACGAAATCCTTTTGCAATTTACGATTGTGCTGAACCTGATCGACTTTATTTTTCAACAGCTGGTACAAATGAGATAGTTTATATGGGGTTTCAACAAGGTACTGATATTGGAAATAACAATCACCTTGTCTTTAGAATTAGAGACCTTGCAGGTAATATCGTTTATCCTGAAACTACTGTTCCAATTGCAGGAACCGGATATATCGCTAACATCGGACAGGCGGATGTGGGTCCATTTCAAATTTATGGCTCCGGTGGATATACAGCATTTGACTGGCATCCGGCTACACCCGAACTTTTTTATTTAGAATTCATGCGGAAGAATAGTTCAAACACTAATCTAACCGGGGGTTTTACAATAAATATGATTGACATAACTGTTTATGATTCCGTTGCTTTACAAGTGAAACCGGGCAGGCTATACAGTAAAGCATGGCAATTCTACCAGGAAGGTAATCTTAGTAATGCCGGTACCGGTTATTACGGAACTAATTATATCTATTCATCCGATAGTATCGTAACATCAGCTGTATTTCAGGATTTGCGCGGTGGTATCTGGGTCCAGTTTTGTAATCAGTGGGGATGTGCAAATACGGGTAACTTTACAAATGACCGTAAATCCTTACACAACCAGCAGGCATTTGTCCCGGAATATCCCATTTTCGTGAATTCACCGGATTCACTTCTCTACCCTTCTGCAACAACTTTAGGACAAATTGTTCCGCCTGATCCATATGGTGACAGGAATTGCAACAATGGGAATATTATTTTTCATGTTAACGTAAATAAGGCTGGTAATGCAGAATGTGACCTCACTTTCCCTCTTCCATACACGACGCGTATACTTACAAACAATGTTACGATCGGAGAAAATTTAATAACCTGGAATGGGCTAGATGGCTCTGGTATCCCTGTTCCAAATAATGTTCAGGTCACCTTTACTGTCAAGTATATTAATGGTTTGACAAACCTTCCCTTATATGATGTTGAGTTCAACCTATTTGGCTTTACAATAGGGCTTGTAAGACCAGCAAGTAGCTCCACTCCACTTGTTTACTGGGATGATTCGAATATCCCGGCCGGTACGACCAATTTTTTGGGATGCCTGAGCCCGCCAGGATGCCATTCATGGAACGGACCGCCAAATGGTTTTGGGAACCTTAATACCATAAATACGTGGTGGTACAATGTATCAACTACTACGTTACCAGTCACCATCAATGAATTCAGAGGACCGCAACCCCTGGTTATTTTGCAGGCACCTCCTCAAAGTTACTGCGCCGGGACAAACGGGGTATTTTTCTCCGTTACCCCCGATCCCAATACCGATGTTTATAACTGGGGTTACACCGGAACAGGAGCAACTATAACCCACATAAACCCCGGTGACGCATTTATCACAGTAAATTTCGCTGCCAATGCAACATCAGGTAGCATAATAATATATGGAACAAATACAAATTGTATTAATCCGGGCCAGACTTCATCCCTGCCGGTTACCATCAAACCTGCCCCTTCTGTTAACCCTCCATTTACGAAATCGATCTGTTCCGGCACATCAACCAATATTACATTAACTTCAACCCCTTCCGGCGCTATCTTCAGCTGGACCACTCCTCCGCCAGGTTGTTCAGCCAATATCCTTGCATGCCCGGTTGGACTTAATAATGCAACAATTATTAACGATCTGCTGTCCGTCACTGATCTGAATCCGGGTATGGTGCAATACTATATCACTCCGGATCTGAACGGTTGTTCGGGATTATTGCACATCGATACAGTGACGGTTAGTCCCTTGCCTGATGTGATGATTAATTCCACCACACCTTCTATCTGTTCGGGACAAACCACCAACATCCATTTGTCCTCTACGGTCCCCGGTACCACATTCAGCTGGACGGCATCAGCCTCTTCCTTTAATCTTACAGGCTTTGCGTATTCCGGCAATGGCGATATTCTTCAAACGATCACCAATAGCGGATTTACAACAGAAACTGTTACCTTCACCATCACCCCCACAAACAATGGTTGTGTTAATCCCAATCCAACGAGCTATATTGTCACTGTTTTTCCGTTACCGGACGTTTCGATCAATCCTTCAAATCCCTCGCAATGTTCCGGACAGACCACAAATATCCTTTTAACTTCAAGTGTGACAGGTGCGACCTTCTCATGGACAGCAACTGGCGGGTCTCCGAACATTACCGGTTTCTCCAACGGAGCCGGGAATGTTATTTCCCAGACTCTGACAAGTTCCAGTGCCGTTCAGGAAACTGTCACCTACCACGTATCAGTTACAGCGAATGGTTGTCCGGGTTCTTCACATGATGTGGTCGTACAGGTCAATCCAAAACCTCACCTGACGAACAATCCTATGTCTGATACCATATGTTCAGGAAATACCACAAATATCTTATTAACTTCAAGTGTTGCAGGCGCAACCTTCTCCTGGACAGCAAGCCTTTCGTCGGGTAATGTAACCGGGTTCAGCAATGGAACCGGAAGTACGATCAGCCAAACCCTGGTTAATACATTACCGTTTTCAGGAGTGGTGAATTATTCCATTGTCCCGACCGCAGGTAGCTGCCTTGGTGCCGATACTATTTATCATGTGGCGGTCAAGCCTAGTCCGAATCTCACAACAAGTCCGATGACTGCCCAGATATGCTCCGGGACAATGACGAATATTACGTTAACTTCAGATGTTACAGGAGCTACCTTTTCATGGACTGCAACAGGAAGTTCTGCCAATGTTTCAGGATTTGCTGCAGGATCGGGTTTGACTATTGTTCAAACCCTTGTAAATTCAGGATTCAATACCGAATCAGTGACATATCATATTACGGCCAGTGCAGCAGGTTGTCAGGGACCGATAACTGACTTTGTTGTGATCGTTCACCCTGTTGCCGATGTGTATTTTACTCCGCCAGCACAGACGCTATGTTCTGGCGTTAACTCGAATATTCAGCTTCTTTCCCATGTGGCAGGAGCTACCTTTGCATGGACAGCATCGGGAAGTTCTCTCAATGTTTCGGGTTTTTCTCCCGGTAACGGGAATGCGATCCAGCAAACCTTAACGAATTCAGGTTTTAGCATTGAGAATGTAAATTATGCCGTAACTCCTTCTGCAAATGGATGCACGGGGATACTCAATCATGTTATTGTAACGGTTGATCCATCACCAATGGTTTCCCTCACTTCCTGCTGGGATGTTGTCACAACAACAAATGCACAATCTTTCAAACTCAAAGGGGGTGTACCACTGGGTGGAACCTATAGCGGAGCGGGTGTCAACACAGGGATCTTTTACCCTGGAATTGCCGGGACCGGGGGACATACGATCAGCTATTCCTATGTGAATGGTTTCAGTTGCAGCGGAAATGCAAACCAGACCATTACCGTAATGGCTCCTTTAGCTTTTGCCTGTGGAAACCTTGTAACAGATGTCCGCGATAATCAGCAATATGCAACAGTGATGATAAATACCCAGTGCTGGATGGCTGCGAACCTGAACTTCGGTAATACCATCCTGTCTTCACAAATGCAACGCGATAATTGCATTTCCGAAAAGTATTGTTTTAGTGATCTTCCTGCCAATTGCGCCAGCACAGGAGGACTATACCAATGGGACGAGATGATGAAGTTCGACAACACCAACGGAGCACAGGGATTCTGTCCTCCGGGTTGGCATATTCCCACTGAAGCCGAATGGGGTATTCTGTTTACCTTTTATATCAGTAACGGTTTTGCAGGAAACCCTTTGAAATTCACAGGTTTTTCAGGATTTAATGCGCTCCTGTCCGGCGTTCGTCATGAAAATGCAACCTGGAGCTTCAATAATTTCTCCATTATGTTCTGGTCATCTACAGTTCATGGGACAAATAAAGCCTGGGCACACGGGATGAATACATTTAATCCGTCTGTTTCCTACTATCCTTCATTCAGATCGAATGCTTTCGCAGTTAGGTGTATTAAAGATTAAATAGTGAAATAGTGAAATAGCAAAATAGCGAAAATTAAAAAACCACTTTAATTCGTAATCCGTCTTGTCATACCTCAATTGTTAAGTATAATACATAACAAGTTTTGTTCAAATCAATTGATATTGTATTTTGTCGTACCTTTATAGTTTTAAATATCGTTCTTCAAAGGCCAGATAAATTTTAATGATATAACAGTTTTACCCCAATCTAATGTTTGATGATCCTGTAAAAAGAAAGTTTATTTTCCGGGTTTTTGTAATTCCTTTCCTTTTCATTTTGGGTTCAGTTCTGACGCCTGCCATTGTAAAAGCTCAGTTGATATCCAATTGCCCTAATTCCAATTTTAACCAGGGGACCTTTACCAATTGGCAGGGGTGTTTAGGAACATTTATTAATCCGTGTATCGCCCCTCAAATGGATACAACCGGACCAAATGGAAGACAAAAGATCATACCTGCTCCCGGAACTCTTGATCCGAATACCTGCAATAATATTAGAACAGTATTCCCGGGAGAACCATTTGGCGCAAGGCTGGGAAATCAGCTTACCGGCGCTCAGGCGGAAGAACTTAAATACCAGGTGTCTGTCACCGAGAATAGCTACCTTTTCGTATACCGGTATGCAGTTGTTTTGCAGGATCCACACCATACAAAAAGTCAACAACCGAGTTTTACTATTGCTGTCACTGATACCAACGGTAATCTTCTTGATCCTGTGTGCGGCTATTATTATGTTTTTGCTCAACCGGGGTTGCCCGGGTGGCACAACTGCGTTATGGGTCCGGGAGATACGATCAGATACAAAGACTGGACCACTGTTGGATTAAATCTGACTCCCTGGTATGGACAAAATGTCACAATCACATTTACGACCAGGGATTGTTCTTTAGGAGGGCATTACGGATATGCATATATCTCCGCCTATTGCAATTATCTCCAGATGAATACTGCCATGTGCGAGGGCGATACATCCGCCACCCTTACAGCCCCACCCGGATTCTCCTATTTGTGGAATACCGTTACAGGCGATACAACGATCAACGGAGATACCACTCCATCCATCGTCGTACCCCATCCTTTAACCGGAACAAGCTATAGCTGCCAATTGACGGCGGTAAACGGATGCCAGGTTACAATCACACAAACATTGACCTATACGGTTATTCATTCTGACTTCACCTTTGATTCCGGATGTGCCTCCTTACCAATACAATTTACGGATTCAAGCTATGTCAATCAGAATCAAGTGACCAATTGGATATGGAATTTTGGTGATGGATCCCCGGCAATAGATGGCGTTCAAAATCCTGTTCATACCTTCCACACCTCCGGAACTTTCCTCGTTAAACTTGTATCTTATTCTACAGAAGGATGCAGAGATTCTATTACGAAAGCGGTTACCGTTGATTCACTGCCAAATTTAACAACCAATCCATTATATAAACGGATCTGTAGCAATTCAAACACAAATATTAATTTGATTTCTATCGTTTCCGGAACATTGTTTACCTGGATTGCTTTATCCCCTTCGCTGAATTTAACAGGATTCTCAAGCAACACAACCAACCCAGCCAATTCCATTGACCAGATCTTGATTAATGCTGGCAATACTATCGATACTGTTTATTATCAGATCACCCCCCATAAGAACACATGTGCCGGGCATGATACTACATACAAAGTTGCTGTTGTTCCTGTTCCTCTCCTTACCAACAATCCTCTGAGCCAATCCATTTGTGACAGCACTTCTTTTAATATCACCCTTGGTTCAAATCTGGATAGTACAAATTTCACATGGACCTGCACTTCAAGTTCAGCAAATCTTTCCGGGTATTCGGCAAACACAACAAATCCGGTCAAAGTGATTAACCAGATCATCTATAATTCCGGTTTCAATATTGATACCCTCACTTATCATATTATTCCTCAGGCATATGGTTGTCTGGGAGCCACAACGGACTTTAAGGTTATTGTTTTCCCGTTTCCGGATCTTTCCAATATACCACTTTCGGACACTCTTTGCAATAATATCCCCACGAATCTCATATTGACCTCACATGTTCCCGGGACATTATTTACCTGGACCTGTAACCCAAGCTCGGGCAATATTACAGGTTGGAGTAACAATCTTATTCCTGCCTCCTATTTAAATCAAGACCTTGTGAATTCCGGAAATGTTTTTGAAACTGTCACCTATCATATCACGCCTCATGCAAACGGCTGTTCGGGATATGTCTTTAGTTATGTGGTGAGGGTAAATCCGACACCCTCACTCACGAATTCACCCCTTCATCAGGAACAATGCAATAACCTGAATACGAATATTCCCCTGACTTCAAATGTTACAGGTGGGCTTTTTACCTGGACATGTACCCCAAGTTCTGCCAATATCAGCGGATATAGCAATATGTCTATCCCGGTTGCTTCACTTAACCAGGTATTAATAAACTCCGGATATTCGACGGAAACGGTTACATACCATATTACACCGGAAATCAATGGATGTTCTTCAGTTCCGGTGGATTATATTGTCACTGTTTATCCGACTCCTGATCTTTCAAACAATCCATTGAACAAGCAGATATGCAACAACGATCATACCGGAATATCCCTAACTTCCGACATCAGTGGTACAACATTCACCTGGACATGTACGCCCGGTTCCGGAAATATCAGCGGCTACAGCGATAATTCTATTCCAACTGCCACACTGGATCAAACATTACACATCACGGTCAATAACAGCGAATTTGTCGTATATCATATTACCTCTCAAAGTAATGGTTGCCTGGGACCTATAACAGATTTCACCGTCACCGTAAATCCAAGGCCAAAAGTAACTACCAATCCTATGCATGATAGCATCTGTTCGGGAAATACAACCAATCTTCATCTTACAGCGACCTGCGCAGGAACGACCTTCACCTGGACTGCCTCTCTTGTTTCAGGTAATATCACAGGGCTTGCAGGCGGAGCCGGGGATCTTATTGCACAAACCCTGGTAAATTCTCTCCCAACCGTTGGGGAAGTGCAA
>CAIYUC010000062.1 GCA_903929315.1 uncultured Bacteroidales bacterium
ATATTGAGTTTGTAAAATTTTGCAAAGCAAAATTAACAAAACTCATAATCGGAATAGATGCCGCAGGAATCGGAGGAAGGAAAAGGCTCTTACCGGGGGAGATCTTGGAATAGATTCGGTTTCTATGGGCCAAGATGTCAGCAGAGGTCATAGTAGTTAACAGAAACGAGTCGGCGTAGATAGTCGGAAGCCTCACGGATTAGCGAAGGACTGAACATTAAGTGTTCCAAATTCAATAAGGAGGTTTAAACTTCGAGTTTACTAGCCTTATTTTAAAAGGAACAAGTTCAACTGATGTAAAGAGCGGTTGAGCCATGCTTAATGAACCGCCGTGTACGTGATCCGTACGCATGGTGGTGTGAGAGGCTCTCCCCGTCGGCTTAGCTGACGGGGCAGCCTACTCGATTAGCAGCCGTATATTCTAAAATAATTATTCCTAAGCATGATTTTTTTTATGCCATCAAATAAAAGAATTAATAGGTTGTCATACTTCCTAGATGAACAATTATCATAAAAAATTTTGTTTTTTGAGAGATAAATATTGTTTTATCGAACCAAAAATTCCAATTATGATAAAGATCAAAGAGGCATAAAAAATCGATTTATTAATAATTTCTATTATCAGATAACCGATCAAGACGATCGTAGCTATCATCATAATTAAAAATTGAATTATTGCATAGGTCTTTATCTTGGTTTTAAAGATAAGATCAAGGAAAATGATTCCTGCTAAGATCTCTGAGATAATAATACCTGTTTCCATAATTTTAATATAAGAAAATATTCGTACTCATATTTCATACATGGCTGCTAATGACCGGCACATAAAAACAGCGCGTTGAAAACTTTGAAAAGCATGATTATCATCGGCAAAGTTGTTTTTTATGCGCTTGTTATGCTGCGATAATTTATTTGAACAAGGAAGATTGTATTTATCATGGTTTATAAAGAACTTTGAATGCTTTCATTATTGCCGAAGGAATGCAAGATCGATGGCTTTCACCAGGAAACACATAAGAGTTTAAAGTTAGTCCCTGGTAATTTCTTGATTGAAGCACTTCCGACATTTTTTTCATATTCTCTATTGTGCCATCATTTTCAAGGCTACCGGCACTAAAAAAAATAGTTGCATTCAAATTTTTATGGGTCAGGGCAAATTCATTTTCATAGTTAAATAAAATGCCATTGTCATAATCAAGTGACGGACTACCTGCAAAATACCGGTCAAATGCTTCAGGGTGAGTAAACAATGCAAAAAGTGTAAATAAGCCCCCATCAGAGTATCCACCAAGACCTCTGTCGGATGAAGAAACACGATAATTGGATTCTACAAATGGGATAAGTTCTTTGACGATAAAATTCAGGAACAACAAAGCACCGCCAGATTTTACTTCATATTTGCGGCCACTGGATTCGGCCAATATCTTTGCCCAGGTTGAATCAGTTCCAGGATCATTTGTCGGTGTCAGATCCCTGGTTCGCAAAGCTGCCCAGTCAGCCATATCTCTGATCGGGTATCCAATTCCGACAATAACCAAATCAGGATAACCCGCTTTTGGAAATTCTAATATACTTGCAATATTGGCTACTAATGGAAATGCACGATTCGCATCAGTCCAATACCAGACCGGATATATCTTGTCACTGTTAGCGTAATAATTCGCGGGTAGTTTAATGTATATGTTCAACTCTTGGTTCATTAATTCTGATCGTAGAGTCCTTAATTCAGTATTCGGAATCATTACTTCCCTGTAAGAACTTTTAGAAGAATCAATTCCTTTTATGCTTTGTGAGATTCCTTCGAATCCAATTAAAAAAACGAAAACCAAAACAAAGGATACGAACTTTAAAATTTTTAAATAACAAATTCTAATCATTGTTATCCTCCTTTCTTTTAAATTATTGCGGCTGCCGGTTCATGTGTGCCCTGCATGAGCATGCAGCGCACACTTGTTGTAAGCTTTAGAAAAAGTTTAAAAATACAAATAAACTTTTAAAAGCAAACAATGAGTGTCGTTAATAATTTTCCAGAGGGTGAAAGTCCCTTATACGCCGGGGTAGGATCCGGAAGTATTAGCAAGTCGCAAGGTGGTTTACTGCGAAGTAAGCACTGAAGGAAGCGAGACTGCAAAATCCGGTACTGACGAACAGGAACGGTATATGAGGCATAACTATCCGGGATAG
>CAIYUC010000063.1 GCA_903929315.1 uncultured Bacteroidales bacterium
TCAAGAATTTCCTTGAAATCATCAGGTATTTCAACAATTCTTTTTTCAACATCCTCTTCAAGAGTAATACTTACTATGTCGCCATGATTTTTTCCTATCTTAGCTCTGAGATCTTTCAATATTATAAGAATATGACAAGGTGTTCCCATTCTACAAATCAATCCTCTATAAGGAATGCCATCAATAGTAGCCTTAACTTTAACACGGGATCAAGAAATATATTTGAGGAGGAGTAAATATTTCTTTACTTTGCAATAAAAACGCATGCAAATTAAAGAAGGAATAGATTTCGCAAATTTTATATTACCTACGGGTGTTTTAGAATATTTTACTATTACTAAAATAGAACAGTTAGAAGAAAATCTGAATATATATTTAGATGAAAATAATGTTATACCACAAGAATACATAAATGATAAAGTAATCTCAAAAGGGTTTTACGAAGTATCAAGAATACAGGATTTTCCTATTCGTGGTAAAGCTGTTTATCTTTATGTGAGACGAAGACGTTGGCTCAAAGAAAGTACAGGAGAATATATCTGTAGAGATTGGACTTTGGTAGCAAATGGAACGCGAATGACACAAGAATTTGCGTCTTTTTTAAAAGTTATATCTAGATTCCAAGCCGGTAAGCTGTAAAAGTATTGGAGATTACTTTTGTGTAAACGGGAAACTTCTGGAAGAACAATATCGTGATCATTTAAGTAATTTTCATCAATGGGATCAATTATCTCATGCTCAAGATTGGATACTTTTTCCTAACAACATAGGTCCATTTATGAGCCTTGATGAAACAGCATTATCACAAGGTGAATTATATACTATCCTAACTAACAAAGCAGCAAAAGGTAAAAAGGGAGCACTTGTAGCCATTATAAAGGGAACTGATAGTGCTAAAGTAATATCAATACTTGAGAAAATCCCATTAAAACTAAGGAATCATGTTAAAGAAGTAACATTAGACATGGCTGCAAGTATGGAAAAAATTGTAAAGCATTGTTTTCATAAGGCAGTGATTGTAACCGATCGCTTTCATGTTCAGAAACTAGCTTACGATGCAGTACAGGAAATGCGTATAATGTATAGATGGGAAGCAATAGAGCAGGAAAACAAAGAGATTGAATTAAGTAAAGAACTAAAGAAAAAGCACATCTCTGATATTTTAGAAAATGGCGATACCTTAAAACAACTATTAGCTCGTAGTCGATATTTATTGTTTAAATCAGAAGTACATTGGACTCCCACGCAAAGACATAGGGCTGAAATACTGTTTTTAAAATACCCATCATTAGAAACTGCTTACCATCTTTCCATGAAATTAGGTCAAATCTATCATCAAACTAAAGAAAAAGGAGTCGCATACACAAAATTAGCAAAATGGTATGATAGTGTAGATAAACATAAGTTTAAGTCATTTAATACTGTTGCTCGATCTATTGAAGCTCATTATCAAACCATCTTAAACTACTTTGATAATCGTAGTACTAATGCATCAGCAGAATCATTTAACGCTAAAATAAAAGCATTTAGGTCATCTTTTAGAGGTGTAAGAAATATAAGTTTTTTCTTATTTAGACTAGCTAATATTTATGCTTAATTTAAGTCCTCAACAATGTTGCTTAATCCTTAACACGTTTCTGCCCATTATATGTTTTTTCAACATCAAAAGGAATCTCCACGTAAGCAGAATTCTCAAATTGAGGATTGTTTTTTATTATGGCATCAAATTTTATGATTGTCATAAAGAAGAAAAAGATTTAAAATGCTGACAAATTAGTTGCGAGTGTAAAATAATTAGTTGAGCCTGCAACATGTTGTGTGACTCTTGCAAAACTTATATTAAATTTAGAAATTCTAAAACCAAAACCCCATGAAAAGCCTACAGTTGCAAGATCAGTAGCAACTTTCATCTCCTGTCTTCTTTGATAATTATATCCAAAACTAACATAAAAATTATTAGATGGAATAAATTCAATACCGGCAACTAAATGTCTCATTGCATTATCTGCAAATTTAGTCAAACTACTTCTTGATGTAGTTTCACCAGTTAATGGATCCGTTTTAACTGAAGGATTCAGAGGATCTTCATACATTAAATCCCATTTCTCAAGATGTGTTAATACTACATCTATTCTAAATGGAGCATGACTTAGCTTCTGCGACAAGCCTAATTGTATTTCAAAAGGCAAAGTTTCATTATTGCCCGGAGTATAGTAAGATAATTGTCTTCCTGCA
>CAIYUC010000064.1 GCA_903929315.1 uncultured Bacteroidales bacterium
AGTAATGTATTAGGAACTCCGACGGTTACCAGCGGAGCATGGACATTATCCTCCATCACCGTAAGTGCCGGTGATGTTATCACAGCGACGGCTACACCTGCGAATTTATGTGTGGGAAATGCTTCTTCACCGGTAACGGTGAATGCATTACCGACAGTAGACCCCATCATAGGCCCCTCAGATGTATGCGTCGGGTCGACAATTACTCTGAGTGATGACATCTCAGGCGGGACCTGGAGCAGCAGCGATCCATCCACAGCTTCCGTGAACCCCTTCAGTGGCGTTGTAACGGGTGAAGCTGTAGCCGGTGGAGATGCAACGATAACATACACGGTGGGGGGTGGAGCTGATATAACGAATATAGGTTGTTCGAACTCTGTCACCCATGATGTGAACGTAAATGCATTACCAATATTAGCAGCCATCACAGGACCTGCCAGCGTATGCGTCGGGTCAACGATCGCCTTGTCTGATTTAACGGCAGGCGGAGCCTGGAGCAGCTTGAATCCAAGCATAGCTACCGTAGACGCCAGTGGCGTTGTAATGGGTGTAGCCAATGGATTAGCAACGATAACATACACGGTGGGACCGGATGGAAATGGTTGTTCGAACTCCGTCACCCATGACGTGACCGTCACTCCTTCCAATAACACCATTTCCGGAACCCTTTTATATAATAACGCTGCACACTCCCCGATGGACTCGGTTACCCTGACGTTATACAAATCTGAAGGTAGCAGCTGGATTTCCCAGGGTACCTACCTGACAGCAAAAGGGATCTCAAGTACAGGATATTACGAGTTTACCGGTCTCTGCAATGGCGACTATAAAATAGAGGTAACGAACAATAGTCATCCGCATAACAGCATCAATTCAACAGATGCTGCCCAGACCAACGCCTATTTTGTAAGTCCTTTGAGTTATGGCTCTATTGAACATGTGAGGTACCTTGCAGGTGATGTATATGGAGACGGAATAGATCCAAATTATACCATCAACTCAACCGATGCACAACATATCCAGCAACGGTTCATCTATGGCCCGGGATGCGGTTGCTTCGACAGAGATGCCTGGTCGTACTGGCAGGCAGGTGATGTCGTTGTTCCTTATGGCAGTGTAGTCCATTCTGATGATATTCTTATAACAGTGAATGGAGGTTCTTTGACAGTGAACCTCTATGCCGAGGTTACCGGTGACTTCAACATGAGCTATGTGCCTTCAATTACCGGATCAAAGGATATAAGCTCACAATTGCAACTGACCTATACCGGAACTCAAAAGGCGGGAGCCAACAGCACATTTGAACTGCCAATCCACGTAGTACCTGCTACAAACGTGGGCGCCGTATCCATGATCTTTAACTTCCCGTCAGATCTTGTGGAGATCCGGGACGTTTCCATGAATGATGGCAGCGGTAACCTTGATTGGGCCGTGAACGGCAATGAGCTGAGGATCGGCTGGAATTCGCTGACCCCGCTCAGCCTCGCTGCCGGTGAAAACCTCGTGATCCTCAAGCTGAAGACAACAGGTGCATTCAGCCAGGGTAACTCCATACGGTTTGAATTGGCTCCCAGTGTGCTGAATGAATTGGCCGACGGGAACTACAATGTGATCCCGGATGGCTTACTGAGCATGGATGGTGTTGAGTACTCACTTACCGGTATAAATGAACCGCCGGCTGAGTCCTCACTGACACTTCAGAATTATCCAAATCCCTTCTCAGATTATACGATCATTGTTTATAATCTGCCCGAAGATGGCAAAGTCACGCTCGAGATCCGCAACCTGCTTGGCCAGGTTGTGAAAACCCTGGTCGACGAGCCACAGGTTAAAGGGTTGCACAGGCTGAGAATGGAGGCAGGCTCGATGCCGCGGGGCGTTTATACAGCTACGGTCAGGCTGAAAAATGATGATGTAAACCTCATGCGTACCATCAAACTGGTGGTAGCCCGGTAATGCTTTCAGAGAGGGCAGAAATCGTTTACACCATACCTGAACAAGGAAATGTAAACCCTTCACCCTTCACCCTTCACCAGTTTATCCGGCATCTTGCATCCAAAGGAATTCAATGAATGTTACGCGGGGTTGCCGGAGGCGGATAAAAAGTAAAAAGTTTGAAAATATTATGTATATTTGTCATTGAATATTAAAATATATACTTTTAAAATTCAATGATAATGTTATTAAAACGTCAACGGCTTTTTGAGTCCATAGAAAGGTCTTTATCGCAAGCTCCTGTCACGGCTTTGCTGGGACCGAGGCAATGCGGGAAGACTACGATCAGCCGAATGGTCAGTAAAGGGAAAGAGGCGCTTTATTTCGATCTGGAAGACCCCATCGATTTCCTGCGCCTTTCCGGTTCCCCGAAGATCACGCTTGAACAGGTAAAGGGGCTGATCATTATTGATGAAATTCAACGGGCACCCCAATTGTTTCCTATTCTGCGGGTGCTGATTGACAGGGAAGAACCCCCTTCCCATTTTCTCATTCTGGGAAGCGCATCTCCGCAATTGATCCGGCATGCTTCAGAGTCGTTAGCCGGTCGAATCGCATTTATTGATATGGCCGGATTTACCCTGGAGGAGACAGGAAGCGAACATCTGCAAACACTTTGGCTCAGGGGAGGTTTTCCACGGTCTTATCTGGCAGTTTCGGAGAAATCCAGTTTTCAATGGCGGCAGGATTTCATACGCACTTTTCTGGAACGCGATATCCCACAACTCGGAATTTCCATCCCTGCCGAATCGCTGAGACGCTTTTGGACAATGCTTTCGCATTATCATGGGCAGGTATGGAACGGTTCGGAATTTGCCCGCTCAATAGGGGCTACGGAACCTACAGCCCGAAGGTATCTTGATATTTTATCGGGGGCATTTGTCGTAAGACAGCTTCAACCCTGGTTTGAAAATATAAAAAAACGGCAAGTCAAATCGCCGAAGGTATATATCAGCGATTCCGGGCTGCTTCATGCACTTTTACAGCTCGAAGGGGACAATATTCTGAGCCATCCGAAACTCGGGGCTTCATGGGAAGGCTTTATCATCGGACAACTCACCGGTATCATAAAGGCTCCTTGTTATTTTTGGGGTACTTATGCAGGGGCTGAACTGGACATGTTCACCGTTCTTAAGGGAAAGCGAATAGGGGTTGAGATCAAATATACCGATGCCCCGCGTATCACCAAATCAATTCTGGTGTCATTGAAAGATCTCATGCTGGATCATCTTTATATTATCTATCCCGGACAGAAAAGCTACCGGTTGAGTGAAAAAGCAGAGGTTGTGCCCGCGAAGGATATTTACGACCGTTTTAGTGAATAGGAGAGAGGGCCGGCAGCCAGCAGTCGGCAGTCTGCAATTCACCCTTCACCCTTCACCCTTCACTCATCACCCTTCACTCTTCACCACCTCACCTCCCAGTCCTGGAAAAAACCTGGCGATAAGGAAAAAGCATTACAGGATGCAAACAGGGCAAAAAAACCCGAATTTGTTCCGGTACATCTGGAAAATTTTAAGCGGATTGAAAAATAATCTGACCCGGCGGGAAATCTGCACGCCAACTTTCGCTATCATATCTTTGAGAAACAGTCACTAATCATTTTTCTTGTCTTTTCTATTCCGGAAATCCGGAATAAATCATTACGGATTTCGACAATTGATAACTGTATTTAAATACATTATCATTGTAAATTATTTGTTTTTGAGTCCGTTTGGTGAAGGTAAACGTATAATGATTTATTAACAAAGTCAGGTATGTTGGCTTTATCTTTTTTTTACTCTCTTTATCTTCTTAGTCCCTGTTATTTTTATTTGATGATCAGTTAAAAAACGAACATATGAAAAAGATTTACAATTCTCAAGAAGTTTCCGGCCGGAACATTACTAAATCTTACGAAATAAACTCTGATAAAAGATTTACATTAAAACTTCTTATTACGTTTCTTTCATTAGTTGTTGCACTTTTCATTTCATCAAAAGCAACAGGTCAAGATCTTATTATTGTTTCTCCATCGGCTTTACCTAACCCGATATGCATCGGAAATAGCACTACTATTTCAGCCAATGCAACCGGAGGTACAGAGCCTTACACCTATTTATGGAATACAGAAGAGACAACATCCTCCATTACGGTGACCCCGTTATCAAACACAACCTATACTGTAACAGTGACTGATTACAGTTCAAATACAGTTTCGGGCTCTTTGACGGTGACAGTGAATGCGTTGCCAACGGCTTATAATGTAGGCGGAGGTGGTGAGTACTGTGACGACGTAGGTGTAATAATCACGTTATCGGGATCGCAAACGGATGTGACTTATGAATTATATCTTGGTGGTTTACCAACGGGAACACCGCTTATTGGAACCGGTCTTGATTTGAGTTTTGGTGGAGTGACGTTGACAGATCCAAGTGATCCAAGTATAAATCCAGGTACATATACGATCAATGCCACCGATTATGTGACTGGGTGTGAGAATACGATGAACGGTTCTTCAATGGTGATGACATTGGCCGGTAATGCAACGATTACTAATGTATCATGTAACGGCGAAGCTGACGGAGCGATATCGTTAACCATCCGGGGAGGAACACCCGATTATATATATATATGGAGTAATGGGGCAACAACGCAGAATATTTCAGGTTTAACAGCCGGAGATTACTATGTAACAGTAACAGATGCCATTAGCTGTTCAGCCACCAACAGCGATCCTATAACAATTACCGAACCTTCTGTATTGACGCTTTCGATCACAGGTTCCCCGACAACGTTCTGCCAGGGCGGATCAGTGGTACTGAATGCGGGATCATATAGTTCTTATGTATGGAATACAACCGCGACGACTCAAACGATCACGGTGAGTGTTGCCGGGACATATACGGTTACGGTGACCGATGGAAATGGTTGTACCGGTACGGACGACCAGGTGGTGACGGTGAACCCGTTGCCGACACCGACAGCAGGCAGCAACACGCCGGTATGTTCGGGCAAGACACTGAATTTGACAGTAGGTGCTTACACATCCTATAACTGGAGCGGGCCGAACAGTTTCAGCTCGACA
>CAIYUC010000065.1 GCA_903929315.1 uncultured Bacteroidales bacterium
GAAGATGTTAATATAACAGAAAACGAAATTGCAAATAAAATAGTCGGATGAGCTTTTGAAGTATAGAAGGCCTTTGGACATGAATTTACTGGAAAGTTCTTATAAAGAATGTCTCGTATTTAAACCACAATGAGCAAAGAAGGCACAATGTGCACAATGAAAACTTTTCTTTGTGATCTTTGTGCAAAACATTGTGTTCATAGTGGTTAAAAAAATATTCAATAATTTTTAAACAGTCTCTTAATCCTATCTAATATTCTGGCAATGTATAAAATATAATAAAAATTTACGTTATTTAGAATTATTCTAAATATTTGTAAAATATCATTCCGCGTTCCGATAATAATGTTAAAAATCATTAAAAGGACAATAAGAAAATAAATTATTTTTAACCAATCCATTCAATCTATATTACTTTTGTAATGTAATTTCGAATTGCCATAACAATAGAATGGTAACAATATTTTAAATTTTCTGACGAACACATAATAAACAACGAAAAATTTCATTCATTAAAGTACACTTAAAAATTAATATTTATGAAAAGGATTACTAGTTTTCTTGTCGTATCAATTGTTTTTTTCAATCTAACTTATGGAAAACAAGTTGATGAAATGACAGCAAGGACTGTCGGGCAAAATTTTATAACCAGCCGGGTTAACTCACAGGCTTTAAAAAACACGTCCGATCTGCAATTGGTATATACTGTCCAGTCAAAGGACATGCTTCGATCAGGTAATAACTCAACGGAGGCATGTTTATATGTTTTTAATGTCAATTCATCCCGGGGTTTTATCATTGTATCTGCAGAAGACAATGTAGTACCTGTTCTTGCATATTCTGACGAATCCGGTTTCAATGTAAACAACATAGCTCCGGACGTGGCCTATTGGCTGAATGGATACAAGGAACAGATCGAGGAAGTGAGAGCAAAGAACATGCGGGCAACTGATGAAATAAGATCGCAATGGGAAACGCTTAAAAGTGGTTCCGGTTCAAATACGATGTTAAAAGGGGTTAAAACTGTCAATCCCCTTGAACAAACCCTATGGGACCAATCTCCCAATTACAATGGCATGTGCCCGTTTGATAATACCTATAATGAACTGACAGTAACAGGGTGTGTTGCAACAGCCATGGCCCAGATCATGAAATTCTGGAATGCACCCACGAATGGTGCAGGCTTTAACTCATACAGCGATCCCAAATATGGAACGCAGTCAGCGGATTTTGCCAGCACGACTTACGATTGGAGCTCAATGCCTCTTTCCCTTACAGGGTCTAATACTGCGGTCGCAACACTGATGTATCATTGCGGAGTGGGTGTTAATATGACGTATGGAGTAGCAGAGACAGGGGGAAGTTCTGCATATGTAATTTCATCCCTGAGTCCTGTTCAGAACTGTGCTGAATATGCATTGAAGACCTATTTTGGCTATGCGGGAGTTCAGGGGGAAGACCGCGCAAACTATCCCAACAAAACCGATTGGCAAAATCTTCTAAAAACGGAGCTTGATGCCGGCCGTCCGGTTCTTTATGCTGGTATTGGAAGCGGTGGCGGTCACTGTTTTAATTGTGATGGTTATGACGCAAATGATTTTTTCCATTTCAATTGGGGCTGGTCGGGGCAGTTCGATGGTTATTTTGATGTCGATGCTTTAGACCCTGAAGGAACCGGGACCGGTGGCGGGACCGGTGGTTTTAACAGCAATCAGCAGTGTGTGATAGGAATTCAGGCCACAGGCGGAGGCGGAGGCCAATCTTCCACCTTGAATTTGTATGATTATGTGACGCCATCACCAAGTGATATAGAATATGGTCAGGCATTCACAGTTCACACAGATATCGTGAACAATACTGCAAATGAATTTATCGGTGATTATTGTGCAGCCATATTTGATAATAATAGTGCTTTTGTTGATTATGTTGAAATTTTTACGGGGGATACTCTTCCTGCCGGCTATCATTATATAAATGGTATTACTTTTTCATCCAATGGTTTACTGACAATGCTTCCGGGTAATTATTCCGTTGGGATTTTTTACAGCCCGGCAGGTGACAGTATGTGGATACAGGTATCCGATACATTGGGTTATACAAACCTGGCCCCGATGTCAGTCCATCATGCCAATACCATAGAATTGTATGCGGCGATGACATTAACGCCCGGATCGACCATGATACAAAGCCAGGCTGCTTCAGTCCACCTGAATATAGTAAATACCGGTACTACTACCTTTAACGGGACATACGATGTTTCGCTGTATGACCTGGACGGTTATGCTGTCGCTACTATCGGGCAACTGACCGGACAGAGCCTGCCTGCTGGCTACCATTATACTAATGGTCTGGATTTTAGCACAACAAACCTGACTTGCGATCCCGGAACCTACCTTTTGGCCATGCAATATTTGCCGGATGGAACTGGACAATCTTGGGAATTAACAGGTTCCACCAATTATGAAAACCCGATAGAAGTCACTGTCCAGCAGGCTCCATATGGCGCTGATCCTTGGGAGCCAAATAACACGGTTGCAGGAGCCTCAAACCTGTCCATGACATTCACGGGGAATACTGCGACCATCAGCACGTTAGACGCTAATATTGGCAGTACAACTGGCACTGTTGATTATGACTATTATAAATTGGTTTTACCATCAGGTTTTAGTTATATGGTTGCTGCACGGTTATACGATTTAGAAAACCCTGGCAATGACCAGACCTACACAGTGGCTGTGATTTGCTCCGTTTCCACAGATGGGGGCACCACCTTTTCCAATACATTTGATGGAATTATGCCGAATAGCATTGTTTCTGCCAATGGCGGGACAATTTATTTTCTGGTATCCCCAAAATTCACGGGGAAAACGGGCACTTATCTGCTGGTGCTGACGGTCACCAGAAATGCTTTGGGTGTTGATGAGTTATCCTCTGATGCGATAAAAATATATCCTAATCCTGTTAAAGACTTTATGATGGTTGACCTGACCGCATTCAAAGGAAATTTCAACCAGATCCAAATCGTGAATACTCAAGGTCAGCAGGTGTTGACAGAAAATCTGACATCCGGTGGACAATCATTCAAGATTCCCGTTGACAACCTCCAGGAAGGGCTTTATTTCCTGCAATTAAGAACAGAAAACGGATTGTTTTCCAAAAAGTTTATAATCCGTAAATAAGATCAAATTATTTTTTAGGCCTCAACCCCCGGGGGGGTGTCCAATAAGTTTCTTTTTTTTCTCGCAGATTTCCGCAGATTAATCGCAGATTTTCGCAGAATATTGAAAACAAGAGTTTTAACTTTGCGTGACTCTGCGTTTAACTCAGCGAAACTCAGCGAGAAACATTAAC
>CAIYUC010000066.1 GCA_903929315.1 uncultured Bacteroidales bacterium
AGTCAACAATTTCGAGATATGTTCGTGAACAGGGGATTGAAAAAGATTACACTGTTCTGCACAAAACGAAACAGTTGGCTCTGTTTTCAGATACCCCGTAGCTTGCTGCGGGGTAGTTCATTGATTTTTAATGCAATTGCTTATAAGGGATAGGTGTTTCTTAAATATTGAATTGAATGGATCAAAATTCTATAGCAACTATTATTCCGCTTCCTATGATAAAAATTTCTTGCAATTCGGGAAATAGTTACAGCTTCAAAATCATAAGAATGTTTCCATTACAACCAATAGAAACTTTTTACTAAACGGGAAAGACGAAAACCGAAAAAAGAGTAGTCTTTATTAATATTTCAAATTATGCGTCTTTTAGTGATTTCATTGCTTACTATTCTTGCAGGTACCTTGTTGCATGCAAAATTCAAAAAAGAACAGGTTGGTAAATGTTTTACCTGGATTTCTTGGTTCTTTATCGTAGCAGGATTCATCCTTTTCATTGGCTTTATCGGTGGTGGCATTTATAAAATGAGACATCATGGTTTTGCTGGTCAGCCCAATTACAAGCATGAGATGATGATGAAAAATTGGCATCATGGTATGTGGGGTGGTCGTTACTGTCCACAAGGCATGGGCAAAGGAATGTGTTCCAAAAACCCAGGATGTATGTCGCACGACAGTTTGATGAAATGCTGCCCTAAACACATGAAAGGTGATTCTATTAAAATGTCAATGCCAAAAAAATGAGCTGGTAAAAATGATGTTATAAGGATTCTTTTGCCTGTATCTTTGTAGATTATTGTAAATGCCTTAGCCATGAGCATTCAAAAAGATTATTTAACAGACAAGAAAATTTGTCGGGTTAAATTTAGTTTACCACCTGACCCAGATAATACATCAAAAAAGGTATGTGTTGTGGGAGATTTCAATAACTGGGATCAGAAACAAACCCCAATGATAAAAAGAAAAGGCGGGAGTTACTCTGTTATAGTTGAACTAAAAACAGAGAATGAATACCAGTTTCGTTATTTGATTGATGAAACTCAATGGGAAAATGACAGCGATGCAGACAAGGAGGTGCCTTCTCCATTTCAAGATGCATGGAACTCAGTTATTGTGATTTGACCTTGTTCTGCGGAAAGATGTAGGCAATATTGATCATACCAATGGTTCAGTGTATCTTGAGATTCCAAGAACTTTCACCGAACTCAGTGTAATTCCCCATCCAATAAGCTATCCATCGATTTCCGCTTACTTAAATCTGATAAAATCGATCTCAGTTGATTTATCCATCGTAGAAATCTCCTTCTTTTTCAATTTTTCTTTTCTTAACCTAAACTTAACCTTCTTTGAGGAATAAAAGCGTTCTTTTGTCGTATCTTTTTTTACATGGAGTTTCTAAAATATTCACGTTTAAAATCATTTCATATGTGTAGGAAAATTAAGGTTATCATCAGCAAAGAAGACATATATAATGTTCAAGACCTGATTAATGAAATCCAGAAAAACCCAATAAATGCCTATAATTTATGCGATTTACATGGTATCGAAGGGTTTCCCTTTAAAGCATTTACTGATTTTAATTCTTTGACGGAAGAAGCTAAGGACAGGTTAATAGCAGACTTAGCCACATCAAAATCTGATGCTGATGCAACTCTTTCCTATAATCAATATGAAAAATTTGAGGCATACCCTCAATTTTTCGAAGAGCAAAATTGAAAAGATTGAAGGTTATAATCAAAGAATAAACGGCATAAAGGAAACTTTGATGAAGACTCAACTTTCTTAAGGATTTGGATGATAAGAGTTTTTCTGGAGTATCTGTTTTTACATTGAGTCCATGGAATGTAGAATATTCACTTATAAAATCTTTTCGTATGGGAAGGAAAATTAATGTAACAATCACCAAAGAAAACATCTATGATGTTGAAAAATTGATAAATGAAATAAAAAATGACCCTAAAGGTGCTTTTAATTTGTGCAGATTGCACGGTAACGAGGGTTTTACCTATGATGCATTTACTGATTTAGATTCGTTGACCGAAGAAGCTAAAGACAGGTTAGTGATAGACTTCGCCACGTCAAAATCTGAAGCTGAAGCATCCCTTTCAGATCAACAGGTCGATCAATTTGATACGTACTCTGGTTTTTTTAAAGTGTACGCTTGAAAAGACTGAGGCTGGTGTTCAAATTATAAATGGCTCAATGGAAACTACCATATGGTAACACATGCTGGAGGAAAGAAAGTAGAACCGAAAAAATAATCCCGAAGATTATCAGAAATGAAAAAAGTCCAGGGTCAATGTCTGGACTTTTTTTATAACATTAAACCATTTTTACTTTAAAACGTCTAAGGATTCACAATGCAGTTACTTATAAGGGGTAGGTGTTTTTTAAATATTGAATTGAAAGGATCGAAATAAACTAAATCATTAAGATCGACATCGGGCAGCACAAACAACTTTATGAGGGACGAAAAAGTAAAAAATTCTTGTCTTCTGCCTCAGGGTAAAGATGCACAAGTGTGTATATGTAATAAACTAAATTTAACATCAACCATAAAAACCATATGACAATGAAAACAAAAAGTATTTTCCAACTAAGTCTTTTCATCTTTGCAGTATTGATAATATCACTGACAAGTTGTAAAAAAAATACCTCAACCACAACGCAAACTACTGCTAATACAACCTCGATTCAGAATCAGTCAAATGATGAGACAGCAGTAACCACAGCATCTGATGATGCCCTTAATGATGTCAATAATGTTCTTGGGGGCAATCAAGGAACCTTTAAATCTACTGAATCTTTACCCTGTAATGCCACATTGGATTCCACCACAGCCATCCATGACACCATTACTTATTACATAACTTATAACGGACTAAATTGTGACGGAAACATCTTTCGCACGGGACAGATCGATATCAAAAAACATGTTCACACCGAATGGCATAAGGCAGGTGCTACAATAACTTACATTTATATCAATTATCATGTTTACCACGTGTTGCATCCTGATAAAGCCATTACCATTAACGGTTCAAGAACGTATGAAAATGTTTCTGGTGGGCTGCTATTCATGTTGGGTAATACGTTAGATTCCATCATACATAAAGAATGGGGCTCCATGACGATCACCTTCGAAAACAATACTACAAGGTCTTGGAGTATTGCCCGTCAGCTTAAATATACCAGATTCGATCATAAGTTGATTCTAACAACAAATGGTTATGGTTCTGGTGATGGTTATGACCATCTTGTGATGTGGGGTGTGAACAGAGATGGTGAGCAATTCTACGATCAGATATTAGTGCCAAACGTTTTCAAGCAGAAATGTGAATGGGATGGATGTGCAGGACAGAGGAAAATGATGATCCCTTCAGATAATAAAGGTGCTACCATTACATGGGGGTATGATTCCAACAACCAGTTAATCACAGGTAATGAATGCCCAACCAAATACAAACTCGATTGGTACAACAATGGTCAAAGTGGCACGATGTACCTCTGGCTTCCGTAAAAATCCTCTCAATCCATTAAAGAAAAGGTTGTCCTTTCGCTGTGGGCAGCCTTTTTTTATTTTTTGATTATTAGTAATGCATTGGACACTGTTCTTTCACCTGATGAATCACTGGGAAAATTAACTACACCTTTATTTTTCATCCACATTGTTGTTGAACCGCCTCCATCCAGATTAATGGCATCGACACAGCCGATTTTTTTTAAATATTGTTGAGCTTCAGCCAAAGTCATCCCCGCAGCTTCTTTCCTTCGACCATCAATGGTGATGAATACCAATGATTCTTTGGTCTCACACAGGCAGGTTCTGGGATTCCTGTTAGTGACCAATTCCATCTTGGGCAGTTTCATTTGTTGTGAATTTATTAGAAGAAGTGATCCTGCCACTAAAACTGCAATCTCTTGTTTTGATTGCTCATAATATTGTTCGGTTTTAGCAGGTTCTATCAATACATCAGAATCTTTACTGATTACAATTGCTCCATTGATCAGGCTATCGGGTTTAGCCCATTTTAAATTGGACGGTCTTGTCCTCCTGATAACCGTATCATGAATTTCCAGATAGGTGACACTGCCCCCACTATCCCGATCAAAAAAACTTCCATTGATTGCTGCTAAAGCATTTTTGCTCATCCCAAAGGAACTTGTTGGTTTTAAATCTTTCTGGCTATAGCCGATTTCAAGATGAAATCTGCTGAAGTTCTTTTTTGGTAATACCAACAGGGAAATTATTTGCTTACTCTTAAATAGGGTATCCGTTTTAATCTGGAGAAAAGTAATAGAATCCTCAGAGGCTGATATCTTAGAAAGGAGAAGTTCTTTATTCTGACCAATGCAAAACGAACATATTAAGAAGACAAATAGAATGGATATCAGGGTTTTCTTATGTAGAGGGTGTGAAGAATTTTGTGTAAACTCAACGGTGTTTAAATGCGGCATTTGCTTATATTTAATCTTTTCCTCTAACGAAGATACGGGCGATTACAGCACCAAACAAACCAAAAATTATTCCTACAATTAGTCCCATAAGCAAAATTTTAAAGCACGCCTCGAAAATATCTGCTATTACAAACGCATGCATATCTTTCCAACCACTGCGAATAAAATCAGGGTCTCCAATATCATGTGCTTCGAGTGCACTGAATGACCAAAATAATTGTGATAAACCATAGGTAATTACAATCAACATACACACAACGGCACTCCATGAAGCACCCAACATACCTGAAAAGACATTTCGTTTGTTAAGTGTGATCAGATAGCCAGACACTGCAAAAAGCAATAACAATCCGATCATGAAGATTCCTGTAGAAATTGTTTCAACGTGGGCGCTTAAATGTCCAAAATTTTCAATTGAAATGTGAATAATTTCAAGCAAAGCGGCTATTATGCCAAAAAAAGTTGCAATTCTTAATATGGTTATATCAATAGAAGGTCTTGTGGCTCGCACTACAATCACAAAATAAACTGGAAGCATTACTCCTAATTCCAAGATATATAAAGAAAAATGTGGCATCGTTAGTAAGGGGGGATACATAAACGTAGCAATAAATGTCATTATACTATTTATTGCAATGACAGAAAATAGGACTCGTCTAAGAAGGTTGTGAGTAAAGAAGCCTTTATTGTTATTGATAATTATCTGGTTCATTTTATTATGCATTTTTTAAAGTTAAAACCAACGTTTCGGGTTGCTTCTTTTAGGATGTATTTTAATCGTCTCAGTTCATTTTGATACCTTGGGATTTATCATCCTGCCCATAAATAAAATACTCCCAGTGGTATTATCTTTAATGAGGAAAATAAAAGGGTGATCAGCATTGAAGATTTTGGGTTCGTTGGGCATTCTCATGGCTGTCGCTTTCATTACCACTGCTGTTGCAGCAGCCGCTTCGGTGCCTTTTTCATCAACATTAATAAATGCCTGATGTATAACATCAGAAATGTAAAGGTCTCGTCTGCCTGTCATTCCAGAGAAATCAGCACCACTGGGGGAAAATGCCAGAGGCATACCCATCTTTGAAAGGGTGGCTCCCAAATTGATTTTACAAGTGGTTTGAAATTTTGGTAGAGAAAGACGGACTTCAATGGACTGGAGGGCAGCGATAATGCCCTGATAATATTTATAATCAAACAATTTTTCAAATTCCGTCAACCCGTTATTGGTGTTTGGCAGAAATATCACCATTGATGCCCTGTTGTCCTTGTAAGGTATCTCAATAGCCTGAATTTTTGCATCCTCATAGTAATTGAACCGTTCCTTTTGATTCATAAATGGCACCATGATCTGGTTTCCATCCATTAAAGAAAATTCTTTGGGTTGTGTTGATTCTTTTTTGAAGGGTTCTGCCCAATCACCATAAAAGTATATGGCATTGACCAGCACCAATCTTGTCAGAGATGTCAAATCAGTTTGGCTTAGAAGGTCTTTTATCTTATCATTGGTCTTCTGCTCTACCCATCCATTAATGTCCTTTCGGGTCGCTTCTCGTTCTGCATTATCAGTAAAATCAACATTTTTCAATTCCGAGTTGTAATTGGATTTGACAATATCGAAATAGGAATCAAGGAATTTATAGTCCTTCTGAGCCCAGAGACCATTGGCGATATCCAGTTTGATACGTCCTTCTGTTCCCTTGTTCAACTTGTCAAGCAGATTTTTGTAATCAGAATGGAAGTTCTCACTCTGGGGGAAATTCATGGTCTGATTAATCTGCAATGCAGTTTCAGTCCGTGCACCAGCAAATGTCATGGCAAGAGCGGTAGAAATGCTGAATGGCGAAAAGAAAAGATTATTACCAATTGTGCCGCCTTGCACCTGATGGTAGAGTTTGAAAGCGAACTTATTGTTGCCATCGACTATTTCCTGAGGATTATTGGCACTGATCATAAAGGGGAGAAGGCAGATTAAGAAGCAAAGGTATGGTTTCATGGGAGTGAATTTTGTGATATCAAATCTAAGCAGATATTTTTGGACAGATGTGATTGAGAGTAAATATTTCCATAATTTTACGGAAAACCCATAACTATTTGCGGAAGGTTTGGCGAAATGCCAGTCTATGATAAACATAGTAGTTGGGTAGAAACCCTTAAAGAATTTAGAAAGGAGAATTATTATGCCAGAATTTGGATCACCGTTTTCAGGGTTAGCAAACGACAGGAAGCTAACGGACGAGGAACTTGTCAGAGCAATTCGTTTCATGGTTGCCGCAGAGTATGAAGCGATACAGATGTACATGCAACTTGCCGAGTCAACCGATAACAAACTTGCCGTGGAAGTACTCAAAGACATAGCGGACGAGGAACGTGTGCATGCGGGTGAGTTTCTTAGATTGCTTCATGAACTTGCTCCCGATGAAGAAAAGTTTTATTCCAAGGGAGCAAAAGAAGTAGAAGAAGAGATTGGGAAAATGAAATAAACCGCCAATTATTCGGTGCATGACCTAAGATCAAATATTCTGAACTATCTGTTTTAGAATTTGAACGTGTGTTTGCGGATACTACTTTTTGCATCTGATCTAATTCGTTTGATTCACCTGTCATATTTCCTTACCGTGGTAATAGATCGTAATACCAGAACCCATTGTCGAAAGGGCTATCTGCTTTGGTGTTAATGTTAGAGCCAATTGTTGATTGCTCTTCTTGCGTAGATGCGGTATATTTTCTGTAAACTATTTCACCTTTTTCAAATTGAATGGGTTTTGAATACATTGGTGCATCAAAAACAAAGCTGTGATACTCTCCGTTTTCCCCACAGGGATCAACATTATCGGGAAGGTCATTCAAAAAAGCACCATCAATTATTCTTCCAACAAAGCTCTTGTCCAGGTATTTATCGTTTACACAAGTTGTAATAGCTTTAAAACCAGAATCAATAAATTCTCGGATAAGTTTGTCGGTTGGAATCTTCCATAATGGAAAAGCACCTGTTAAATTCAATTCTGCCAATTTATCTTCTCGGTATTTCCGCAAATCTTCCAAGAAAATATCCCCGAAGACCGAAGAGGTTACTCCTTTATCTTTCAACTCTAATAATGCCGCTGCCATTGTGTTATCATAAATTTCCATGGTAGGCATTTCGGGAATTTGGAGTTTAATCAAAGGTAACCCAATACGTTCTGCCTGAATATCCAGCAATTCAACTCTTACCCCATGCATGGAAACTCGTTGATACGGCTGACTTATAGTGGTCAATAGACACATTACCTCGTACTGCTGTTCCTGCAAGACTTTATGCAAACACAAAGCCGAGTCCTTCCCGCCACTCCAATTAAAAACGGCTTTTTCTTTGGATTGCATGTTTGAAAACATCTGAATGCAAAGTTCAGCTTTTTATGTTTCGTTCCCGATATCCTTTCCGTTAGAATGTTTTTAAGTTTTAAAAGGTTTCAACCTTGGTATCCATCGAGGAACATTCTTTTTGTACTGCCGATACTCCTCTCCGAACTTTTTGGTCAGACTCGGTTCTTCGTATACCACGAACCAAATAGTATTGGTCACAAAAAAGCAAACTGCCCAGATCAATATTCTGTATGATAAAATTGCGACTGATTCCCCGATCAGGACTGTCAGTACTCCCAGTATCATGGGATTTCGGACATATCCGTACATACCACCGATAACCAAATGCTCTGACGGACTCCAAGGAGCCAATGTTCCTTTTCCGATCCTTATTATACTCGATACAGTCATGGTGATGGCATATAATCCCATACCCATTACGATAATTCCTATGATAAAGGCTGGTAAAAATTTTATAGTGATGTCCTTTTCGATGCAAAGCGGGATAATAATCAGAACGGTGACAGGAAGAATGAAAGAGAAAATTTGCTTTAGTGCTCTATTCATCTCTTTTACAGTCTGAAGTGTTCGATGCGATCCAGAACAAGATCGTAATAGCCGAGACAAAATATGGGAAGATTCCGTAAAGAGTATCTGAAACTGAATGAGAATGGCGGTCAACTGCAATAAAGACCGTTACACAGAAAAAAACAACGCAAAGGCTTATCAGTACTCCTATAACTGATGTCGGGATATAAACCCATCCTGACTTTTTGAACCAGATGGTTTTCATAATCAAATGTTTTAGCGATAAATATTCTTTGCAATTTCGGTGATCCTTGTTACAAATTCCGCCTTCCCCTCGGTATATGCTTCCCGATCATTCTTGTACTTCAAAGCCAGTTCCAGTTTCAACTTCTCATATTCTTTGGCTATTGCGGGATGGGAGATTAAATAATCCCTGAAATAAAGCCGATCCCAAAGTCCTACGTGGCTTAAAGGTGCCATGTGGATATGATAGCACTGACCCTTAATCCCTTCTGGAGTGTAACCCTTCATGAACATGATGTAAGGTGGTGGAGAATCTTTTCTGAGTGTGTAATGATACCCATTGCTTTTCATTTTCTCAATGATTACAGGCTTGATCTCTTCTCGATCAGGTATCTCAACCAAAATATCAATGGTGGGCTTGGCAGCAATATTGGTGATGGCAGTACTCCCAAAATGCTCGATCTTGAGCGATAAAGGGGAGATTATTCTTTCAATCTCAGCTTTCTCAAGAAGGAAGAGATCATTCCATTGTGGATTATAGGGGACTATATCAATCGGGAAGAGTTGCCCCAACACTTGGGGAGTCATTTCATGGAGAGATTTCGCCATTCTCTATTGTTTTACTTTTGTTGCCACATAGATGTATTTTAACACATCCTTCCCTGTATTTACTATCTGATGTTCGGTCAAGGGAGGAATTAAGGCAATCTGTCCATAGGTTAAAGAACGAGCCTGATGTTTATTAAATTTTACAATTCCTTTCCCTTTTAATGGAATAATCATTTCTTCATAATTTTTAGTACTATGAACCTTTCCTGCACTGTCTGGGAGCAAAGTGACCACCCCTGAATAAAAAACGGCAGAATCCTTTTCGCCTTCCAATAAGGGTTGATACTGTTTAGATTCTGGATTATAAGAAATGATTTTAGGAATAGGATGGATTTTCTTTTCTTTGTTTTGTTGAGCAAATATCATTAAAGGTAGCATGATAAGCCCAATGACAATAATATTGATGATAGTTTTCATAAGCTGAAGAAATGACAGGTTATTACTTCTTTGAATCTTTCCAGTTCGAAGATGCAACCAATTCAATTCTCTACACAGTGTATACAATTTTCTCATCCCTTCAGCAATTCAGGATCATGTGCCTCTGAGTCGGTTGAAGCACAATAAACGGTACAACGGAAACAATAAAGAAGGCACCTATCCTGAACCGCTCCAGCAAACCTATTCGATTGATCTTATAACACATCAGGGTCTTTGTCCTTCAGGTCGGCTACTGATGCGATCACAATGTTCCATAGGTCATTGGCGATGGATTTGCTGATGCTGGGAATTGTCATCAATTCTTTGATGGATTGGGCTTTGGTCATAAAGCTGCGATGACTATGAAATTGACTGCTGCGGGTTTGTAACAAAATACATCTCCACCTCACCCTTGTTCTTCGCTTCAATCTTCCCCCTATATACACAGTGAAATTTTTCTTTCACCAACTTATAGGTATTACCTGAGATATTGATTTTTCCCGCTTCGCTGTTCTGCTCCATACGAGCAGCAATGTTGACTGTATCACCCCAGATGTCGTACTGGAACTTCTTTACCCCCACGATCCCTGCTACTACTGCGCCAGTATGAATCCCGATACGCATCTCAAATGTGAATTCCCTTTTGCTCTCTTTTTCTTTTTTACGATCAAGCATAAAGTTCTGTATTTCGATGGCGGCAGTGACAATATCCAATGCGTGGGTAAGGTTCAGTGCGGGCAAACCGCCAGCACAGATGTAAGAATCACCCACCGTTTTGATCTTTTCAATATTGTATTTCTGGATGATCCCGTCAAAAGCGCTGAAACAGGAATTGATCTCATCAACCAGCAATTCTGCACTTACCCTTTCACTGACAGAAGTGAAATCCTTGAAATCCATAAACATCACGGTAACCATACTGAAGGTCTTTGCCTGGCAATGACCAGTTTGCTTGAGTTCTTCTGCTACCTGGGAGGGAAGGATGTTGAGCAGCAGTTCTTCGCTTTTCTTTTTTTCTTTACTGATCCTGATCCGCTGACGGAAAAACACTCCTGCAAAAAGCAGCACCACTGCAAAGCCGCCAATAAATCCGTTACGAACCAATTTTTGTCTCTGCAATTCTTTATGTGCTATGGCATCTTTCTTTTCCTGCTCTGCTTTTGACACTGCTTCTTTTTTATCAAACCCTATTTGCATTATTTTCTTTGTTTTTTCCACGTTGAACATGCTATCACGGGTGATAATGTACATTTTGTAATGCTCCCATGCCCTTTTAAAGTCTCCCTTCGAGCTATCTAACGCAGCCAATCCACTATAGCTTTCGTTAATAACATTCAAACTGCCAATATCTTTTGCAAGTGACAGCCCTTTATTTAAAAATTGAGATGCTTCGTTATATTTTTTCTGCTTGGTATAAATTATTCCGATGTAGTTGCAAGAATTAGCGATGCCATATTTATCCCCAATTTCTTCTTTGATTTTTAATGAAGTGAATTGCTTTTTCAATGCTTCGGGATAATTACCCTGTGCATAATAAATATTTCCGATGTTTGAGTAAGTAGCAGCGATGCCATATTTATACCCGATTTCTTCTTCGATTTTTAATGAATTGAAATAATTCTTCAATGCTTCGGGATAATTGCCTTGCTCCTGATAAATAATCCCGATGTTGTTGTAACAATTAGCAATGCCCTGTTTAGACCCGATTTCTTTATCGATTTTTAATGCAGCGAAATAATTCTTCAATGCTTCGGGATAATTATCCTGATCATCATAAATATTTCCGATGTTGTTGTAAGAAACAGCGATGCCATATTTATCCCCGATTTCTTCTTTGATTTTTAATGAAGCGAAATGATTCTTTAAGCCTTCGAGAAAGTTACCTTGATTAACATAAATAAGTCCGATGTTGTTGTAAGAAGCAGCAATGCCCTTTTTATCCCCGATTTCTTCTCTGATTTTTAATGAAACCAAATAATTCTTCAATGCTTCGGGATAATTCCCCTGATTAGAATATACACGTCCGATGTTGTTGTAAGCGAGGGCTTTCTGATTCAATATTTTTGATTTGCTGCCAGTTTTTTTTGTCCCGTTACCTATCGGGAGAAGCTGGTCATATATCTTTAATGCATCATTGATGGTTTTCAATGACTCTTCATTTTTACCAAGACTGGCTGTTGCTATTGAAATATCTAAATACGAATCAGCAGTTCCCATTTTATAATTTAATTTTGTTGCAAGTACTTGTGCTTCGCTGGCAAAATAAATTGATGTGTCAGGGTTATTATTCGTAAATATAATAGCGAGGTTATTTAGTGTATTTACTTTGCTGGTGTCAGCTTTGGCGGCTTTTAATACCGCAAAGAGGGAGTCAATTTTTCCCTGTCCTTTCTTTTGAGCATAGGATTTGCTCACTAATACAGCAATCATTATGAGGAGGAAGATCAGTTTTTTCATTGGTGGTTATATATTAAGGTAATATTTTTAGGTTCATTTCTCGCAAAAAGATAGAGTCTGGACTTTCAGAAATAGCACGTCCTTTAAGGGCAGTATGTCTGAGACTCTCAAGAAAGTCATCTGTTGATCTGATCCCAATGTTCCAAAGATCATTAGCGATGGATTTGCCGATACTTGAAATAGTCATCAACTGCTTTATGGATTCTTCTTTGGTCATTGTTTGTTTAAATGAATGATTTAAAACAGGGGTGACATTTATCCGTTCCTATCATTACTTTCTTTTACTGGCATTTTCCATTATATAATTTCTAAAGAAAGTATTCAGTTCTGATTTCTTTATTCCTAATTCCTTCTCAATCACATCTGAAAAACTATTTTGCTTTTTTGAGTATTGTAATAATGCTAACACCTTTGGAAATCCATATTTTTCAATTGTATATTTTATAATGATTGCCCCTAAAACGTACTGGGGATTTGTCTTGTCGTCTATATATCCGAATTTGTTCTCATTGGTAAAATCTATGTCAGGTTTGTCTTTAATATTGTCATTCAGGTGATTGAGATGCCATTGAAAAGGTTTTCCCAAAGTGCCGCCAAAATACGTTGCCAATCCTTCATCAAAAAATCCTATTACATCAGGATTTATAATTTTTGTGAAATAGTGCACTAATTCATGCCTATGGTTCTCATTAGTAGATGAAAGAATCATATTATCCTTTTCAATGAACTTTCCACCGTGTTTTCCTGTACCAATGCTACCATCATAAATAAAACCAAGGTGATTCATCAGAGAGGTTGGATTCTTTTCGACAAGATAAATCAATGCTTTTGGTATCGGACAATTAAACAGGTTTGACAAACTATCCTCAAAATTGGCGAAGTTCAAAGCATTCTTGTTATCAAATTTATAATCCGAAGGATAGTAATAGCATACATTCTTGACGTTTGTAACCTTTAGTTTCTCTTTATCCAGATAAAAATAGTTGTAAAGTTTAAACTTGTCATTAATCTTTTTCGCCATTACATAAAATATTACTTGCGTCTTAAACTTACCCGTAGAATCATCTACCCAGCCTTTGACGTTCATTATCTGGAAAAAGCCTTTTTCTATGGGTTTAATACTTAATATATTGGTCTGAGAATAGTTAAGAAATGGATTAGTTGATAGGATCAGGTCAGGATCATTGTACAGTTGTTTTTCCTCTTCATTCCAGTAATTATACCCAGCCGTATCAATTTTGCGGTAAAATCCATCAAGTCTCTGCATGAGGTATTTTTTCCACAATTCTGTGATGGATCGAATGTCACTATTACTTGTATCTATATCTGTGTAATTGAATCCAATCATTTTATCATAAATAGTTGGCTTTAACTGGCTAAACACAAACCATGGGAAAACCATCAGAGTGATAAAGCAAAACGTTTTCATAGAAAAAGAATAATGGAAAGCCAAAGATAAGCAAACAAGAGGAATCCCAAGAAGGTTAAGTGGATAACTCCAACCGTCCAATTTGGCTCAATTAGATGCTTTACATTGAACGATCCTTTATCAATGACCTCTTATGTCATCAAGGTCGAGAAGGAATGCCTGATAGAGGATATATGCATAATTTGACATATTTGGAATAATACAGAAATGGGCATTATGGGATATTGACCTCATTTGACCTCATCCTTCCATGGACGAGGCTAAAATAATGAAGATGGGTTTCTAAAACCACACCCCCTCCCTAATAGCGAGTATTGGATTATCAATTTCATAAAAACGATTTTGAAATCTTTGTCAAATTGGCAAATTTGGCTCAGACTTTTTTTCAGATATACCAGCAGGAAATTTTTTTTTGGATTTTCAGAAATGCCAAAATGAAAAAATTTTTTTGGCGTAACGGGAATCAGGTTGCCTAAAATTTTTTTTGGGAAAAAATTCTTGAATTTTTTGGGGGTTTACCACATCCCGATATTGCGAGAGCTGGACTTGGGGAATTGGTGGTGGTGTGAGATGTGAATTTATTTTTCTCCGATATGAACTTTTTGGTACGCTTTGATTTTTTTGCACCCTACATATGTTAACCCTGAGCTGATGATTAATCTCCTAAACTCTTTTGTGCTATAGAACTTCACCATTTCAGACGAAAACAATTTTGTTAATTTATTGCTAATCTTAAGAATCCAGAGATCAGCGGTTATATCGAGGATATATACCTTGCCACCAATTTTGAGAAGACGGTGCATTTCATTCAACGCTTTATCGGGATTCAGATAATGATGGAAAGAATGGGTACAGATGATGATATCGAACAAATTATCATCCAGTGGTACTGATTCCACATTGCCTCTTATAAAATGGATACTGTCATTGTCTTTGAAGTTCTTTTTTGCTTTTTCAATCATTTTCTCAGATAAATCAACGCCATAGAATGAGCCCTTACCCATAACTAATTTTGCAACTTGCCCAATTGCCCAACCCGTTCCACAGCCAATATCAAGAAAATTCATGTTTTCTTTGATATCCAATAATGACACTACACGGCTTTGAGCTTTTCTTAAATAATCATACAGCCTGCCTTTGCCATCAACTGATTCTGCCCATTTATCCCATTTGGCTTTATTTAGTTTTAGATGCTTTGATTCCTCCATTTTCAGCTCCTTTCTTTGATCTTAGTACAAAATTAATGAAGAACTTGGGTTAAATCGTCTTAGGTGTGCATTTGATAAAGGTTTTGGTTTCTTCAATGATTTCCCAGCACCCAGATTTCAAGACTTTTTCTTTGGTCTCCAATCTTGGCTGGTGCCCGTCTTCAAGGTACAGGATGCCATCTGATTTCGCAAGTCTTTTCAATTCTTTTAAGAATAATTGAGAGTTTTTGACCATATGAAACATATCCAGAGCATAGATTATATCGGCTTTGTGTGATGGTATATTCACAGACTTACCATTTGTCAGGATTGTCTTTACGTTCTTCAGCCTTTGTTTTTCTATCAGGAGTATAGCAGCTCGGATGGCGAGTTCGTGAATATCTACTGCATAAACAAGTCCCTGTTCCCCGACCAATTCTGATGCCTTTGGCAGGTACCTGCCTGTTCCTGACCCATAATCAATCACTGTCTGACCTTTTTGAATGTTAAACGGATCAAGTTTTCTGTTTGGCGATTTAAAGATATCAGTAACATTAAACATGAATGCCATTGTTTTGAATGCCCAGTTTGGGATTCTGTCCATTTCATTGCCACGAAGGAATTTTTTCATTTTATGGTGATTTAAGTTTTCAAAGGTAGGTATTACAAAGGAAGTCAAAATTATATTGGTTAGAAAGATCGGGACAGGGTTTATCTGCTGGTGAGGGGGAATTTCCGATAAATGGGGGATTGAAATCGATGAATGCAAATGAGGTTTTGCATGCATCAGGCTTTGATTCTTTCAAAAAACTCAGACATAAAAATACAGAAGAGGAACGGAGCGGCAATTTGACCCACGGTCACAATTAATAAAGTGCCATTAAGAAACAATTAGCTACAGCCAAACAGAGGAACCTTTTTGGAGTTCCTCTATCTGTTTATTAGCGAAAATCGCACCATTAAGTCTGTACCTCTTGTTACTCAAATATCTTCCTAAACTTGGTTTTCCGCTCCAGTTTCTTTTCAAAAATAAGGAACTCCACCTCATCGATTACAAATTCTACCAGAGTGATCCTTTGATAGTTTTTCACTGGAGCGGGACTGGAATCAGATGTCAAATAATGTTCTATACGGGTCACGATGCTCCCATCAACTTTACTTTCAAATCCATCAACTGGGAAACCTTGCTGATATAGCTCTTGACCCAATAACTTTCATTGTAAGATGGGTAATAACCGTGATTTAGCTATTAATGGGGATATTTGTGAGTTATTAAAGCAGTGTGCTGAGTTCACGGTAATAGGCTCCCCTGTTTAGGATGATATTCGGGTATCCTTCTCTAAAGAAAATTGATGGGTATTTTTTTTTTACTCGTTTTACGTGGACAAAATATGGACAAAAAATAAAAAATGGCCTGAATATCAAGCCATTATAAAAATAAAAGTGGGAACTACTGGATTCGAACCAGTGACCCTCTGCTTGTAAGGCAGATGCTCTGAACCAACTGAGCTAAGCTCCCGAAAAAGGTTGCAAAGGTAAAATATTTTTCTGACACACAAGTAATCGGGATGGAACTGCCCTGGGGTTCATACCAGTGATCTCTTCGGGCGAATTTCGAAAAGAGCAAAATTATTTTGGTAAGGCACCAAAGAATTTTTTCACTCCCCGGTGGAACTTATGAAATCCTTCTACGGTTTCCGCAAACATCAGGATACATTCGCCAAAAACCAGGTTCACATTACCCGAATTGGCAACTTCAATCGCTTCCGGCGATTCCGACTTATGCTGGATCCAGATATTGTTCATTCCCCTGGTAATTGCATCCTTAATTATAGGAACTGTTTTTTCCCTTGAAGAAAGGATTAAAAGGTTGCTTACATGCGAAGGTATTTCCGAAAGATTTTGATAACATCGTTCGCCATTTATTTCCGTTGCCATCGGATTTACCGGATAGACTTCATATCCTTTTTTCTTCAATGTAGTATAAACTTGATTTCCGAACTTTTTGGGATCCCTGGAAACACCGGTGATGGCCATTTTTCTCGGTTCGAGAAAGGTTTCAATTGATTTACGGCTGGTTTTCATGGGATATTTATTTAGATGATTATTCTATTCCAATGATCATTACCCTTCATGGGACACGGAAAGGTTGAACTTTTCAGGATGTTTTCCTGTTTTATCCAGATAGAATGCATTGATGAACTCCATATCCTTCTCATAATCCCCGGTCGGATAGAGAAGAGGCCCTACTCCTCCGGTCTTACTGGCATAATCAATATAACCTAAGGCAATGGGCACTTTTGCTGCAAGGGCAATCATATAAAACCCCTTTTTCCACTGACGGACCAAACGACGGGTTCCTTCAGGCGTGACCACTACAACCAGCGATTCTGCTTCATCAAAGAGCCTGACGACCTCATCGATCATATTATTTTTCTTGCCCCGATCCACCGGAAGACCACCTAATTTTTTAAGGAGGAAGCCAAGTGGAAATACAAAGACCTCTTTTTTAATAAGAATACGGATTTTTACCCGCGATCCCCAGAATGTAAGACGCCCGATCACAAAATCCCAATAACTGGTATGGGGAGCAACGATCATGATGGCTTTGTTGATTCCAGGGGGGATAGCCCCAGTGGTATTCCAGCCGAAAAGCCGTAAAATAGTATTTGCAAATCTGCTGAACATTCACAAGGTCTTTATAAATTCAGATGAGACATAATTCTCTAAACTTAAACAAACCTCTGTTGAAAAACGAATACCGGTTCCGGCAATTTTCTCCCATTTCTCCTGCGTGAGTAATGAAATATCCTTCCTGTAAATATTTTCCTTTGACAAGGTATAGATAACACCCGCATTGAATGCATCCCCTGCCCCGATAGTACTTTTTGGAATGATCGGGGGAGCAGGCAGGTTAAAATGAGAATTATCATAGTAGCAGTCAACTCCAAGCTTATTCCTGGTATAAAGTAAACTCATGCATCCAGACTTCCTTATTGTTTGGTAAGTCGTATCGGGATTTTCCGTACCAAAAATAAATAAAAAATCTTCACCTGATCCCCTAACAATATCAGCAAGAGAAATATTTTCAACAATTAATGGTCTCAGGGATTCTATCCTGGCAAGGTGTGGTTTCCGGAAGTTCGGATCATAAATGATCAATGATTTTTGTTTACGTGCATATCGTATGAACCGCATAAGGTTTTCATGGATTTCCTGTGTTATAGCATAAAAAGAACCGAAAAGAACAATATCGTTCCCTGTCACATCAGGGAAATCGATGGTTAACCTCTCTTTTGGGTAGTGTTTGTAAAAAGAATAATCCGCATTATTGTCACCATCCAGAAACGCCAAAGCAATAGCGGTCTTTCCATCCGAATATCGTTGAACATGCTCTGTAGAAACCTTGTTCAGGGTGAGAAAATCGAAAATAAGACGACCGGGTTCATCATTTCCGATTTCACTGATAAAACTGGCAGGAATACCACATCGACCTAATGAAATGGCTGTATTTAACATGGCGCCTCCCGGTCTCGCAGATAAGGGAATACCATTTTTAAAAATGATATCCCAAACCGTTTCGCCAACAGCAAAGACCTTTCGGATTTTATCCGGGTTCCAATTTTTGCTTTCAGCATTAAACATTCTGCTTTTACTCTATTTCAAGGTCAAGTTGCTCCTTCAAATCCCGCAGTGCCGGGTTTTTCCCGGCCATATACTCAAATTTTTCACGGTTGGTATATGGTTTTGACCCTTTTGGATTTTCAACCACGATAATTTGCAGGCTGATACTGGAATTATTGAGCTTTGTTTTTAAGAATTGAAGGAGATCGTTTTTTTTCTGATTCAACTTCTCATCCAAAAGTTTGTTTTCGACATAGAATTCGACAAGAAAATCGTCCTTCAGAATAGGCTTATGTTTCTTCACCGTACTATAGAGATCAGGGTAATCCCTATGCAAAGATTCGCCGTATTCATCCCATGCATGCTCCAGTTCATTCTGCGAAAAGAGAGATGTCATCAGGTACGGTTCTTCTGTTTCAGTAACGGCAGGTATTTCTTTTTCTGTGGATTGGTTTTTATCAGTCCCTTTTATGGAAATTGTTCCGGGAAAGGATTTCATATCTTTAGGTCTGACCGGTTCACCTTGTTTAGCGGTGGCAGGTTTCTCCGGTTCAGTCGGTTTTTTTTCGGTTACCGATGCAGGTTTTATCGGCAGGATTTTGATTTCCTGATCCGTTAGACTGCACATCTGCATCAGGGCAAGTTCGAGATGCAGCCGTTTGTTATTGCTGATTTTGTAATTGAGATCGCAACGGTTGCTGATATCGAGTATTTTTAGAAGGGAATCCACAGGGCATTGACCGGCTTGTATAAGGTACCGTGTACGTATCGTTGGAGCTGTCTCAATCAGCTTGATTGTCGCCGGATCTTTGGATACAAGGAGATTTCTGAGATGCTGACCGAACCCAACTAGAAAATGTTGTCCGTCAAACCCTTTATCCAGGATATCGTTTATCGTCAATAAAGTTGCTGAAATATCACCCTTCAGTATCTCTTCTGTAATTTGAAAATAATATTCATAATCAAGGACATTGAGGTTCTCAAGAACGGTTTCATAGGTAAGGCTTCTTCCTGTAAAACTAACCAGCTGATCAAAAATAGACAGGGCATCACGCATGGCGCCGTCTGCTTTCTGGGCAATGATGTGTAAGGCATTCTCTTCAGCCCCGATTTCTTCTTTAGAAGCTACATATTTCAGATGATCAACAATATCATCCACTGTGATCCTTTTGAAATCAAAGATCTGACAGCGGGATAAAATAGTAGGAATGATCTTGTGCTTTTCTGTAGTTGCCAGGATGAATTTAGCATAAGCCGGAGGTTCTTCCAGTGTTTTCAGAAAAGCATTGAAAGCGGATGCCGATAGCATATGAACTTCGTCGATGATATAAACTTTGTATTTGCCCATCTGGGGAGGAATGCGGATCTTATCGACAAGATTCCGGATTTCGTCAACGGAATTATTCGAAGCGCCATCGAGCTCATAAATATTAAAAGATGCATTTTCATTGAAGGAGATGCAAGAGGGGCATTGATCGCATGCTTCTATTTTTGCAGAAAGGTGCTCACAATTGATGGTCTTTGCCAATATACGGGCACAGGTAGTTTTTCCGACACCCCTGGGTCCGCAAAAAAGAAAGGCCTGTGCCACCTGATTGTTCCGGATGGCATTTTCCAGTGTGTTGGTTATGGATTTTTGACCTACTACTGTATCAAATGTCTGAGGTCGGTATTTTCGTGCTGAAACTATGAAATTCTCCATAAAAGACAGTCGAATTGGCTTGATTTTAATGTTTCAAAGATACTAAACTTTTTGATGTTAACAGGTTTTGTCCTTTTCATATCTATTCTGCATTTTAATGAAAATACTAATCAATTTTCTTTTAGATGTAGTGTTAAGCTATATGTAATCGGACGCTTAAGCAGATACAGCAAGAGAATAGAACACGGATAACACAGATTTGACGGATTTATACAGGTCTTTTTTATCTAATTTGTAAGACTTTTAACACACACAAAGACCATTTAATCCGTTTTGTTTCACCCGTGTTCCATTGATGCAAGTTGATTGTTATGGCGTGCAAATTGCTTATCTGCCAAGAACAATATAACCTGATTTACAATAATTTATGCAATTAGGTTGGACACTTATTAACAATTCATTACGGTTTTCCGTAAAATACTTGACTTGAGTATTTAAATAGTCTATATTTATAGCTTGAAAATGAATTATATATGCAATCAATGACATGTGAATAAATAATAAATACTGTTATTTCATTTCAAAAAATTTTATAGATTATTAACCAAAAACAAAAATGAAATCCTTTTACAGAACATCTTCCCTGTTATGTATTTTCCTTGTCAGCATCTTTTTTAAAAAAGATATCAATAGTGAATACATTCTTCCTGCTTATGCAAGCTCTGTATTTGCAACAAACCTGTACCATGATGGTTTTAATGATATTATAGTCGGCCACACTGTCGGATGGGGTTACAACAACCCGGCAATAACATTAATGAAAAATATTTATTTTGGAACTTTTGAATTAACAGATACTACTAAATGTTTTTGCGGAGGGCAAGATAATATCTTCGCAGTGGATGTTAATAATGATGGTTGGCCTGATATTGTTGCGTTCTATATAGATTTTTCAACAGGAACTGTTCGTAATTATGTTAGGATATATTACAACGATAATGGTAATTTCCCGAATGACAATTACAGGGATTTTAATCTGAACAGTTCTGCAATTTTTACAGATATTACTTACGGAGACATTAATGGCGATGGATATATTGACCTTATCGTTTCATCTAATAATTGGAATTTTTGGGGCATTTTATACAATAATGGAAATGGTGGTTTTTCATCACCAGTATATTATACTCTTTCCGGACCTGTTTCGGCTATATGTTGTGGGGATCTCAATGGAGATGGGTGTGATGATATTGTGATTTGCGCTGCGGATACTAAGATTTATTTTGGCTACCCTACCGGTTTTCAACTTCTGACTCTTGATCCATATGTTTTTATGCAGCATGCCGCAATAGTAGATTTTGATCTGGATGGTAAAAGAGATATCCTTACCCAGGTATATGTTTGGACGGGCCAATTTTCAATTCTCAGGATATTCAAAAATCTTGGTAATAATGCCTTTCAGCAACTTCCTGATCTGATTTTTCAGGGAGGTGTGGGTCCTCTGGTAACTTCTGATTTCAATAACGACGGCTTACCTGATGTATTATTTACAGGTATCAATGGACATATTATATGGTATAACCAGGGAAATTTTCAACTTGCAGATTCACAATATGTTGCAATTCCATATCATGGAGGAACCTCTGCAAAGGTCTGTTGTGCCGATCTTGATAATAATGGATTTAATGATATTATAACTGTAAGTTATGGAGTAGCACAAAATTACCCTTCTTTGGATATCATGTTTAATGATGGTCATGGAAATTTCACTCCCAACCCGATTGTAGGTAATCAAGAAAAAGATGATATTGTGTCTTCATTAAAGAATTATCCCAATCCGTTTCAGGATGAAACCACATTTGAATTCTATATTAAAGAAACATCATTGGTAGAATTATCCGTATTTGACCTTCAGGGCAGGTTTACTACATGCCTTATCAATCAAAAATTGGAGACAGGTTTACATTCTATAAAATGGCGCGGGCTTGACAACGGCGATCAACCATCCAAGCCCGGCGCTTTCATTGCTTACCTGAAGGTAAACGGTAAAATCTGCCGTACAATCAAAGTAGTCAAAACTTAAACTATAGGAGAATTTACCATGACAAAATTAAAGACTTTTCTTTCAGTTCTAATTATTTTCTTTTCACTTACAGGATTACAGGCACAGTTTTCCAGAGACGATGCAATTCATCTTGTACTTGATCAAATACTTATAAATGACATTGGTAATATTAATGTTTATGCGTCTTGGGAGGCGGCAACGGATGACCAACCATTATTGTTGCCTAATCATGATCAACTCCAATATCCTTATCTTAACAATTGGATATTTTTTGTTAATGATAACCCTTATGGTTTATGGATACATCCCTGCCGTTATATTTTTGTGGATGAAGCAACTGGACAATATAGCGTTATTGACGAGGTAGTTTATCCAATTGGACTTACAGATAAATTCGAGATTATTTCGCAAATACCACAAATTCAACCAAAGCCGTCAACTTCACAACCAAGGATTTTGCCGACTGTTATACCTAATTCACATTTATATGCCGTTCTTATTATTGGAGGTAGCGATACATGCTTCTGGAATGATCTTTCTGCTATGTATTCAACCTTAATCCAGAAATATGGTTATAAGAAAGAAAATATTTTTGTTCTCTATTTTACCGGCATTCAATCTGGATCAAGTAACCCACTGAATGATTTGGATGGCGATCATATATATAATGACATTGACTATCCGGCATACATAGATAGTGTACACAATATATTCCATTATCTTGCAGGCTTAGCAACAGATCCCTCCCATAAGGTCCCGGAACTTAAGGCTGATGATCAACTCTTTATTTATACTGGTGATCATGGTAGTTATTACTTTACTCCGAATTTTCATTCTTCCATTTGCTTACCTCAACCAGTTCCTAACGAATATCAATGGGATTACCTTACCGATTTGGATTTTACAAGTTCCATCCAGCACATTAAGTGTGGTCAGATGATAATTGTCATGGGGCAATGCTTTTCCGGCGGATTTGTAGCTCCTGTTATGGATTACACAACCTATCCTCCCGCATGTAAAAACAGGACAATTCATACGAGTTGTGGTTCAAATTCAATACAAGTTGGAGGTCTTGAACATTATATTACTAATAATTCATTTTCCGAGTTTATGTTTTACTGGACAGCAGCGGTAAGAGGGTATTTCCCACGCATTGAAAACGCTGGTTCGCAAAATCCTATTATCATGCCATGGAAGAATGGTGACGCGGTGTTCCCATTCCCAACAACATGGCTATCTTGTTTTCCTACGCAAGGTCTGTCACATCCAGTCTGCGATGATCATTCCTTACCACAGTATATCCCTGATCCGGATTTAAACCATGATGGCATTATAACAATGGACGAAGCATTCTCTTACGCTGATAATATGGATTCGTACACAGGTTATCAAATAAATAATAATTACTATTGTCCTCCGACCCAATGCTCCGCCCCCCCCAAATCCACCAATACAGTGTCCGGAAATTCCAGACAGTATGAAGAATATCTGTTTTCATGAGGATTTGCAATCATTAGGTGGCCTTGAAGGAGAAATAACAATTAATCGAACACTCGACAACAGAAGCTTTATTGCAGGTGGTCCGCTCGTAGTTGATAATAACTTAACTTTAACTTTTCCTGATAAAGACCAAAATGGAAATTATCCACGGCTCTATTTTATCAATGACACTGCCGGGTTGTGGGTCAGATCGGGTTCAACTTTAATCCCCGGTCAAGGCATGTTATTTGCAGGAATGGATAATAATTCAATTTATATATTAAATGGTTCTTTTGGTTCACTCAATCAAGGAATCCTTCAAGTAAATCAAGTAACGTTTCAGAATGAGTCACCGGCTGATAAATTTGGAGGCCTTTATTTGGAAAACCTGAATAATACGACGATGAGTAATGTAACATTCAATCATACCGGATTTGTAAAATTTAATTCGACATCGTTAACGATTAACAACAATTCTCATTTTACACATTGTGATTATTTTGACACTCAGGGTGGAAACGTTACCATTTCAAATTCTTCTTTTGATAATACCGCTATCTATCTCGGTGTTCATAGTGATGGCTGGACAGCCAATATAGATAATAATACCTTTTCTTCCTCCTCTAACCCTTATGATTGTGATATGCTTGATATTAACAATTTCAGTTATTTTAACATACATGATAATGTGATTTCAAATGCAAATCATAACGGAATAGGATTATATTACAGTGGACACGGGATTCCCGGAAACCGAAACATTCAAAATAATCATATTACATATTGCGGGGAATACGGAATAAATGTATTTAACTCAAATGCAGTAGTTAAAAATAATCAAATTCATCATAATAATCGTGGGGTTAATTCACTTAATTCAACTTATCTTCAAATCCTTGGAAATCCAAATGCGAATAATTCGACCGAAACACAAATGATCGTTGACAATTACGATTATGAAATATACACAGCTAAAGAGAGTTTTCCTGTAATCAAGAATACGATGATCTACGATAATAACGATTATTCAGGATATCTTATATTCAATGATGACGGCTCTTGCAATCATTGTTATGATGTTACTTATAATTGTTGGGAAGACAATCACATACCGGATCAGTTATATCCAAGTGAATCATATACCTGGAATCCAACATGGTGTCCGCATGATCCTGATCAACCGCAATATGGACAGGATGAAGATATGTTGAATAACGCTGACAGTCTTTTCGGAACAGGGAACTATGCTGAAGCCGAAAACCTTTATTTTTCAATTGTTAACCTGTTCCCGCATACCAAAAGTTCACAATCAGCTCTTAAAGAATTATTTGATGTCGAGCAATATTCTGAAAACGATTATAACACCTTGAAGCAATATTATCTCACAAATGATTCCATCCATGCTGATACCAATCTGGAAAAACTTGGAGAATTCCTGGCCAACCGTTGCGATGTCCAAATGCATAACTGGTCACAGGCAATTAATTGGTATGAAAACAGGATCATGAACCCTCCCTCAGATGTTGATAGCATTTGTGCAATCATTGATCTTGAAGCATTATACCTGCTTATGGAAAACGATAGTACTAAATCCTCTTATATAGGGAAACTACCTCAGTATAAACCCACAACAGTAGTTCGTTATCGCATTTATAGAGATTCACTGATTGCATTATTGCCTTTCAAACACAAGACAACCCCATTGCCAACTCCAATAACAAGTCTTAAGATAAACGAATTGCTTCAAAACAACCCTAATCCATTTTCTACTTCTTCGGATATATGGTATAAACTTGATCCCAATTGTTATCAAGCCTTTATAAAGATTACAGACTTTACAGGGAGGATTTGCAACTTGATTCAGCTATCAGAGTTTTCTGAAGGATCTCACAAGGTAACTATTGACGCTTACACGTTAAATCCTGGTATTTACCTGTACTCCTTAGAGGTAAACGGGAAGATTACCGATACAAAGAAAATGGTGGTGATCAGATAGGAAATTATTGTTTCTAACCGGTTGAAAATTATGTTTAAAAAAATGCTTATCCTGATGTTTTTGTATCCGGTTTGTTTGCATGCTCAACAAAACTGGTATAAATCTTCTCGATTTGATTATATGTGGAAGAATGTAGGAAGTTCCGGATTCTCATCAGGATGGGTGACTTACACCAGCCTTGGCTTCAGCCCGGCAGATGGGGAACCTTACCTTGCCTACTCAGATTGGGCACATAGCAAGAAAGCTACGGTCATGAAATTTGATGGCGCCAATTGGGTTACCGTTGGTACAGAGGGTTTCTCAACAGCATCAGCCGGTTTTACCAGCCTTGCATTCAGCCCTTCCGATCATTTGCCTTATGTTGCTTTTGAGGATTGGGGGGCTTCCTATAAAGCCACACTGATGAAATTTGATGGGACCAATTGGTTGAATGTCGGTACTGCCGGGTTTTCAGCCGGGGAAGCCCAATATATAAGTCTTGCGTTCAGCCCGACTGGTGAACCATATGTAGCATACGAGGATGGGGGAGATTCTCTAAAGGCAACGGTAATGAAATTTAATGGAACAAACTGGGAAAATGTCGGAAGCGCTGGATTTTCAATGGGAGGGGTTCAGTTTACTAACCTCTCCTTTAGTCCATCCGGCCACCCATACCTGGCTTATGCTGATTATTCAGATTCCTTTAAATGCAATGTCAGGAAATTTGATGGAACCAATTGGGTGAATGTGGGCAGTGCCGGATTTTCAGAAGCAAGTGCATCTTATATTAGCCTTGCCTTCAGTCCATCTGACGGCCTGCCTTATGTTGCTTTTTCAGACGCCGGAAATAATGAGAAAGCCACGGTAATGAAGTTCGCCGGAACTTCCTGGGTGAATGTCGGAAATCCAGGCTTTTCATCAGGAGAGGCATGGTATACAAGTCTTGCATTCAATCCTTCCGGTAAACCTTATGTGGCTTTTATGGATTGGGGAAATTTTAAAAAAGCTACTGTAATGACGTTTGACGGGACCAACTGGGTGAATATGGGAGATCCTGGTTTCTCAAAAGGAGAAGCCGTTTATACCAATCTTGCCTGCAGTCCATCGGATGGACAACCTTATGTGGCATATGAGGATTATGGGAATGCCTATAAAGCAACATTGATGAAATACGATTCTGTTTATGTAGGAATCGAAAAGACGAAGAATCTTAGATTTTCAATTTACCCTAATCCGGCAACGGATAAAATTCTGCTTGAAATGCCAGCGTTGCCTGAAGCATGCACCCTGGTTATCGAAAATATCACGGGGAAGGAAGTAATCAAAAAATCAATTACGGAACCTCAGGTCCAGATTGATCTTACCGGTTTATCACGTGGTGTTTATTTCGTGAAAATTAAAGGTCAACAGATTCAATATATTGAAAAGATCATAAAGGATTAGAAAAAAGTTATTGACCTACGCTGTTAATCGGTACTCAGGCGTGTCATCAGCGTTCTATTTTCTTGCCATATCCTCTTTAGTCAAAGCTAAATACTTAGTGTTACACAGAAAAAACATACGTGTTTCATTGATCTTGCTGGAAAAAATTATGTAATTTGGCCTCTGTTTCAAGTCTGAATGATGCCATGCTGTTAATCTATTCGCCGGCTGTCACCACCCGGATAAAATATATTTTCAACCTTTTCTTCCCGGAACTCCTGGGATTGAATTACAAGCTTACCAGCCTGACAGATGAATTCATGAGTTACCCGGGTGCAAAAATAAATTACTCACAGTCAGACCTTGGTAGCGGACTTTACATAAAATCAGCGGGGATACTTTTTGAAAATGCTATCATTTATCAGAATATTGAAACAATTGACGTCAATGGTTCACCGGTATTTTTTGCCGATACTGACAGCTCTTCCATTCTTCCGTTTGACCCCTTTGCCGCAGCTTTTTACCTGGTCACAAGATACGAGGAATACCTTTCGTTCAAACCCGATAAATATGACCGTTTCGAAGTGTCCGACAGCATAGCTTACAAGGGTAAATTTCTTCAAACACCCGTAGTCAATAAATGGGCAATTCAATTAAAGGAAATCCTGCATTATCATTATCCTGATCTCATTTTTCATTCTCCTGTTTATTGTTTTATTCCTACCATCGACATTGATCATGCATTTGCCTACAAATACAGAAAAATCTACCGGGTCCTTGGCAGTTATTGTCGCTCTGTTTTAAACCGGGATTGGAAGGATATTTTATTAAGGACAGAAGTGCTGTTGGGCAGACAGCAGGATCCTTATGATAATTATTGTTACCTGGAGAATATTCACCAATCTTATCATCTGAAGACACTATATTTTGTTTTATTTGCTGATTACGGAGGGGATGATAATAATGTCACTATCCGAAAAAAAGGATTTCAAAAACTTCTCCGTGAGCTTGACGGGCAATCAACTATCGGCATTCATCCGTCGCTCTCATCGACAAAGCATTTTTCAAAACTAAATACCGAGATCTATCATCTTGCGAAAGTCCTCCACAGGGATATTACCATCAGCCGGCAGCATTTCCTGAAAATTAAATTCCCAAAGACATACCGGAACCTGATTGAAATGGGTATTACTGATGATTATTCTATGGGATATGCATCAGTATCAGGATTCAGGGCTGGTATCGTGAATCCTTTCTTTTTCTTTGATCTCGTCAAAAACAATGTAACCTCCTTACGTGTGCATCCTGTATCGGTAATGGATGTGACGTTGCATGATTATTATCATTTTAATCCGGATAAAGCTATTGAAACGATCCTGCATACGATAAAAGTTGTAAAATCAGTAGATGGCGAATTTATCAGTATATGGCATAATGAGAGCCTTTCGGATAAGGGAAGATGGCAAGGGTGGAGGAAGGTTTATGAAGAGATGGTAAAATCAGCAGTTTACAATATGTGATAACGTTGTATTATTAACATATGATAAAGTACCTTTCACATCGTGAGATCAATCAAGAGAAGTGGGATAAATGCATCAACGATTCTGTAAATCGTCTTGTTTATGCCTATTCCTGGTATCTCGACATTGTTAGTTCGGGGTGGGATGCTCTTATTGAGAATGATTATGAAAGTGTTTTTCCACTTTCCAGTAACCGTAAATTTGGGATAAACTACATTTACCAACCTTATTTTGCACAACAACTGGGCATTTTTTCCCGGAATCTTTTGACCGAATCCCTTGTCGACAGGTTCCTTCAGGCGATCCCGCCTAAATTTTATTTTATAGAGATTCATCTGAATACATTAAATAAAGTGGATAATTCCCGTTATCGATGCATAAATCGGATAAATAATGAGCTCGACCTGATCAATTCTTATGAATACATCTTTGCAAATTATGACCAAAATACAAGAAGGAATATTAAAAAAGCGCAACAGGAAAATTTAATCCTTCGCAGGAAAGTCGATCCGGATGAACTGATAACTCTTTTCCGGGAAAATTATGGAAAGAAAGAAGTCAGACTTCATTACCTTCATTACGACATTCTCCGAAGGCTCATTGATTACTGTCTGAAACATACTTTCAGTGTGATCATGGGTGCTTTTCTCCCTGATGGTACAATCTGTGCCGGAGTATTTTTTTTAAAAGATGAAAGGCGTGTTATATTCCAGCTTGCTGCATCCAATAGTAAGGCCAGGGAAAATGGCGCCATGTTTTTGCTGGTGGATAGTTTTATCAGAGAAAATGCAGGACAACCATTCATCCTTGATTTTGAAGGGTCGAATGATAAAAATGTCGCTCGTTTCTATAAGGGTTTCGGTGCAAAGGAAATCCATTATTCCCAGGTAACGATAAACAGGCTTCCGGGGCTTATCAGCAAAGTAGTTAATTTTGTAAAGAAACACAGGGAATCATGAAATTTTTCTAAATTTGTAACAATTCAAAACCGGGAGAAGGAATGGTAAATGTATTATGCAATTCAGATTCTGTCCTGAATCAATTCATGGCAGAGATCAGGGATGTGGATATCCAGAAGGACAGCTTACGGTTCAGACGGAATATGGAAAGAATTGGAGAGATATTCGCCTATGAGATCAGCAAAAAGTTGCAATATGAGATGAAGGAAGTCACTACTACCTTTGGCATTGCAAACGTTCCGGTTCTCATTCATTCTCCTATGCTTGCTACTATTTTACGAGCTGGTTTGCCCTTCCACCAGGGCTTTCTGAATTTTTTTGATCAGTCTGAAAATGCATTTATTTCAACCTACAGGAAAACCCATAAAGACAGGTCTTTCAGCATGAGTATAGGGTACTCATCTATTCCTGACGTGGAAGGCAAAGTTCTTATTCTTTGCGACACGCTGGTGGCTACTGGTTCTTCGATGCTGATGGCATATAAAGAGCTTATATCCAAAGGAAGGCCTTCTCATACACATATCGTTTCTATTCTTGCGAGTGTAGAAGGGTTGGACAATCTCAAAAAACACCTTCCGCAAGATGATGTGACAATCTGGCTTGGAGGAGTTGACGATGAGTTGACCGCACAGGCTTATATTGTCCCCGGTCTCGGCGATGCCGGTGACCTTGCATACGGTAAAAAAATCTGATAACATACGCGGGTTACCATGAAGAATACGCTGTTTGTCGAGAATATCAGGATTTCGCTGGATTCTGTCAGAACACATTTATTGAGGACTATACTCACCATCCTTATTATTGCATTCGGGATAATGGCATTGGTGGGTATTCTTACAGCAACAGATTCCATCAAGTATTATCTGACACAGAATTTTACAATGATGGGTTCTAATACATTTACGATCCGGAACCGGACTTTGCAGGTCCATATTGGAAATCAGAGCAATAAACAAAAAATTTATGAGTCTATAACCTATAGGCAAGCGTTAGATTTTAAAGAAAAATTTGAATTTCCCTCTTATTCTGCAGTCTATTATTTCGCTTCCAACCTCGCCACAGTCAAATATGAATCCAATAAAACCAACCCCAATGTAAGAGTTCTTGGAACAGATGAAAATTATATTATCACTTCCGGTGATGAAATAGACAAGGGACGTAATTTTACACAAAATGAAGTTTACTATGGTTCCAGTTCCTGTATCATTGGATCGGAAGTGGTAAAAAACCTTTTTAAAAACAATGAAAACCCGATTGGAAAGATCATTTCCATAGGACCCGGAAAGTATGTTATTGTCGGGGTATTAAAAGAAAAAGGATCAAGCATGGGTTTCAGTGGTGACCGGAGTTGTTACATTCCTCTGAACAATTGCCGGATGTATTTTTCAAGGCCGAATATTTCATACTCCATAAACATAATGGCCAGGAAAACGGAACTACTGGACGCAGCCATCGGTGAAGCAACCGGATTATTCCGCACGATACGGGAAGATCCTATAGGTACGGAAAATACTTTTGAAGTCACCAAAAGCGACAATATCGCCAAAATGCTGATCGACAATATTAAATATGTTACTCTGGCGGCAACATTCATCGGACTAATAACCCTTCTTGGAGCTGCCATCGGCTTGATGAACATCATGCTGGTTTCGGTAACAGAAAGAACAAGAGAAATTGGGATACGAAAGGCAATGGGGGCAACAAAAAGGGTAATCCGCAACCAGTTTCTTGTTGAATCCATTGTTATCGGACAATTAGGCGGAGCGCTTGGCATTGTCCTCGGGATACTGATCGGGAACATCCTGTCACTACTTATAGGCAGTGCATTCATTGTTCCCTGGGTATGGATCATTACCGGTGTCATCCTTTGTTTCGGAGTTGCCCTGATTTCAGGTATCATCCCGGCACAGAAGGCTGCAAACCTCGATCCCATCGAATCTTTACGTTACGAATAATATTCCGATGAACAGGGAGACTGTTACTTCCATGCTACTGAAGCAGTTTCCCCATGAAACTACTCCCGGCCAGCAACACCTGATTGAAAAATTGGCAGGATTTCTGACAGGGTCCTGGGATAATACCCGTTCCCTTTTTATACTCAAGGGCTATGCCGGTACGGGAAAGACAACGATTGTAAGTGCACTGGTGAATGTTCTGCCGCAGTTATCCAAACGGTCAGTATTAATGGCCCCGACAGGCAGGGCAGCTAAAGTATTGGCCGGCTATTCCCAGAAACCTGCCAATACCATCCACCGTAAGATCTTTTTTGCAAGGACCACAAAGGAAGGGACAATAGCTTTAAAGCTTCAGCAAAATCTTCATAAAAATACACTTTTCATTGTGGATGAAGCATCCATGATCCAGAATTCATCACTTAATGATTTAAGCCTGTTTTCCAGCCGGAATATTCTTGACGATCTTCTTACTTATGTATACGGTGGAGAAAACAACAAGCTGCTTTTTATCGGCGATTCAGCCCAATTACCGCCGGTTGGTCATGATAACAGCCCCGCGTTGGATATTGAATTTCTGAAGAATTCGTATCAACTGAATATTGATTCTTTTGAACTGACGGAAGTCGTAAGGCAAGCTCAAATGTCCGGGATTTTAGTAAATGCAACCAGCATCCGGAGAGAAATAAACAGAGAAGAGGTAAGATTTCCAGTATTTTCTGTAAAACGGTTTAATGATATCGAACGGCTCAACGGCTATGACCTTGAAGAAGCCCTGAATACCGCATATTCAGGAGCCGGAAAAGATAATAATGCCGTTATCTGCCGGTCGAATAAACGGGCCAATATTTATAACCAGGAGATCCGGAAAAGAATATTGTTTTTTGATAACGAGATCAATGCCGGAGATTATATGATGGTGGTGAAGAATAATTATTTCTGGTTACCGGAGGGATCATCAGCAGGATTTATTGCCAATGGGGATATTATCGAGATTCTGAGGATAAGGAAGATTGAAGAACTCTATGGGTTCCGTTTTGCCGATGTCACCATTCGTTTCCTCGATTATCCCGATGAAAAGGAACTGGATGTCAAGATTCTCCTGGATACCATCATGTCGGAATCGGCTGCTTTGCCTGCGACCGATAATAACCGTCTTTTCCAGACAGTCATGGAGGATTATTCGGATATTCGCTCCAGGCGTGGTCGTATTGAAAAAGTAAAATCCAATCCTTACTTTAATGCCCTTCAGGTTAAATTTGCCTACGCGCTGACTTGCCATAAAACCCAGGGAGGGCAATGGAATACGATTTTCATCGACCAGGGTTACCTGAATGATAAAATGATCAACGTTGAATACCTGAGATGGCTTTATACTGCAGTTACCAGGGCTACGAAAAAGGTGTTTCTGATTAATTTTGAATCAAAGTTCTTTTATGATGAGGATTGAATCTGCCTCACCTCCCGGTGGGTTGTCTAATAAGTTTAGATTTAAAAATAAACCGCAAAGACACAAAGACGCAAATAGTTCAATAACATTGTTTTAATTTTTAGCGCCTTAGCGTCTTAGCGGTGAAAAAAAACATATTAGTCATCCCCAGAAAGGGGGTGAGGTGGCAGGAAATGCCAGAAAACTATTATTTAAATCATAATTTATGAAAAAATCAAAGAATATTGCACTGGTCGCTCATGACAACCGTAAAAAGGATCTTGTCGAATGGGTGGAATTCAATTACAAAACGTTGTTGGGTCACCAGATCATTTGTACAGGCACAACTGGTAAACTGATCCATGACACGTTATTGCGGATGCTTGAAGAAAAAGAAAAACTGGAAAAGGAAATTATTTTGTTAAAGTCGGGTCCTTTGGGAGGAGATCAGCAATTAGGCGCTATGATTGCGGAAGGGAAGATCGATCTGTTGATCTTTTTCTGGGATCCTATGCAACCCCAACCGCATGATGTTGATGTGAAAGCTTTGTTAAGGATCACGGTTGTGTGCAATATTCCAACTGCGTGCAACCGGTCAACAGCCGATTTTATGATCTCATCCCACCTGTTGCGCGAAATATATGAGCCGAAATTAACGGATTATTCTGTGTATATCAACCGGAATCTTTAACATCCATTCTCGGCTCTTCTTACCACTTCTTTTTCGTCTTTTTACCTCTGGGCGAAAATTCTTTCTTTCCTCTTTTATCAGGGCGTTCTATTCTTTCTCTTCGTTTAGGCCGGTCTGATGTTGAGTTTCTGTTGAAGTCACCTGTTTTTTTCACATAATCAATTGTGAATGGAGCCTCCTGGAAACTTGCATCTTTTAACAGGTTGATAAGTTTGCCAGCATCTTGTTCGCCGACTTCAAAGATCGTGGACTTCTTATTCAACTCGATCCGGCCAATTGGTATCATTTTGCCGGGTGTATTTTTATTGATCAGTTCGATCAGGTTTTTGGGATACATTCCATCGGATTTTCCCAGGCTGATGAACAATCGTGTGAAGCCTGGCTCCGGTTCATGATTGTTCCTGGAATCATCCTGCCGATATCCTGATTTTGCAGGACGTGTATGAGTATATCCCTGGCCGCCATGATCTTCAGATCCTTTCATTCTTCTGCGGGTCCTTGGATCGTTTTCATCTCTTGGAGTATGCTGTCTTTCATCAGGTACATTCAATTCAGGTGATTTCCTGTAATACTCAAGAAAACGGTTAAACTCAAGGGCAACAAAACGTTTAATGATTTCTTCCTTGTCAAGCCATTCCAGTTTGCGGTAGATCTTGGGCAGATAAGTGTCGATTTCTTTGTCTTCAATATCCACATTCTCCATTTTATCGATCATATTGAAAAGCTGTTTTTCACATATCTGCCGGCCGGTCGGAACCAGGGTTGCAGTAAAAGTTTTATTTATCTTTTTTTCAATTTGCTTTATGAGGTGTTTTTCTTTGAGGTTAAGGAGGATGATGGAAGTGCCTGCCTTGCCTGCACGGCCCGTACGTCCGCTGCGATGTGTGTAAGAGCCAAGATCGTCCGGTAGGTTATAATTGATGATATGTGTCAGATCCTCTACATCAAGTCCCCGTGCTGCAACATCGGTAGCAACCAGTAAACGGATATGCCGGATCCTGAACTTATTCATGACGGTATCTCTTTGTATTTGGGAAAGATCGCCGTGCAATGATTCGGCATTGTATCCGTCATGGATCAATTTATCCGCAACTTCCTGCGTTTCCTTACGGGTGTGGCAAAAAACGATGCCATATATGGAAGGATAATAATCCACGATACGTTTCAGGGCAAGGTATTTATCCTTTGCATGAACGGTGAAATACAAATGCTTAATGTTTTCTGCCCCGGAATTCCGGTTACCGATGGTCACTTCGATCGGTTGCCGCATATATTTTTTTGCTATGGATGCCACCTCATTGGGCATTGTGGCGGAGAACAGGAGCGTATTTCTGTCCTTTGGCACAACGGCAAGGATTTCATTGATGCTTTCGGAAAAGCCCATATTGAGCATTTCATCTGCTTCGTCAAGCACTAAGGTATGAATAAGGTTAAGTTTTATGGCTTTTCTGTTTATCAGATCAACTAAACGTCCTGGTGTTGCAACAATGATCTGGACTCCTTTTTTCAGTACTTTCATTTGCAATTCAATGCTGGCGCCCCCATAAACGGGTAATGTCTTTACCTCATCATTATATTTAGCATAATCATTCAGATCGCCTGCAATCTGCACACATAGCTCGCGGGTTGGACAAAGTATCAAAACCTGTGGTTGGAATATCGAAGGGTCTATTTTCTGGATCAGGGGAAGACCGTATGCTGCTGTTTTGCCTGTACCGGTCTGGGCAAGACAAACAATATCTGTTTTTTCTCCCAAAAGGAGAGGAATAACCTTTTCCTGAACAGGCATCGGAACTTCAAAACCAAGTTCCCTGATGGCCTTTAAATAGGATGCAGTAATCCCTAATTCTTCAAATGTGATCATGATTAAATTTGTTTATGTGCTAGCGGACTTTCCGGTACTTAAAGATTAAATAAGCAGGAGGGAAATGAAAACTGAACTTGTTTGGCCGGAAACACAAATTAATAATAAGCGCAAAGGTACTCCTTTTTTTGATTTGATTCATAACGGTTTATATTTGAATTAGCCGCATGAACCATAAATATCAATTATCTTTGCAGGATAACAAAGGCCTTTTGAATTTTGAACAATAGATCAACGAATCTTGAAATTTGAACGGAACGATGAAGTTCGAATTTCTTACTTCACTTCATATTCAGTATATTTATTTACTTCTTCTTTAAGCTTTGGAAGATGTTTGATTAAAATACCCCAAATACTTTCATCTGAAACTGTATCGTATCCATGTATAATCTGATTTCTTAAACCAATAATACGGCCTGCATTTTCAATTTCAAAATCCGGATCTTCTTTAAGAATCCTATTTGTGGCTTCCCCTATAATTTCCAGATCTCTTTCTATCGCTCTTTTCAAAAGGATATTTGACTTATAAGTTTCAAATGTTTTATTAACCTGAAAAAATAAGAGTCAATTTCTTCAATGGCAAACTTAATGTCGTACAAACATTTAAGTACTTTTTCGTTCATAAATCAAGACTTTTTCGCGATCTACGACTTTTCTGAAAATCGGGTTTTTAATTGCCTGGTTCTCCACCAGGTCAACAGGTTTGTCAAATAGCTGCTCAAACTGTTCTTTAAGGTCCATGTAATTATCAAAATAATCGAGTAAATTGACATTTGAAAACTGTACAATCATATCGATATCACTGGAATTATTGAAACTGTCTGACAATATAGAGCCAAACAGATATAATTCCTTAACCATGTGGTTTTCACATAAACTGGAAATAGTTCTCTTATTCCTTTCAATTAATTCCATTTGGCAAATTTACAAAAATGCAACCACTTAAACAGATAGAAATTGACAAAGGAACAAAGTTCAATTGAGTCGCCACAATATTCTTTGGCTAAATTTATTATTTTTCGCTACTTCACTACTTTTGCGCGCGTTTCCGAACGCGTGCGTCTTGCTCGCGCGCTTGCAGCGCGTGAGTAATATAACATCATTCATCCCATGACTCCATGCAATAAACAAATGTAAAATAGCAAAATGTAAGATGGCAAAATACTTTTACCGTACGTTTTATTTTCGGGTGGCTCTAATGTATTACCACCCATCTATTGATTTTGTTTAAACCAGTATCCGAAATTAATTCAATAATATATACTCCATTTGAATATCCGGCAGCATTCAGTTCAATACTTTTTACATTTGCCGGTAGGGTATATTCCTTCATTAATTTCCCTGAAACAGAAAATACTCTCAGGATTTTGTTTTCATTAATGAACTCAGAAGGAAAGGTTAAAAGAGAACTTTGATCGGTAGGATTTGGGGTGATTATTATATTCCCTTGTACAATGGGTTTATTCTTTATTGATGTCAAAACATCGGTAAATTTGAAAATTGCGGAATCCGGCAGATATGACCTAGCTAACCATCCTGTATATGCATCTTTAAAATAGATAAAATTTGATGACCACAAAACAGTATCAAGTATCGTCAGTGTATTGAAAAAATCTGTTGTATAATATATATATGATTGATTAGGGAAATTTATATCTCCGGCAGCAATAACGAACCCTTCAAATATACCTCCGACAGTACTTATACCGGGAGCAAATAAATTCTGAAGGATAGGAAAGTTTGTCCAAGTTTCTCCTCCGTCGAACGTTCTGTAATATCGAATAGGAATGATTCCATAACAATAGAAAATTCCGTGCTGTAGATCGCTGAAACGCACAGTGGGAACTTGATAACCAAAACTTGTATCAACATTGGAAACAGTCCATTCATACCCTTTATCGGTGGATTTAAAACAACGCCCTTGTGAAGTGGGAAACCAAATAGTATTTCCTATTGCACTGTATGACTTTCCAGAATAACCCATTTCATTAGGTAGTATCGCCGGGATATTTGATTGGGATACACGAGTCCATGTTTCTCCCCCGTCCGTTGTAATCTGAATATTAAAATATCCATCTGCAGGATCTCCGATAGCAATCAAGGTATCCTTACTAAAAAGATGGATAAAATCACCATAGTTTGCACTAAACTGTGTAGTAGTTTTTTTTGACCACGAAGAGCCGGCGTTGACTGTTTTCCAAATGTCACTATGACCGGTAAAAAAATCATCAACAAAATAATAGCAAATACTATCGGAATAAGCTTCAACATCCAATAAAAGCGGGGTTCCGGTTGCTGGAATGTTGTAAAAATGCCAGGTATTTCCACCATCATTCGTTGTAAGTGCCTCGGGAAAAGGCATATAATTATGATTAGTTGAAAGATCTAACCTTTGAGTAGCTATCCATACATGATCTTGGTCAACAATGGACATAGTATTTGGGGAATACAAAGTACTATCTTGAGGATAAAATAATGGCATACGAACAAATTGGCTTTGTCCCAACAGGAAACTCAGGATGAGAACAATAAAAAAACTAAATTTTTTCATAAGAAATAATTTTAACTGATTTTAATGAAAAAATGGCCGCTTGTATGATATGTGGAAGTTACCCATAAAAATGGTGCAAGTTTACTACATGGTAAGAAAGAAAACTAATAAATAAGTTAACCGCCTTAATCGCATTAACTGAACTGACATTCTTATCCGGTCAGATGTGAGGAGGTTTACAACCGAATAAAGCGTACTTTTGCAGCCTTGTTTTACGGTTTATGCAGGAAATCCGGAATATAGCCATAATTGCCCACGTCGATCACGGGAAAACCACGCTGGTTGACCGGATCTTACACCAGGTAAATTTATTCCGTAAGAATCAGGATATGGGGGAGTTGATCCTCGACTCTACGGATCTTGAAAGGGAAAGAGGGATCACAATATTATCAAAGAATGTATCGGTAAGGTACAAAGGGATAAAAATTAATATTATTGATACTCCCGGACACTCTGATTTTGGAGGAGAAGTAGAGCGTGTTTTAAATATGGCCGATGGTGTTTTGCTGGTGGTTGACGCTTTTGAAGGACCCATGCCACAAACCCGTTTTGTACTTCAGAAAGCCCTCGAACTCGGGAAAAAGCCCATCGTCGTGATCAATAAAGTGGATAAACCCAATTGCTCGCCCGACGAGGTCAACGAAGCTGTTTTCGAACTTATGTTCAGCCTTGATGCCACCGAGGACCAGTTAAATTTTCCTACCGTTTATGGTTCAGCCAAAAAGGGATGGATGTCGGAAGACTGGAAAAATCCGGCAAAAGATATCAGCTATTTACTGGATACCATAGTTGCACATATTCCACCCCCGGAACAAAAACCCGGTAGTCTTCAACTGCAGATCAGCTCCCTTGATTATTCCTCTTATGTCGGCCGGATCGCAGTGGGAAGAATAACACGCGGAAAAATCCAAGCCGGAATGCAGGTCTCCCTCCTTAAAAGCAACGGGACCATCACAAAATCAATAATTAAAGAATTGTTCCTTTTTGAAGGACTTACTAAAGAAAAGGTAAAATTCGAAGTGGATGCCGGCGAAATATGTGCAGTGCTTGGGCCCGAGAACTTTGATATCGGGGATACGATTGCTGATGGTGAAAACCCGGAAAGCCTTGCACGTATCAGCGTTGATGAACCGACCATGTCCATGATCTTTACGATAAATAACTCTCCTTTCGCCGGGAAAGAAGGGACATATGTTACTTCGAGGCATATCCGTGACAGATTATTCCATGAAACGGAGAAGAATCTTGCATTAAAAGTTGAGGAGACCGGTTCACCGGATAAATTCCTCGTTTATGGAAGGGGAATATTGCACCTTGCCATCCTTGTCGAAACCATGCGCAGGGAAGGATATGAATTTCAAATTGGCCAGCCAAGAATTATCACCAAAGAAATTGAAGGAATAAAGAATGAACCAATAGAGCTTCTCCGGATCCAGGTGCCGGAATCATTTTCCGGTAAAGTTATTGAAATTGTGAGCAGAAGGAAAGGAGAAATACTGAATATTGAAACGAAAAGAGACCGGATCATCCTTGAATTTGCTATTCCGGCAAGAGGGCTGATCGGGATCAGAAATCCGATCCTCACTGCAACCGAGGGGGAAGCCGTCATCGGCCATCGGTTTAAAGCTTTTGAGCCGTGGAAAGGAGACCTTCAGGGTCGAACCAATGGTTCACTGATCGCCATGGAAACAGGAATTGCTATCACTTACTCCATTGATAAGCTTCAGGACAGGGGAAAGTTCTTCATTGATCCGAATGATCCCATCTATGCCGGCCAGGTGATTGGGGAGAATACACGGGGCAATGACATCGTCGTCAATCTGACAAAGACAAAAAAACTGACAAACGTTCGTGCTTCAGGTACAGATGATAAGGCGGTATTAGTGCCGCCGATAAAGTTTTCCCTGGAAGAAGCGATGGAATACATTCAGGGGGATGAATACGTTGAAGTAACCCCTAAATCCATCCGGTTGAGGAAGATCATCCTTGATGAGATTGAGCGAAAGCGCAGCAATAAATCCTGATCACGCGAGATAATACCTGACCATCGGCCTGTTCTTCGATTTCCGGTCCACGATTTCAAACCCTGCCCGTTCGAACGATTTATAAAGCCCGATCCAGACAAAAGCATCCGGTAATTTTTCCTGGGTTGGAATGGTCGGATAAGCTTCAATAATCCTGATCTTGTTTTTCCTGGCGTATTCAATAACTCCTTTTAATAACGCCACGGAAATTCCCTTCCGGCGGAATTTTTTATCAATGAAGAAACAGGGGATAGACCAGACCGGCTTATCATCTATCCGTTTATGTACCTGTGAATTTTCAAGCTTCAGATAGTCTTCACGCGGGGCGAACGCACACCAGGCAATCGCATGTCCTTCATAGATTGCAATTACACCAACAGGTTTTCCCTCCCAAATCAACTCCTTCATGCGGTTTTTATTGATATCATTCACTTTCCCGGCTTTGAATTCGGCTTGTTTTAACCGGTAATACATGCACCAGCAATATGCACATGCTCCGCGATTACCAAAAAGGGCAACGAATTTGTCCCAGTTGTCCTTAGTCACAGGCTCAAATGTCAGTTGTTCTGATATTTTGTCTTCCATTATTTACATTAGATTGAATGATCAGACAGCAAAGATAAAATCTAAATTGCTTTTTTTCACCGCTAAGACGCGAAGGCGCAAAGAACGCGAAAATAATGATCTTATTCTTGGCGTCTTAGCGGTAAAAGTCTTTATCACTCCAGCACCTTAAAAAAAGATATAGCCTGTATAATTCGGATTCCTTAATTTTGTATACTTTTGTTAATATTAATGATAATTTGCTATGAATTATATTTTTTCACAGCATGCTTTTAGAGCAAATGAGAGAGAGAAATATTTCTAAAGAAACTGTTGAAAACATTTTAGCTAAACCAGATCAAATAGCTGCACACGAAAATCTGACCGTTTTTCAACATCTTGAAAAGACAGATAAAACATTGTTTATAATCAGGGTTTTTGTGAACATGAGAAAAAGCCCAAATGTAGTAGTAACAGTTTACAGAACTTCAAAAATCAGTAAATACTATGAAAATAAAATATGACAAGGAAGTGGATATTCTCTATATTCATTTTTCAGATGGAAAGATTGTAGAGAGCGATGAAGATAAACCAGGAATTATCCTTGATTATGATGAACAGGGAAATATCGTTGGAATTGAAGTTATTAATGCTTCAACAAAAATGCCTCAACCCATGAAGTTTGAATATGAAGTAGCATAGTCATTCTAATCATACAGGCAACTGACAGAAAACGCATCGAGAATAGTTGGCAAAAACAATAAGCGAATACCAGGAATGACGATGCGGATAATTCATAATTCATCATCATCTCTCATAATTCAAACGGAGTTTTAAAGATTGTTTTTATTTCACGAATTTCGAAGTAAACGATTGGCCGTTTTTCGTGTCGGTAAATCTTACAAGATAAACCCCGTTCGCAAAACCTGAAACATCTATCGACCGGCAACCGGCACCTTCCATCACCAGTTGCCCGGTAACAGTATAGAGGGAAACAGTAAAATGCTCTGAATCCGTTACAATATTCAATCTGTCAGTTGCAGGATTCGGATAAACCTTAAATGAACCTTCAGGAGAAACAGAAGCAATTCCTACAAGGGCATCGCGGATGAGACAGGCAGGGTGCATGATCTGCGTATTGGAATTACCCGTTGAATCAATAAGGACAACCTTCAGATCAATCCATGCAGAATCCGGAAACTGGTTCATCATCGGTCCGAGATCTGCGAAATAGGGCATTCCACTGATTGAATCAAGCAAATTTGTTTGCGGGGTGACCGGTACTTCGTACCAGGTGGAACCGGAGTATTCCTTATAATACAGATGAACCTCTTCAATCGTATGATAAAGGCGGATCCCGGGCAAAGGATAAGTGAAATCAGCTGCCGTAAATTCGACCGAGGCATCATAGCCGTGGATCAGTTCCGTGCTGATGCTGTCTGCTTTCCTGATCTTAAATGCAAGCAGGGTAGGGGAATTAGCATCTTCCTTTGTAAGGTCAAATGTAAGATTGGTTTGGCTGAACCCGTTCCTTCCGAGCAATGTATAGTTACTGTCATTCAGAATGACCGAATAAAGCCCGAGTTCCCATACATTAAATTTAATATCGAACGTTCTTATTGAATCATACATCAACGGGACATTGCCCTTCCAGATTTCATATGTGCCCATCGCCACATCAATATACCTGCGTTCATTTGTTTGTCCTCTGAAATGACTTCTTTCCCAGATCTGGTAATCGTTTCCCGAATTAAATCCCCAGGAAATACTGAAGGGAGCGGTTGTACCGAAGTTTACAGTATTCCCATCGGCTACTTTGTAATCACTGGGGACGGGAGGAAAATTTCCCTCCGTACTCAATATGAGATCATTTTGTGTATCAAGAAAAAGAATCGGAGTCATGAAATCAGCAAGCATCAGGTCTTGAGGGTTCCTTTCCATATGATCGGCACCCGCTCCAAAAAAGATCTTATTCGTGTCAATCCCTACGTTCGTCGTATAGAACTGAACTGTATCTGTTGCCCGGCAGGGATAGTCATTTGTTGACATTGAAGCAACGAATGGATCAGCATACCCGCCGAGGATTGAATCATTAACAACTGTTCCGAAGCCCCATCCCAGGTAAAAATTGGTACCACCGGGCGTCCCGTGAAAGATGAATGGAAAATGCTTCAGATCGGCAGGTGCATCTTCCATTGTAGTATCCGAATGAATTCCCTGGAGGACAGGATAGGAGACCACATAATAATGGTAGGGTTCTGTCTTTGTTGCATCCATTCTTCCCAAATGGACTTTAAGTTCCGGTTCGACATCCGTGAAGAAAAAGACCGGGGGAGCAAAACCTGAACTGCATATGCTCAGGTTCGGGGCTTTAAAGCCTTCCGGAAATTCAAATGCCAGTCCGAAACCATCCCCGCTCCGTGTCATCGTTGGGAAATAATTGATCGGGTTGCCATTTTCATCATTGAGGATGAGGTTTATGGTGTGATTTGCCGACGTGGATAAAATAGTGGTATCCATATTCCTGTATACATGAAAATCCTTTTTGGTGATACAAAAATATTGTGACAGATATGTTAAACTCAATGGCATGGCCACTACCAGTTCATAGTATCCATCCACCAGATCTCCTTCCAGTATGTTATTGGAGGTCCAGTTCATATTCCATAAGTCCTCGAATAACGTATCCGCTCCGTTAAGCCATACTACATCTGTAAATCTGTCAAAGTGAAAAATGATGTGATGGGTCTGTACCGTTGTACCGTTAAGAGATATAGGCTTAACCGCCTTGGTGACAGATGATTCCGCCTCCTTTCCGTTAATCATCCATTTCGCATTGGTGCTGTAGCTGACAGCTTTCGAAAAAATGTTTTTCCCGTTCGGAAGGGTTTGAAGCTTTGAAACGCTTTTAACGCCTGGGTTTTCACCGGGTACCTGTGCATGAGAATGAACAAAAATGAACACGCTGAGCAATAATAAAGACAGAGTTTTCATGGAAAGAGCGATTTTATTATTAATTATGAAATATGAAAGATAAAATATGCCTGCCTGTCGTCAGGCAGGAATTATGAGATTGAAGTATTTAGGAATTATGAAGTATGACATTTTTTCTCGGCCGGAAAATCCCTCTTTTAAAATGATTCTTCGGAAATCCAACGATCATTGTTTCAACGACCACATTCCCTTCCGGGATGCGGAACATCTCACGCAAAGGTTTGCTGTTATTGACAGCCGGTCCGATAAGCCCGATAACGGTAGCGCCAAGGCCCAATGCGTGCGCTGCCAGGAATGCAAAGGTAACACAAATGTGGGCATCAGCGGTATGCTCTTCAGCACTGGCAGGAGCATGGAACAGGATCATCGCTGGGGCATTCCGGGAAATATCATCCTTGCCGGCCGAGATATCGTACATCCCTTTGCGGACATGAGGAACGATGAAGTTCACCAGCGTCGAGAAATCCTCCTTGGGAATGACTAATTTACAGAGCCAGCGCGTCAACGACCAGGTCAGCATCTTCCCCATTTGTTTATAAACACCGGAAATATAAGGAAGCGCTTTTTGGATCATTTCTTTATCCGGCACGATTGTAATCTCAATATTATCCGGGCTTACGCCATATGGGGCAGTGGCAAGTATATCAACAATTTTCTGCAGCAACTCTGCCGGAACCGGTTTATCCTTAAAGTTTCGGACCGATCTCCGGTTCTAAAAAAAGCTTTGAATGATTCGTAATCAGCAGTGTTCGCAGGAAGGTCAGGAAAATTCAATTCGTAGGATAAGCCATCGACATGTATCGACTTTGTTTCGCAAACCGCCATACAATGGCCGCAAACAATACAGACCTCATCCATTCCGGGTAGCACGATAGTTTCACCTGATTCAGATTTTCCATATACGGATGCAGGGCAGATCTCAATACAGAGGTAACATTGCTTGCAGGATCCTATTGAAATTTGATGTTTCATTAGAGCGGATTCTTTTTACATAAAACAAATTGATGCTCGATACTCGATGCTCGATAATTTCAAATTGTGGATTACGGATTTTTATTGATAGCAATTTACAATATAAATTACATTCATAAAAATTTAATGGTTCATCGCAATAATGCGTACTTAATGTCGAATTTCTTTTTTTATTTGAATTACCCCGGACTTCAGGCCGGGGTTTCAGGCAGCCAAATAAAAACCGGGCTTCAGCCCGAAACAAATTTTTCAAAACCGTACTTGCGCATAAATTCATTGAACTCTTCCTGAAATGATCTCTTTCTATGATGTTCCTCTTGATTCTTTATATAGTTTCTTACCCGGTTTACAGCAGATTCACTAACAGATACAGCAAAATATTCATCTTGCCATTCAAATTTCTTCTTAAAAAATTTATTTTTATTAATCCAATGGGATGATTCTCCCTTTAGTAACATCAGGATATTGTCAATATTCTGTCCGGAACCAAGTGATATCAGACAATGAACATGTTCATTGTAGCCATTGATGAAATCGATATAAATGTCTTTATTAATAGCATTTTCCCTGATATGATCAAAGACTTGTTTCCTTATGTCAGTAGCCAAAAGGGGCTGCCTGTTTTTGGTTGACCAAACAAGGTGAACCCATATCTTTATATACCCCATAACTTTTTTAATTTTGGGCTAAAGCCCGGTTTTTCTGCCTTTGTTCTGCCCCCCGGCCTAAAGTCCGGGGTAATTCACTGTTTTCTCTCTTTTTCTTACTCTAAAAGTACGCATTATTGCGATGAACCAATTAAATATTAATTTTAAAGGAAAAACAGGTAAAATCATTATTGACTTTTTTACCTTTACACTATAGTTAAAGAGAATGACAATGAAAATCACTTTATTATTTATTATAGCTTCATATTTATTGTTATTTGAAGCTTCGGCAATGGGTTGGACCCGGAGCAGCGATACGTTGCTGTTGTATTATTTCCCGCTTCAGTGCGATAGCCTGATCCAGGCTAATGCAACAAACCCGGATTTTGTTGTGATGGATGTGCGTACATCGAATGAATACAATCCTGATCATCTGGAAGGGGCCATAAACAGGGATTATAATTCACCGGACTTTAACGACCGTATCGATTCGCTTCCCAGCAATAAGATGTATCTGCTCTATTGTTCAGGGGGGTCAAGAAGCATGAATACCTTTAACCTGATGATTTCGATGGGCTTTACCAAACTGGTGGATATGCTGGGCGGTATCTATGCATGGGAAAATGAGTCTCTTCCCACTACTCCCGATTTTGCTCCCTTGCAGATGGCTGTATCCGATACAGTAGTCTCCAATGATACAGTGTATACAGGAATGGTGGATACAATTCACCTGACGGTAACCAACAGGGCGAATGATATCCTCCGTTTCACAGGCATAACGTCCCTGGCAGGAACTGAATTCAGCACTGATTTCGATTTGGCTACAACCCTGGAAGGACCTTTTGACTATACATTTTCCGTTTATTATACCCCGGTTGATGACCAGCCTGATTCGGTCATTATTTTACTTGAAAGCAATGGTGGCGATATTCGGTTTCACATCTGGAGAACAGGTGAATTCCCGGCCTCAGTAAGTAACAATCTGCAGGATGTTCAATGGATGATATACCCCAATCCTTTTTCTGCCTCAGCAACATTAGCATATGAAATACCCGCAGAGGTCAGGGTCGAGTTGATTGTATACAACCAATTTGGACAGATTGTCGATGAGATTGTTCAGCAAAACGTACAGAAAGGAAGGAACCGATTGACCTGGGATGCAGAAGGACTGCCTTCAGGTGTCTACTTCTGCCGGTTCATTGCAGGAAACCAGGTTGCAACGGGTAAGATTGTAAAATTGTAAATAGAAAAGAATAACGAACATTGATTAACGATTTTTGAAATTTGAACTAAAGTTAGAAGTTGATCTGATTTATTGACTTAAATATGATAAAAACTTAATTCTTAATTCAAAATTCGTTGATCGATATTCGATATTCAACCTAGTCTTTTAAGCATCTAACCGAAAAAGCATTACTCCTAAATGCTGGATAAACCGATACACTCGGATCCGTATCGTTCATGCCATGAACCCATGCCTTGTTAATTCCATGTGACGTCGATGACCAGAAGAATGTCGCAAATCCCTGGAAATCCAATGTTTTGTTGAAGTGTCCTGCCCCTGAAAGAAGGGCATTAAATCCTGAGAATCCTGAATACTTAAGAGGACTTCCTGCAAAAGCATTGTTGATATAGTTTGTAAACAGGATATTCCAATCTGCTTCCGTCGGGACGTGCCATCCCGGTGGACAAAATCCCTGGTTGGAAATGGTCTCATCGTACTGCATGAGTTCGTCCCATTGGTAGTTCGCAGTCTGCAGTTCGCAGTTCGCAGTCAGGTCATTGTAGCAGTATTTTTCGGGTATACAATTATCTCTTTGACTTGAGTTACCAGGGATCATAGTGCCGTAATTTAAATTTGCTGCCATCCAGCATTGGGAGCCTATGTGGACTGTTGGATAAGTTTTATTATCGCGAATATCCGTAACCAGATTGCCACATATGAAAGGAGCAGGGCTGATGGTGATCAGTGATCGGTGATCAGTGACTGTACATAGTGCAGCATTTGTATAAGAGTAATTTATCTGGTGAGTTCCAACACCGGCTACAGCGGGGTAAAAAATACCGTTTGTAACACCCGGACCAGAGTATGTTCCGCCAAGAGGGATTCCACCTTTCAGTTTGAAGGGTTTGGCATTGGTCGTGGTGATGGTATCAAAGCAAGCTGTGAAGCTGACTGCGGGTGATGAAACGACATTCATCGAAATTGTATTGGAAGTTGCCGGGTTTCCAATCGGGCATGCAATGCTTGAAGTGAGGATGCATAAGATCTGGTCACCGGAAACCGGATTATATGTATACGTGGATGAATTTGTCCCGGCAATTACACCATTGACCTTCCATTGGTAAAATGGTGTAGTGCCACCATTTATGGTGGCACTACTGTATGTTACCGATATCCCTGAACAGACCGGGTTTGCAGATGCCGTAATATTTATACTGACGGGAAGATTCGGGTTGACGGTCATCGTGATCTGATTCGAGGTTGCAGGGTTCCCGGTAGGACAGATTACATCGGAGGTAACCACACAGACAATATGATCACCTGTCAGTGGAACATAACTGTAAGAATTTGCGCTGCCCCCCACATTAATTCCGTTAACTTTCCACTGGTAAGATGGATTTGTTCCGCCGTTGATTGTACTTGCAAGGAACGTCACGGACGTTCCCGTACAGATCGGATTTGCTGATGGTGAAATGGTAATACTGACAGGGTTTAATGGGTTGACAACCATTTGTATGGTATTTGAGGTAGCCGGGTTATTTGAGATGCATACCATAATTGATGAAGTTAAGATACAGGATACCAGATCGCCCGATATAGGATTATAAGTGTAGCTTGGACTATTTGTTCCAACATTATTCCCGTTTACTCTCCATTGGTATGCGGGTGAAGAACCACCATTTGTTGGGGTTGCGGTAAAAGTGACCGATGTTCCTGAACAAACGTTATTTGTCGAAACAGAAATTGAAATTTTTACCGAATCTCCCGGAGTTACGGTGACCGGGAAATCAACCGCACTACCAACACAATTCCCGGCCTCCGGAGTTATATAATAAGTCACTATACCAGGGGCTGAACCGGCATTGATCAGGATTTGATTAATGACAAGGCCTGAATCCGGGCTGAAACCGGTTATGGTTCCTGAAGAAAGAGTGGCAGTCCAGTGATAGTCGGTACCCGGAAGGTTTGATGTTAAGATTATATTTGTTGATTCACCCGAGCATATTGATTTTGAAAGAGGGTTGTTTGTAACGGAGGGAGGCGCTGTTGTTGTAAGTTGCACTGTATCGGATCCTGTACAGCCTAAGGTATCAGTTCTAATGACCTGGTAGATGCCGACCTGACTGGTAGTGAAAGTTTGGTTTGTTCCGACAGTTTGACTTGTCGTTAAATCGGTCCATTGAAAGAGGCAACCTGAACACACCCCGGCGTCAAATGTGGTACTATCACCAATACAGATCATTCTGTCAGGACCAAGATTTGGCTTAAGCGAAGAGACTATATGTATCATCTGCCAGGAAGTATCTGTCCGGTTGTCGTTATGCCTGACAAATAATTCCACTGTATAGATGCCGGTGTCGGCATAAATATGGGTAGGAGCATGAAGATTTGAATAATTGTTAAATCCGGAAGAAGGATTCCCGAAATCCCAGTGAATGCTGTCGGGCGGAGGCCAGATATCCGGGATAAATTGAATACTGTCCCCGACACATATCCCGGAATGATGGATATATACCTTGTACCGCTGAACAAACTGGGGCAATCCGTCGGTATGATTCGGAGGGGGTCCCAGGTAAAAGCCTGCCCTCTGGAATCCGCATCCGGGCCCTTTTATGGAAGGGAAATTTATGACCCACAGTGAATCGAGTACATCATGACTACCATAAATCTTCCAGTCCGGTCCCATCTGGATAGCTGCATGGGATATAAGTGTTCCTATTTTTACTGAGCTTGCATTGAATGCTGTCGGATCGGTGAGTGTAGCATCAAACTGGTAAACGCGGAAAGGGAATTGTGAGGTCAGGTAAAAAAGTTTTGAATCGGTTGACAGTTCCATCTGTGTGCACATCCCGATAAGGGTACCATTACATTTTGGATGTATCTTGAACCCGGGAGTAACCTGGCCTGTTTCTCCGTTGAACTGGCAAACCTCAAGAGTATCGCCTATATACAGGCAGTATAATTTTGTACCGTCGGGCGAGAATTTCAATTCCTGGTTGATAGGCATCCAGGGAGAACCGGTAGTCGGAATAGTGACAAGACTTGGTGATAAAACCGGTACTGGATTCAATCCTGCCTGGGTGATGTGGTATGCAGCGTAATAATTACTGTCGGGATCGTCCAGCCGGAGAATGATCCAGGCATCCCGGTTGTTATGAGCTCGTGTACCTTTAACTGCATACCAGCCTTTCTGACCACCCGTCAGGGGGATATTTTTAAAGCCTGCAACAACATCCCCCAAGCCTCCGTTGAGCCTCAGATCTACTATGGAATAACTGGGGGGGTGGCAGGTGCTATATGGATTATAATAACCGCTTGTAAAAAGAAAATAAGTGCTGTCATCGTTTATTTTCTTAACTACATCTATTGTTTGAACAAAGCTTGAACCATTTCCATAAAGGCCCATCCCGTTGGGCATCTGCACATGATTCTTGTTCCAGACCCGATATCCATCGCTGTTAAAAAGGAAATTTCCTGCCGAGTCTGATACATTGATGGTTACCATGCCGCCGGGATATGTTCCGGGAAGTAAAACAGGAGATCCGGAATTAAAGGTAATACCCGTACCGTAACTAATAAACCAGTTATTGAACTCGCCCTGTGAGAAGCCGGCCAGCGACAGGAAGGTCAAAAATGAAAACAGGAAATTACGGGTAAAACCTTTTTTCATGATGTAAAATGTAAACTACTGAATAATTTTACCATTTTAAATTTTACCATTTTACATTTGTTAATGCTGTACGATGACTTTTTGAACCGTCTGCCCGCTGCGGGTTTTAGCGATTAACAAGTAAATGCCATCAGCTAATCCCGACAAGTTAATCCTGATTTCTTTATTATCAATATGATTGATGTTTAATTGTTCTCTTCCGAAAAGATCAGTGATCTTGATCGTATTGATTGGGAAATCGGATGAAATGCTGATATATTCGGAAGCAGGATTTGGGTCAATCTTCAAATTTCCGGAAAATTTTGATATATTGATTCCGACGGTATTACATCCTGCGCTAAATATCGCTGACGGATCTGATTCGCAGGTAGTAAAAACGGTGGTGATATAATAGCTTGCCATGCAATCCAGGATATCCGTATAACTGGTATCTGTTACCGGGGCGCTGTTAACTTTAACAAAAGCAGAGCTGGCAGATGTATCTGCCTTAAATATATTGTATCCGAGAATAACGGTTGAATCAGGCGCCTCCGATTGTTTCTTCTTTGAAAGTACATCAGCGGTTACCCGGATCAGGAATATCCCGTCTTCACAAGAGGAATAATTTGCAGGCGTTACCCAATTGTTTCCTGCAAGACGGTAATCATAAAACATATATGAATTTGGTCCATTGTTATCATAGCCAAGCCAGTTTGTAACGGCAGCGACATTGTTCCATGTCACCATTGCATAAAATGTGCCTGTGAACGGAATGTTGTTCAGATCCACTGTGACCCAGTTGCTGTCAGGCACGGCAAACGGATCAGAGGACCCGATCAGTGTCCGGGTGGAATCATATATGTCAACTGTAAGCATATCGCTTCCGTGATCCGGATTATAGAAGAACCACAGATCAGCGGAATTCAGATAGCCAGAATAAACAGGAGACAACTTAAATTTATTTCCATATGAACCGCTCTGACCCGGCCAATAAGCATAACCTTCTTCGGCAGAACCATCGTCATAGATGAATTGTATATTCGCCGAATTTTTACCACACACGGGTGGACTCCAGGTTAATACTGCAGTGCATGATCCGATACCGCATTGTCCCGATTCTTCGATCAAAAATTTCCTCGGGGGCTTGCATTTGCTTGTCACGGCAATATTATCTACCGACCAACCGGATATATGAGCAGAATTCTCACCAAAGGCAATAAAACGGACTTTGAATAAGCTCTTTACAACACTCAGAAGGTTGAGGTGAAAATGCTGCCAAATCCCGGCCTCACAATTGAGGATAAACATGTCAGAGTTATTAACAGTGCACATTGTGTCCAGATTCGTTCCCATTTCTATTTCCACACGAATTTTTTCTGTTTGTGTGTACTGAACCGCTTCAAGTCTCAAATCAAAATCAAGATAAATGTAATCACAGGTCAGTTGGGTTGCATCAAACCAGGGAGATTCCAGGATACCCGTATAATTTGTGAGCGGTGGGATCCCCATAAATTTGGCGCAAGGTGCGGGTAATCCGGAGGAAGTGAGCATGTACCAATTCCCCTGGCCGTCAGGGAATGTCCAGCTGTTTGTTGTAAAAGAAGAGGATGCCCAGTCTTCATTGAACGGGATGCTTTTGATCGTGTCGGTCAGGACACTGCAAAACGCTGCGTTGGAGGTTCCAAGAACCAGGAGCAGCGCGAAAACGGATTTTATATAAAGGTTTTTCATAAGATGGAATATTGAAAAGGTTTATAAAGAATGATGAATATAAGGGATCATATGAAAAGGATGTGATTTTTCCGTTTTTATAGTTTAATTATTTTCCCCGTCAGCACTGTCTTTTCGCTAAAGAACCTGAGGAAATAAATTCCTTCCGGTAAATTGCTGATGTGAATAACCGTTCTTTCTTTATTAATTTTTTGTTGGATGTATTCCTTGCCGTTGACATCCAATACTTTCAGCCAACCCATCGGATCTGCTCCTGCCGTTTCAATCGTTATCATATCAACTGCAGGATCCGGATACACGATCAGTCCTGCAGTTTTTGGTGTCTCATTGATCCATACTCCTCCGTCGGTCGTTTTCAGGATTGTTCCGCCTTCCCCGACCGCATAACCATTATACGCATCTGAAAAATAAACGGAGTAGAGAGAACTGGTGGTCCCGCTGTTGCTTGTCACCCAGGTTGTCCCGGCGTCCGTCGTTTTCAGGATCTCGCCATCTTCGCCAACAACATAACCTGTGTTTGGATCGGGAAAATAAATAGAATAGAGCGAGATGGTATTTCCCAAGGGGACATGTGTCCATGTATTCCCGCCATCTGTAGTTCTTATCATTACACCACCATCCCCAACAATAAAGCCGTTATTCAGATCCGTGAAGAAAACTGACTCCCAGTATGTGTACCATGGAGGAATCACGATGGCCCAGGTGGCGCCCCCGTCGGTTGTTTTAAGAATTATTCCATTGAGACCAACCGCATACCCTGTGTTGACATCAAAAAAATAAATGTCATAGAAAGAGTAATAGCCTGTGGGTTCTTGATATACGAGATTCCATGATGCGCCTGCGTTGGTTGTTTTATATATGGAGCTGGGCTCACCGGTTGCATAGCCGGTATTTGCCTCGGGAAAGCAAACCGATACTATGTTGTAATAGGGGTGAAATGAATTATCCCATGTAAAGCCAGCGTCGGTTGTTTTAAAAATTCCCCTGTCCCCTGCAATGAATCCTGTCAGAGTGTCGGTAAAGCAGACTGAGTAAAAATTGCAGAAACTCACCGGTGATTGCCCTGTCCATGTTCCACCACCATCAAGGGTTTTACGGATTGTTCCGCCGGTCCCGCTAACATATGCTGTGTAAGGATCGGTTAAGTAAATGGAGAACAGGTCAGCGGTGGATCCTGAGGATAAGTTGTTCCAGGATGTGCCTCCGTCAGAGGTCATCAGGACAGTCCCGGTATCTCCCGCAACGTAGCCCCAGGAGGTATTGTCAAAATAAACGGAATGGAGTGTCTTTGTGCCCGGTGTTTGTTGAACATTCCATGTTGACCCTCCATCCGTGGATTTGAGCGTGATCCCGTTCTCACCCACCACATAACCCGTCAATGAATCAGGAAAACAGACAGAATAAAGACATTTTGTTGTCCCGGAACTCTGGCTACTCCAGGAAACACCGCCATTGGAGGTTTTCAGGATGATACCACTGCCACCTACCGAAAATCCTTTATAATCATCATAAAAGTAAACCGAATAAAGCGCGTTTGAAGTGCCTGATAGCTGCGAATTCCAAAGGCTTCCACCGTTTGTTGTCTTTAATATAGTTCCATCCAATCCTACTGCGTAGCCGGTGTTCGTTTCCCTGAAAAAAACGCAACGTAATGAATTTGCCGTGCCCGATGGAAGAGTACCCCATGTCAGTCCTGCATTATTTGTTTCAAGGATGATCCCGCTGTCCCCAACAGCGTAAATTGTGTTTGGACTCGTTGAAACAGCAGAATAAAGTACTTTATCTGTTCCTGAAGTAAGGTTGTTCCATATATTTCCGCCGTTGGCGGTTCTCATTATGGTTCCACCTGCCCCTACCGCATACCCTGTATCTGCATTGAGAAAATGGATGGAATACAGATACGCGTTAGTTCCAATTGACATGTTTTTCAATGAAGACCCTTCATCCATAATTTTTAATATAGTTCCGTTCTGACCTGCTGAAAATCCTGTATTAGCAGCCGGGAAATAAACCGAACTGAGGGCGCTGGCATTCCCATTGGATAACTTGATCCAATCCTGTGACTTGGCTATCCATGGGAAGATAATCATAACCAGCAATGAGTAAATAAATTTCATATCAACTGTTTTAATATGGTAAAAATATTTTGCTATTTTAGATTTTACCATTTTACATATGTTAATGCTCAATAATGATTTTTCTGGCAGCCTGCCCATGTTCTGTCTGAACAACAACCAAATACATTCCGTTTTTCAGATCAGACAGAACGATCCGGATTTCTTTTTTATCAATATTATTTAAGTTTAATTGTTCTCTTCCGAAAAGATCGGTGATCCTAATTGTATTAATCAGGAAATCTGATGAAATGTCGATCTTGGCTGAAACAGGGTTTGGGTCAATTTTAATTTTAACAGGTTTTGATGTTTCAGGAACTCCCAGTGGACAATCAGCTGATTTGTGAATACTTGAATCAGATTCACAGGTATTGTACTGGACTGTCACATAATAGTTCGCGGCGCAATCAATACTGTCAGTGAAGGTGGTTTCCGTTAATGGTGCATTGTTGATCTTTAAGAAATCCGTATTTCCGTATCCATCTGACCGATATATATTATAACCCAGTAAGATTGTAGTATCCAGAGGTGTCATTTTTTTCTTATTTGTAACATTGGCATTGGCTCTCAGAAGCCAAACCAGATTACCGCCACAATTTATAATAGGCGTAGGGAAACCGCTTCCATTATACTCCATTGCTAGCTGATATGGAGCGAGGGATCCATTCTCATCGATGCCAAGGTAGTTTGTCAAATGAGTTGTTGCGTTCCATTTCACCAATGCATAGAAAGGACCATGGAACCATAGGTTGTTGACATCTAGTGAAATCCAGGTGCTGTCAGGAGGTAAAAATGGAGCTGATGAACCAAGGAGCGTCATATTCATGTCAAAAACATCGAGTGTAAGCAGATCACTCCCGTGAGTCGGATTCGTCCAGAACCATATATCAAAGGAAGTAAGAAATCCTTCGATATCTGGTGCAATCGGGAATTTATTTCCAAGCCACCATACCCATCCTGGGTTAATCGCCTCTCCGTTTTCGGCAGTACCATCATCATAAATAAAAGAACTATTGCTGGAGCAGTCAGGACTAAGCCATGTAAGAGTTGCAAGGCATGATGACGAGCCACACTGTCCTCCAATTTGTACTGTCAGTTCATGGGGAGGCTTGCATTTCTTTGTTATTGCGATATTATCAACCGACCATGAAATGATATTCACAGAATTCGATCCCGATACCAGGAATTTGATACTGAAAACTTTTTTTGGCGCATAAATTAACTGTATAGTATAATGTTTCCAGCTCTGGTCGTTTGAACTGTTTTTGATAGTTTTAATAGTATCCGCTTCCGTGTCAAGTTCAAAGACGACCTTCATGAATTCAGTTCCGGTTGTATACAAATTCTTTAGCCTTAGGTCGAAGTCCAGGTAAATATAATCGCATGTATTTTGGGTTGCATCAAACCAGGGGGATTTTAGTTCATAGAAATAATTTGATTGTGATGGCTGGCCCGGAAATTCAGAATTCAGTGAGGAATCGCCGGAACTGCTGGTGATGGTCCAGTTTCCCTGGCCATAAGGAAAAGTCCATCCGTTGGTGAAGAAGGAACCCGATTCCCAGTTTTCAAGAAAAGGAATGGACTTAGTGGTATCTGTAAAAACAGACGCAGATACAGGTAAAGTCTGCAATATTAAAACAATGACACTGAAAAGTGTGTATAACTTTTTCATATGGATCATAATTAAATCACCCGTAAATATAAGGAATAAAAACAGAATCTGGTTAGGTTAGCCGGAATTTTTTTCTTACCGGTTTATCACCAGTTTCTGCTCTGAAGATCTGCCCCCTGCTGTAAGTTTGATGATATAGATCCCGTCCGGAAATACCCTGACAGATTGCTCGTACCTTTTTATTTTCAGAGAATGGGAATATAACAAGTCTCCGTTAATGGAATAGATTGAAATTGAAGTTGTTTTAGAAAACACAGCATTTTTTATTTCAATTGAAATTTTATCTTTTGCAGGATTGGGATAAATGTAAAACACAGGGAGATCTTCATTTTCTGATATGCCTGCCGTTCCTCCAATGTACCGGGCGACAGCGAAATCGCAATTGCTGCTTCCCGGAAAATGGGAACACCCTGCCAACAGGATTTTTCCATCATCCCTCACTCTTACAGCATTAGCCACATCGTGCATCCCCTGAATCGGTGTGTGAACATATCCATTGGTGCCGAAAGCTGAATCAATACTGCCATCTGCATTCAGCCTCGCCATGGCATAGTAAAGTATCATTTCAGATGGAGACCAAAATCCCGAAGTGATGATCTTGCCATCCACTTGAAGTGTCAGAGATGAAGATGAAGCCGGGGAATTAATGTCACATGAGGTTATTCCATGATGTCCAAAAGTTGTATCCGGAGTGCCATCAGGATTATACCTGGCGAAGTGAACATTGCAATAATATGACCCCCCTGCAGTCAGAATTTTACCGTCTTTCTGAATTACGACATCAAGTACAATGGGTGACGACAAATTCATTGGAGTTGTAACAATCCCATTTATTCCGAAAGTTGAATCCAGTGAACCATCGGGCTGATATCGAACTACGGCAAAATCATACAACGAACTCCCTGCCACAATGATCTTTCCATCCGTCTGCACCGCTATTGCTGTGGCTGAACTCAGACTACCGACAGGCGTACCGACGATTCCTGATTTTCCGAACGACGTATCAGGAGTGCCGTCAGGCATGTATCTCACAGTGGTAAACTGGTTGTTTCCCGAACCTGCCATCAGTATTTTACCATCTTTCTGTAATGCCAGATCATTTCCTTTCCCGGCAATTCCAACCCCGGTAAGGGCAATCCCTCCCGAAGCAAAGGAAGAATCCAATCGTCCGTTGACCATGTATCTTATAAGGCCGAATTTTCCATTCGAATACCCACCGGTAAGGATCTTTCCATCGGGTTGTAAAACTGTTGTAAATGCCTCTTCATTGGCTCCTGATTCAAGCATTGTAGTAACTACACCACGTATTCCGAACGATTTGTCCATGCTTCCATCTTCATTCAGCCGGACGGTAATAAAACAATTACCGAGGGCAAGGTATGGACTTCCAACGACAATGATCTTATTGTCGGGCTGAATGGCCATGGAATGTCCGCAATTATCGGTATCTCCCAATGCAATCACCACCATACCCGTTCGGTTGAAGGTCATATCAAGCGAACCTGATTGTCCTGCAGCAATGCGTGTGATCAGGATGATCAGGATCAGGATAATATATTTCATAATTAAAAAGAAATGAAGCAATTATGCCTTTAAATCTCCGTTATGACAATTCCTGCATTAATAAATACTCACCTCCGTATCATCATAATAAAGCGTATTCCTCCCTTTATTCCAAATGTAGAGCTCCAGCTTGTAATCTTTTTTCTCAATTTTCGGGATTTGGAAAAATAAATTTACCTCCTGCCATTGATTGGTTTTGGGAATCAGATCCTGCAACTCATAACCATTATAAAAAAGACTTTTATCGCCTGATGTGACGGATGCAATGATAGAGCATCCCGTCAGATCCTTTTTTCTGAGAAAATACCCTTTGAATAAGACAAGTCTTGAACTATCCCTGAACGTATCCGCATTTGTCAATTTATAAGTGAGACCGAATTCCTGGTTGTTGTTCACGAACCCGGGTGCCCTACCGTTATAACTCACTTCATTCGTCAGTTTGATTTTTTTCCAGTGTTTGTTCCAAATGGAATCTACAGTCTCAAATGCACATCTTTCAATAGAAACAGGTCTTTTATCGTTCAATCCTAAAAACGTATATAAAGTCTGTTGCTTTGGCTCCGGCAACAACCGGTATAAAGTTATTTTCCCATTGCCGGAAAGTCTTTCAATCCTGTCTATGAGCTCCGGATAATTGGAAACCACTTCGGACAGGAGAAATTCATTCTGAATAACAATGTAGTCAAAATCCCATTTTAATGCTTCGATAATATTTTTTCTGGAAGTGGTCAACACTGCAAAACCTGTTCTGTTCATAAGAATGAACGGTATATTTGGCGCATAGGCATCGATGACAAGGATTTTTGCTGCATCCGGTACATTGGCAGATGCTAAAAATGCTTTTGAATCCATAAAATTCCGGATCGTTGTTTCCGTATGATCCCAATTCCCGGTCAGCCTTCTCATTTCCTGGGTTTTGACGACTCTTGGAATAATTAAGATACATGCCAGGACCAGGATTATTATTATCGGGAATTTCAGTAATTTATGAGCTCCCGTCAGAATACTAACCAAAATAACCAATAGCAATATGCACGGAAGATAGAATGTATCAAGAAAATAATAATCATGAGCCGGAAACTGCTGGATCATCAGGATGGAATAAATGACATTGCCTGCAATGAAAAGGGAAAAAATGACAAGCAATTGTTTATGGATTTGTTGCAGCGCTTTTTTCCGGGCAAAGATTAGTATTAATGTGGCCAGTATCAGAATAAGGAAAACAAGATAATGAACTTTGGTAAAGTAAAAATAGGTCCATTTCATCAAAATCAGTTTAAGCAGAATCCTGAACTCTTCGAAATTCCTTGGAGGTAAAGCATAATTCAAAAAGATGCTGCCGTATTTATTTTGTAAATGATAGTTGTAAAGAAAATAAAGACCTATAAACAGGATTGAAATAAAAAACACAACCCATTTCCATAAATCTGCTTTTCGATGTATAATAGAATGAAAAGCTTCAAAAATGATAATAGCTACCAGCAAAATTGCAAATGGTAACCGGCTCAACGCGCCAAGAGTAAAAAAGAAAATACTCCAGCAAAATGATTTCCTGCTTTGAGTCTTCAAATAATTCAGGTAAAAATAAACTGCGATAAATGCGTTTGAAACGGAAGGAACACTGGGCAGGAATCCCGCCTGGTAATAAACAAAGACCCGCGATGTCGCAGCAAATATCACGATAAGGATGGATATTATCTTATTATTCAGCAGGAGATCACATGTTTTATAAAGAAAAAAGAGACCGATCAGGCTGTAAGCGAGGATATACAACCTGAAGCACCAGGGGGATGTGGATCCGAATAAGTTCATAAGAAGAGCTGCCATATAATCATGAATGGGGAAATCGACTGCTGTGATGGTGGATTTATTGGCAAACTGATGACTTCCCGGAAATTGATGATTAAAAACATAGGTCTGGGGCCGGAAAAAATCGAATTCATTTCTGTTAAATCCAAGGGCGAGCGCATACCTGTCAGATTGGGCCCAGGCATGGATATGGGATGGAAATTCATTGAGATATTTCCATTGTAAAACGAATCCCAGGACAACCAGGATAATAATTACGGAATATTGTGCCAGGAACTTTTTCATGACTGACCGGAAAAGGTTAACAGATATAATTCAACATTTTTCAAAAGTAGATATAATTCAATAATTACCGGGTACAGATTGTGAATTATTTTGAGGTTTGGGTTATCAAATACCGTAACGCGAAACGCTGAAGACGTTAAACGAATAATATTCTTTTTACCTAAACGTTTTTGAAAAAGACTAATTTTGCACGGTTAATCCGCCCCCGAATATGTTCACTCTCTTCAGGAAAGAGATCAATGGCTTTCTGAATTCTCTTATCGGTTATATTGTGATCATTGTCTTTCTGCTGGTCATTGGATTGTTTCTTTGGGTACTTCCGGTTGATTCCAATATCCTGGATTTTGGCTATGCCAGTATGGACGGCTTGTTTATCATCGCACCTTTTGTTTTCCTTTTTCTCATTCCTGCTATTACCATGAGATTCTTTGCCGACGAGAAAAGGAGCGGTACTATAGAATTGCTTATGACCCAGCCTTTGACCGACCTGCAGGTGATCCTTGCAAAATATTTCGCCGGACTCGTTCTCGTTATCTTTTCGTTGATCCCTACATTAGTGTATTTCTTTTCCGTATACCGGCTTGGATTGGTCCATGGTAACCTGGATATCGGAAGCATGTGGGGCTCATACATCGGCCTTGTGTTTCTCAGTGCAGCTTTTGTAGCGATAGGTATCTTCGCCTCTTCTGTCAGTGATAACCAGATTGTTTCCTTTATCATTGCAGTTTTTCTGAGCGCATTCTTTTATATGGGATTTGAACTGATCTATATTTTTATCGTATCGGGGAATATAGGTTTGATGGTGCAATCCCTTGGGATCAATGTCCATTACTCCTCCATCAGTCGCGGAGTTGTTGACTCCCGCGACCTGATCTATTTTTTGAGTATTACAACCTTGTTTCTGCTTCTCACTAAACTTTCACTGGAAAGCCGGAAATGGTAATTAACTAAAAATGAACAACTAACAACTAACAATGAATAACTACTTAATAACCACCGAATAACTATTGTATTACTACCGCATAACTTTGAATAATGACTGAATAAGAAATGACGAATACGAAGAAGAATATTAAAAGGAGTAATATCATCCAGCTAATTTTTGCGATGGTGATCATACTGCTTATTAATATCATTTCTTCTTTTGTCTTTACCCGTTTTGACCTGACCGCTGAGAAAAGATATTCCCTATCGCCTGCAACAAAGAATTTACTAAGGAATCTGCATGATGTTGTATTTTTCAAAGTTTACCTGGAGGGGGATCTTCCGCCCGGTTTCAAGCGGCTTTCCAATGAAACCCGTGAAATGCTTGATGAATTCAGGGCTTTTACGGATAAAATTCAGTATGAGTTTGTAAATCCATCCGGAAATCCGGACCTGAAGGTACGTACCGATACTTATCGGTTACTGGCTGAACGAGGATTACAACCAACAGATCTCAGAGTGAATAAAAAAGGACAGTCTTCACAATTGATCATTTTCCCCGGGACGATGGTTTCCTACAAAGGCAGGGAAGTCCCTGTTCAACTTTTAATGGCCCAAATTGGCCAGGATCCTGATAAAGTGCTGAACAATTCCATCCAAACCCTGGAATACAATCTTGCCAGAGCAATACAGGAGCTAATTAGACCAATCAAACCCAGGATCGCATTCATCGAAGGACATGGAGAACTGTCGAAGCTTGAAACCGTGGATATCCAGAATGCCTTATCGGACTTTTACGATGTTGACCGTGTAACCATCAATCATAAGATCAACAGTTTGACTATACGATTAAAGGCAGATTCAACACATGACAAGCTCGTTAATAAATATGATGCAATTATTATTGCCAAACCCACCAAAGCCTTTGATGAGAAGGATAAATTCCTGATCGATCAGTTCATTATGCGGGGCGGGAAGGTCCTTTGGCTGATCGATCCCGTATTTGCCAGCATGGACAGCCTTCAGAAATATTCAGCAACAATGGGAATATCCAATGATGTCAACCTCGAAGACATGCTGTTCAATTATGGTGTAAGGCTTAATACGAATCTGGTAGTTGATCTGAATGCATTGTCGATTCCGGTTACAACAGGAAAAGTTGGAAATCAGCCACAAATTGACTTCTTGCCCTGGTATTTCTTTCCCATCCTGACGCCTGTCCTGAATCATCCCATCGTCAATGGGTTAAATGCGATCAAAACTGAATTTATCAGTAGTCTCGACACTGTTGAAACCCCGAATGTAAAAAAAACCATTCTTTTAACAACATCATCCTATTCCCGCACCTTGAATGCTCCGGTATACATTGATCTCGATATACTAAGAAAACAGCCGGAAGAACGATTGTTCAGCCAGGGCCCCCAGGCAGTGGCAGTGTTACTGGAAGGAACTTTTAAATCCGGATTTCAATTCAGGATTCCTCCTGAGCTGGCAGGAAACAAGGATCTTGGTTTCCTGGAAAGTTCTGCAAAACCAACGAAAATGGTAGTGGTTACCGACGGGGATATCATAAAAAATCAATTTCATTACCAGCAAGGTTATCCGCTTCCTCTGGGTTATGATCAGTGGACGCGTCAGACATTCGGGAATAAAGATTTTATCCTGAATGTGGTGAATTATCTTTGTGATGATTCAGGACTTATTTCCGTCAGGTCACGCGAATTAAAGCTTCGGCTCCTGGACCGGACCCTGATCAGCAAACAACGTCTTTACTGGCAATTGCTGAATTCTTTACTTCCTATACTCCTTATCGCCGGATTTGGAATTACAAAATACCTGTTAAGAAAGAAAAAATATGAACGCCCTTTAATAATAGATTAAATAACGCCTTTAAACAGATGAGGTAAAATGAAGAAAAACAGGTATTTTATCATTGCAGCAATTGTCCTTGCATTAATAGCAGTTGCACTCATCCTGTCTCAATCCCGGACGACCTTTAAGAGAACTCTTAGCGATTTTGCGATTGATGATACCTCGAATGTGACGAAGATCTTCATGGCAGATAAAAATAACAACACTCTGAAACTGACACGGATTAAACCGGGAAAATGGGTGGTCGACGATAAATACCCGGGACAGAAATCCACCATAAATATGCTGTTAACAACCATGCTGGAACTCGAGGTTAAAGAACCCGTCGCATTGACAGCGCGCAATACTATCATCAAACAATTAGCGGTAAACTCAGTGAAAGTTGAAATTTATCAATGGAAATTCAGGATCAATATTTTCGGTAAGATAAAACTTTTCCCACGTGAACAGTTAACGAAAGTTTATTATATCGGTGGGGCTACACAAAGTAACAGGGGAACTTATATGCTTATGGAAAATTCGTCGGAACCATTTGTAACCTACCTTCCGGGCCTCAGGGGATTTGTTTCTCCACGTTATATGCCGATAGAAAAATATTGGAGAGATTATAACATATTCAGGAAAAGTTTTCATGAAATTGCCTCCGTAAAAGTTGAATTCCCATCCAATCCTGAACTATCCTATCTGGTTAAAAATAATCACGACAAAGAGCTAAGCTTCATTTCGCTGATCGATAACCTGGGGATCCCTAATTACGATACTCTGAGGGTTATGAATTTTCTTACATCCTTTTTAAAAATTGATTTCGAAGCCCTTATCAATGATATGGACAAACACCGGAAAGATTCCATTCTTTCTTCTCCGCCCTTTCATATCCTTACTCTTTTAGATACCAATGGGGTAAGTACTACGATAAAAACATATCACAAAGCTGCTTACCCGGATGCAGTGGATGAGAAGGGAAGGAGCATACCTTATGACCTTGACCGGTTATATGCGTTGGTCAATAATGGACAGGATTTTACACTGATTCAGTTTCTTGTTTTTGATAAAATATTACGCCCGAAGACATATTTTCTGAAAGAAAAAAAATCAAACAATCATAAGTTTGAACATTAATAATCTCTGCATAGTATGTTCTTAAAGATCACTGAACCTGTTTCTTTCCATTTTGCTTGAATGATCAGATGAAGATTTCCCTGCCCAATATTCTATCTTTAAGGACCAATGAGTTGATCAGGAATGTATTTATGCTTACGTCAGGGATCACTATTGCCCAGGCTATCCCTATCCTTTTACAGCCTTTCCTGAGAAGATTATTTACTCCTGCTGAATTCGGCGCCTTTGCCATTTTTCTAAGTATCATCGAGATTATTGTAAGTATCGGTACCTTGCGTTATGAAATGGCCATCGTCCTTCCGAGAAAGGATGTCCTGGCGGCGAATCTTTTCGGATTGTCGTTTATCATTAGTTTTGCTATAAATGCTGTGGTGTTCCTGGTTATCCTGCTTTTTCAGAATACCATCGCCCATATTGTAAATTTTCCTCCTCAATTTGTCTACTGGTTATATTTCATCCCTTTGGTTACTTTGTTATTTTGCATATCGCAATCTATCAATTATTGGCTGATCAGGAAAAAAGCCTTCTGGCCTTCTTCGATCAATAAGATCAGCCGTCGGGGCCTGGAAGGAAGCGTGCAGTTGGCTTTTGGTATCGGTCATCTCAACCTGGGACTGGTGATAGGAGCTGTTTTTGGCCATTTAGCCAATATAATATCAGGAATATACCAGCTTCGGGCAACTGATTTTCAAATCAGAAGGATCACTAAGGAAAAACTCCGGTATGTTTATCGAAGGTATATCGAATTTCCAAAATATTCCACCATTCCGGCATTATTGAATGTGGTAAGCTTGCTCTTACCATTATTCATCATAAATAAAATTTTTTCTGAAAAGGAAACAGGATATTTTGACCTTACCCGCCAAATCCTTCTGGTGCCTATGGCATTGATATCCTCCAGCCTGTCCCAGGTTTTGTTCCAGCGGATCACCGAGAAAAAACATGCCGGTAAATCAATATCAAAAGAGATCCACAGGATCACATTTATTTTATTCCTGTTTTCATTCATCGGTGCGCTTTTTTTATGGTTATGGGGAACAGACCTCTTTGTCATCCTGTTTGGTAAGCAGTGGAGAGTGTCAGGGGAAATTGTAAAAGTCGTAATGATCGGCTTTGGCTTCCGGTTTATCGTTGCAACACTCAGTATTATTTTAGTGGGACTGGAGAAGATCAAATGGTATTCACTCTGGCAAACACTCTATTTTATTGCTATTCTTTCACTGGTATTTGTTTCTAAATTGACTTTTTTTCAATTTTGTATTTTCTATACCATCATTGAATCTGTTTCTTATATAGCCCAATATCTCCTGATCATCATCGTTCTTCGTCAATACGAAAATCGTATCAGGATCAGGCCTGATAATTTGAATACATGAAACCTTTAAAATTATCAAAGGAAAAAGAAATAGAATTTTTTGTTCTTTGTATTTGGTTGTTCCTTATTCGAATAGCCATCCCCTTTGCTAAATATTTATTTGTTCCTTATTTTATCGTCTTTTTTACCTATACGATTATCAAAGCCTTCCCGGTTCGTGATAGAAAAAAGTCCCCAATCTATTCTTCCCGTGTTTTTTCAGCTTTCCTGCTGATTTGCCTGTTCTTTTTAATTGGTGTTTTGCGTTCCTCAAGATTTGATTTCTATTTCCTTAAAGAAGGCCTTGCTATGTTTGTCCTGATATGTATCGGGATTATGGCATTCTCTTTTATTAAAAATGAGGATGATTTTAAGTCATTTACCAGGATATTCATGAGACAATTGTTGGCCTTTTGCATCTTTATTTGCTTCTTCAGCCTGGTAAAATTGTTTTTCCTTCTCAGGGGCGTGAAATTTGGATTTTTATATAATCTGAACGGGTTATACCCAAATGGTACCTCATTGGTGATTGATTATAATTTTTATGCACTGGTTAACATTCTTGGAATCGTCACAGCTTCTTTTTTGCTTATAAGAGAAAGATCGACGGGGCGTTCTGCATTAATTCAGCTGCTGATTTTTGGTTTGATTTTTAATGTGATGTTTTCCACATCGAGAAGGGGAATCATTGTCCTGACCTTAATGATCCTGTTTTTATTCATTATTTTCCTCTTTGGTTGGCTGGCGAAAAAGGGAACATGGATGGCCATCCTTTCCGGAAAATTGAGGTTTGTTTTTATATTCTTTTTCGGTTTTATATTTCTTCTGACCATCTTCTTATCTCAAAGGCCATTTCATTCAAGATCGTCCCTGTATATCAGCTTAGGATTTGACAGAACAATCAGCAGGGAACTTCTTTATAAGTGCGCGATGAGATACTTCACAATTATAGAACCACAATTTCAAGATACGACAACGGATCAGTATTTTAGAATGTTCAGGAAGACAGGACAAATCGGAGGGCTGAATAAAATTTTCGAGATCAACAAGAAATCAACAGTTCTATTTCCGGAGGATTCATTGAAGTTTAAAATTCCGAAACAACAAAAGGGAGGAACTTATTTCAGTGATATACTCAATGATCCGGATAACCTGTTTTCCGGTGGGCGCCTTCAGCGGGTTACTTTTGGGATAAAGATTTACACAGAACAATATTCCACTTTGCAGAAAATTGTTGGAGGAGGATTCGATTATCTCTGGGATTTCGGTCATGAATTTTATCACAGGAACAATGATCGGTTTTTTTTTGATTATCCCCACAATCCTATTCTTTCCGCTTTTCTTTATTCAGGGATTCTAGGAGGATTAAGCCTGGTGTATTTTTTCTGTATGACCATATTAAATTTTATCAGGGGTTTCAGAAGTCTTATTTATTTTATCTGCTTGTACGTCATTATTTTCATTTTTGCTTTCTTCAGTGCTGACAGTATTTTTGGGAATCCTGAATTTGTCTTTGTTTCCCTCGTCCCTTTTTACTTTAATGTAGTTAAATACAAAAATAATCAAAAAAGGCGGTTTATTTTTGAGAAACATGACAGTCCTCTATTATCCTGACCACTCTTTCAATATCCGCTGTTTGAAGATTTGATCCGGATGGTAAGCAAAGTCCCTTATTAAAAAGATTTTCAGAAACTCCATTTACATAGGCAGGCAACTTCCTGAAAACCGGTTGCAGATGCATGGGTTTCCAAAGAGGTCTTGATTCGATATTATCCTCTGCCAATGCGAGCCGGATTATTTCCCGGTTAAGTTTTCGTGTCGGCTTTTCTATCACAAATGTCGTGAGCCAGTAATTTGAATAGTAAGCTTTATCCGTTTCAGTAAGAAACGTTATATCATGAATATCAGACAATAATTCGCGATATAAAGCATTATTCCGGCGATGAGCGGCAATTCTTTCTCCAATCACTTCCAGCTGCCCTCTGCCAATACCTGCAAGGATGTTGCTCATCCGGTAATTGTACCCGATCTGGCTGTGTTCATAATGTGTTGATTTATCCCGTGCTTGTGATGCAAGGAATTTAGCTTTGCAGATATATTCCTCATTATTCGAGATCAAAGCACCCCCTCCGGATGTAGTAATGATTTTATTCCCATTGAACGACAAGGTCCCCAGGATGCCCAGAGTTCCGCAGCTTATTCCATTATACTTACTGCCAAATGCCTCGGCCGCATCCTCAATAACAGGAATATCATGATTTCGCGCAATCGTTAAAATACTTTGCATATTGGCAGGCATACCATAAAGATGAGTTACCAGGATAGCTTTTGGTTTTTTGTTTTTACTCATCCTGTCTGTGATAGCCTTTTCCAGTAATAAAGGATCCATATTCCAGGTATCCGGTTCGCAGTCGATAAGAATTGGAGTTGCACCTTGGTAAACGATGGGATTAATCGTAGCTGAAAATGTGAAACTCGAAACCAGGACATCATCACCCTTCTTTATACCCAGGATGATTAAAGCAAGATGAATAGCAGCCGTTCCTGAATTGGTTGCAGTAACATGATTGATTTTCAAATATTCTCCGAGTTCTTTTTCAAAAGCATCAACGTTTGGCCCTAAAGGTGCAATCCAATTGGTATCAAATGCTTCCTGAATGTATTTCTGTTCGCGCCCGCTCATGTGAGGCGACGACAACCAAATCCTAGTACTCATCAATTTTCTTCCTTATTAAGGTATAATAGATTAGTTTTATATCCTCAAGTAATGAGTACCTTTCAAGGTACTTCAAATTAACTTTCACTTTATCCGGAAATATAACTTCGTCATTATATTTTACAGGGTCCGGAACATTGGCCAGGATCTCTTCTTCATCAATATATTTGAGTGTGGCAGGGCCTGTTATTCCGGGTCGTAAACTAAGGATTTTTCTGCCTTCCTCGCTAAGACTCTCAGCATAACCTGGCATATCCGGCCTCGGGCCGACAAAGCTCATATCTCCTCGTAATACATTAAATAACTCTGGTAATTCATCAAGTTTCCATCTTCTTAGAAAGGCACCCTCCGGTGTGATACGGTAATCTTTACTTGTTGAGACGGTGTTCGTGTCAATATTTTCATACATTGTACGAAACTTGAATATCGTAAATAACCTGCCGTCTTTCCCTGTCCTTTTTTGTTTGAATATAAGCGGGTTACCTGTCCTGACCCTCATGACAATTGAGATGATCAGAAAAACAGGTATTAACAAGATAATGGCCAGCAATGCAAATATACGGTCGAAAAAATATTTAACACCGCTTCTGAATCCCATTTAGTCTATTTTTAAAGAAATATTAATTAAAATCAGGTAAAACCCACATCGCTCGTTATGAATCTTAATACAAAACCTGTTCAAAGAACCAACCACAAAAATAACACTATCTTTGACAGGTATTTTAGGCATGGATAAGATTTCCTCAAGACATATCATACACCAGCGAATTTTCTATTATTGCTGTATTGCACTCGTTTTTTTATTGCCCGTCTATGGCAGATTAATTCCTCCCATTATTGCGGTAATGACGATGAACTGGTTAATTGAAGGCCGGTTCGTTAAAATATTTCCGCAGATTTTTAAAGATCCCAGAAAATGGTGGACATTTTCATTCTCGCTGATTTACTTATTGTATCTGGTTGGACTGCTTTATAGCAGCAATTTTCAATATGGGTGGTTTGATCTCGAGATCAAGTTATCTCTTTTCCTGTTTCCTTTATTGTTTTCCACCCTCGATGAATCTGTATTTGATCCGGCGAAGATCAAATTTATTTGTAAAATGTTTGTTCTGGGTTGTTTTACAGGATCCATCATTCTACTTATCCATGCATTGTTCAGTAAATTATTATATAACACTGAAGATTCCTTTGTTTATTCAAATCTTTCATGGTCGTTTCATCCCAGTTATTTTGCCACCTATCTCGCCTTCGCGATTGCGATCATAGCGGATTTTGTATTCTTAAACTACAATAAGATGACGGTACAAGCCAGGGCAGGTTTGATGATCCTTGTCCTGTTCTTTTTTGCAATCGTGTTTCTCCTTAGCTCCAAAGCAGGAATTGGAAGTTTAATTCTCATCACTGTACTTTATATTTTATTTGTAATGTTCAGAAAAAAGATGTTTAGATTGGGTATCAGTCTGATTATTATTTCCACTTTGTGTTTTTATGCTGCATTCAATTTGTTCCCATACGTTGTAATGCGGATCACTAAATCAAACACTATCACCACCCTCAATGAAAGTTCCATGCGCAGTGACACCAGTAGTACATCTGAACGGCTCGTCATATGGAAAACCTCATGGGAGATCATAAAACAGCATTTTATTTTTGGAGTCGGCACGGGGGATGTAAAAGATGAACTCATGAAGAAATACAAAGAGAAAAACCTGCAGGCCCTGTTTGAACACAAGCTAAATACCCATAATCAATACCTTGAAACATTCATAGCATTGGGAATTATTGGATTTCTCGCTTTACTTGCGATGCTCATCTTACCCGGTATCCGAGCTATCCGGACAGGGAATTATCTTTATTTTGTTTTCCTTATGATTTTCAGTTTTAATATTCTTGTCGAATCCATGCTTGAAATACAAGCGGGGGTTGTTTTTTTTGCTTTTTTCAATAGTTTTTTCTTCTGGACCGGCAATGGGTGGGTAAAATTACCTTATAATTCAATAAAATGACTTTTGTATCCATTCTTATACCGGCCAGGAATGAAGAAAACTTTATTGCTGCCTGCCTCAATTCCGTCGTTCAAAACGATTATCCATCAGATAAAATTGAAATATTGGTGATCGATGGGATGAGCACCGACAGAACACGGGAAATTGTTAAAGAGTATATAATTAAATTCCCGAATATCCGGCTTATTGAGAACCCTGAAAAAACATTTCCTTGTGCCGTTAATATCGGGATCAGGGAGAGTGCCGGAGAGGTCATTATGATACTTGGTGCGCATGCTATTTACGATAGTCGTTATATTTCATTATGCGTCTACCATCTGTTAAATACTGATGCTGACAATACCGGTGGGGTATTGGAGACCATCGGGCAGAATGAAAGTTTCATAGGGAAAGCAATTACCCTTGTTCTTACTAATCCATTCGGAGTCGGTAATGCGACCTTCCGGACGGGAAGCAAAACCATCCGGGAAGTAGATACTGTTTTTGGAGGATGTTACAGACGAAGTGTGTTTGAAAAGATCGGTTTATTTAATGAGAACCTTGTAAGCTCTTCCGATATCGAGTTTAACAAACGGCTTCGGTTTGCCGGAGGTAAGATTTTACTTGACCCTGCGATTAAAGCAACCTATTATACAAGATCCACTTTCAGGAAATTTATGAGAAATAATTTCAGGAATGGGTTTTGGGTTATTTATCCTCTAAAATTTGTCAGACACATCCCGGTCTCATTAAGGCATTTTATTCCATTGATTTTTTTGTGCGGGCTCACAGGCTCATTGATATTATCATGTCTTCTCCCGGTTTTCTTTTGGCTTTTCCCGGGCATTCTCATAATTTATTTTCTTACCGGTTTTTATTTTTCATCGAAAAGCGTCTCTCATGGTTTTTTCATTTTTCTGGTTTTACCCTTTTTATTTTTCCTTCTTCACTTTTCTTACGGCCTCGGATCTCTTTGGGCGTTTATCAATTTAGGGATAAAAAAATAGGGACACAATATTTTGCGTCCCTATTTGATAATGAAAAAGAGTAATTCTTAGACGAGACCTTGTGCAAGCATAGCTTCGGCAACTTTTACAAAACCGCCGATATTTGCACCTTTTACATAGTTGATGAATCCGTCGGTTTCCTTACCATACTTAACGCAGTTCTTATGAATGTTAATCATGATTGTGTGAAGTCTTTCGTCAACTTCTTCCCTTGACCATGATAATCTCATGGAATTCTGGGACATTTCAAGGCCTGAAGTAGCAACGCCACCGGCATTTGCAGCTTTCCCTGGTCCAAAGAGGATCTTCTTTTCCAGGAAAACTACAACGGCTTCCGGAGTTGAGGGCATATTTGCTCCTTCTGAAACGCAGATACATCCATTCTTTACAAGCATTTGAGCTTCTTCACCACTCACCTCATTCTGGGTTGCACTTGGTAAAGCGACATCACATTTTACTTCCCATGGACGTTTGCCAGGAATGTACTTTGCCTCTGCATACTTATCGCAATATTCCTTAATACGGCCTCTTTTGACATTTTTCAGATTCATGACAAAAGCAAGTTTTTCAGCATTGATTCCATTAGGATCATAGATATAACCTTCGGAATCGGATAATGTGACAACTTTTCCACCTAATTGGGTAGCTTTCTCCGTTGCATATTGGGCTACGTTTCCAGAACCTGATACAAGAACGATCTTTCCTTTAAAATCAAGATTCCGTGTTTTCATCATTTCCTGTGCAAAATATACCTGGCCATAACCAGTTGCTTCAGGACGGATAAGACTGCCACCCCATTCCAGACCTTTTCCTGTTAAAACACCGGTGAATTCATTCCGCAACCTTTTGTACTGGCCGAACATGAAACCGATTTCCCTTCCACCTACACCGATATCACCGGCTGGAACGTCGGTATCCGGACCAATGTGACGTTGCAATTCGGTCATAAAGCTCTGGCAGAATTTCATCACTTCATTGTCTGATTTACCTTTGGGATCGAAATCGCTCCCGCCTTTGCCACCACCCATTGGTAGTGTCGTAAGGCTGTTCTTTAATACCTGCTCGAAAGCAAGGAATTTCAAAATACCTAAATTAACCGTCGGGTGAAAACGCAGACCGCCTTTGTAAGGGCCGATTGCACTGTTCATCTCAATACGAAAGCCTCTGTTGATTTGAATTTCACCTTTATCATCAGTCCAGGGCACTCTGAATAAGATGACTCTTTCAGGTTCTGCAATTCGTTCAAGGATCTTGGCAGTTTTGTACTTGGGGTTTTCTTCGATGAAAGGAATCAAGCTTTCAGCTACTTCCAATACTGCCTGATGGAATTCCTTTTCTCCCGGGTTCTTTGCAATGATCTTGGCCATGAAATCACTGACCAATTGTTCATACACATTTTTTGTCATAAAAGTTATGGTTTAGAATTAATAAATTAAGTGTGAAATTGTTCACAATATTAAGGAAAATATTTTAACTGGTATCTATACTCCACTGGATTTTTTTTTGATTATCCCCTTAAAGCTAAATAAATGAGGTAGATACGTATAAGAAGTCAAGTATGTCAATAGATCATTCTTATTCATCAGATTTTTTTTAGGAACAAACTTATTATTAATTTTACGGCCCATCCTCAGAGATTTGTAGGTTTTTTTGAAAGCATTCATTCATGCAAACGAACGATAATACGGATAAAGCAACAGAAGATGTTGCCGGGTCAGTTGATTTGGAAAAACTTGTCTACGACAATCGTGAACGATTAAAAGAGTTAGCTGCCATCAACGAGACCACTACTATTATCAAAAAAAACAATCCGGTTCCGGAAACGCTTAATGAAATTTGCCAGGTGCTTCCTGAAGCATGGCAATATCCCGAATCTACCAGTGCCCGGATCCTGTTCGAAGAAATGTTATTCACCAGTACGGATTTCGTTGAAACACAATGGAAACAGGAACAAACATTTGAGACCATCGACAATCAGCACGGCCGGATCGAAATATTTTATTCAAAAGAATTTCCTGACATGGATGAAGGTCCTTTCCTTAAAGAAGAACGAAATCTTATCATTAATCTGGCCAGTCTGATCGAGGGTTTTTTAAATGGAGTAAAGGGGAAAGAAGGTCGTTATATTACCGGTGAAAGATTAAAAGAACTGGCAGCTATTAATCAAACCACAAATATATTACGCACGGGTGTACCGATTGAAGAAGCCCTTCACCAGATCTGTTTAATTGTTCCTAAGGCCTGGCAATACCCTGATTATACTGTATGCAGGATCCGTTATGGCAAATTTGAAATAACAACTCCCGGTTTCCGTGAAACAACCTGGTGTCAGAAACAGCCTTTTGAATCCATTGATAACCAGGAAGGTTCCATCGAGATTTATTATTTAAAAGCTTTTTCCTCCTCATACGAAGGTCCATTTCTTGAAGAAGAGCGTCATCTCATAATCAACTTGGCTAATCTTATCACGGGTTATCTTAATGGCATTAAAGGGAAGGCAATTCTGAGAAAATCAATTGAAAAGGAATCTCCATTAAAAAAACCCGGTCCATCTGATTCTGTTAAATACAGCAGGCAGTTATTGCAGACATTCTTAAACAGGACGAATTATAACCGTGATATCTACCATGATCTCATGCCATTCAAAGTCAAGGAAATCCTGCTTGTGGCTAATTTATATGACGCGTATAGCATCGAAAAAGAAGGACGGTTTTCGGAGCATGTACTTGGTGAGTTTTACCAGCTCAGCCTAAGTACAATGCCACGTATTACAGGAGTTTCCACAACAGAAGAGGTTTTCGAGCAGATCAATTCAAAGCATTATGATCTCGTTATCATTATGATGGGTGTCGATAAGCAATTCCCTTTGGACCTCAGTAAGCAGATCAAGGAACAATATCAGTATATCCCGGTTTTCCTTTTACTGAACAGTAATACTGACATCGCTTTATTCAACGACGATCAGGACAAACTCACCTGGATTGACCGGGTGTTCGTATGGAATGGTGATTCGAAGATCTTTTTTGCCATGATCAACTACCTTGAGGATAAGATCAACGTTGAGAATGATACAAATATCGGTATGGTGCGGGTTATCCTTCTTGTTGAAGATTCGCCTAAGTATTATTCTCTTTATCTCCCCATGTTGTATAATATTGTCCTCGAACAGACCAAACATATTATTGAGGACGTGACTACCGATGCGTTGTATCGTATTCTGAGATTAAAAGCCCGCCCGAAGATCCTGCTTGCTTCAACCTATGAAGAAGCTTTATTCATTTTCAACAAGTACAAAGATTATATGCTTTGCCTGATTTCAGATGTAAGGTTTAAAAAAGACGGCAGGCAGAATGATACGGCCGGGATCAGCTTGGTCTGGCAAACAAGAAATGACATTAAAGATCTGCCGATTGTCCTGCAATCTTCCCATGATGAAAATGCAATCAAAGCATATGAGCTTAAAACATCTTTTATTAATAAAAATTCGGAAACACTTTTACTTGAGTTTAGAAGCTTTATTACCCATTACCTTGGTTTTGGAAACTTTATCTATCGTGACAAAGAAGGGCGTCAGATTGAAGTTGCAAAATCCCTGAAAGAATTTGCAGATTTGTTAAAGATAATTCCGGAAGAATCGCTTTTGTACCATGCCCGGAAAGATCATTTCTCTCTCTGGTTAATGGCCCGTGGCGAGATACAGGTGGCTAAGATATTGAATCCGGCAAAAGTTACAGATTTTAAGGATCCGGAAAGCCTTCGTGAATACCTGATACATGTGATTCAGCATTTCAGGAATGAACAAAACATAGGGAAAGTTATCCCTTTTGAAGAATCTGCCATTTCTGACGAGCATAACATTCTCACTCTCACTGAAGGCTCTCTGGGAGGAAAAGGACGTGGTCTGGCTTTTATCAATACCCTGATCTATAATTATGATTTTTCACGGCATATTCCCAATATTAACATCAGGACTCCGATAACCTCAATAATTGGTACAGACGAATTCGAGTATTTCCTCGACATGAACAAACTTAGGGAAAAAGCCCTGTATGAAGATAATTATCAAAAGATCAGGGAATGTTTCATGGAAGGAAGGTTGACAGATACGCTGATCAGGAAACTTAAAATGATCATCAATTGTGTCGGGAAACCACTCGCCGTAAGATCATCGGGTTTGTTCGAGGATTCACTTAACCAGCCTTTTGCAGGGATCTTTGAAACCTATATGATCCCGAATCATCACCCGGATCCTAAAGTCAGGCTTGAACAGCTTATGAATGCGATCAAACTGGTATATGCATCGGTCTATTCCCCGGTGGCCAAGGCATACATCAATGCCATTAACTACAAGATCGAACAGGAAAAGATGGCGATAGTTTTACAGGAGGTAGTGGGAAATCAATATGAAGATGTGTATTATCCGCATATCAGCGGTGTTGCCCAATCATATAATTATTATCCGTTTGCCCATATGAAACCGGAGGAGGGCTTTGCCGTCGCTGCACTTGGGTTGGGAAGGTATGTTGTTGAAGGGGAACGTGCTTTCCGCTTTGCACCTTTATATCCTAACCTTGAAATCGATTCACCGGAGGACCAGTACAAAGGGTCCCAGGTTTATTTTTATGCTGTTGACCTGAAAAAAGAGAATGTCAACCTGCTGGAAGGAGAGGAGGCAGGTTTGAGAAAACTTGATATCGATGATGCCGAACGTCATGAAACACTGAAACATTGTGCATCGGTTTATTCGATTGATACCAACCGGATCATGCCGGGATTGAATAATCCCGGCCCCAGGGTTGTCAACTTTGCTGATATCCTCAAATACCAATACATTCCGTTGGCAAAAACGATTGAAGTAGTTCTTGATGTGGTCAAAGAAGCGATGGGTTCGCCGGTAGAGATAGAATTTGCTGTCGATCTTACCAGGGATAAGGATTATAAAGCTTCTTTTTACATACTTCAGATCAAGCCATTGATTGGGAATATTGCAGATTATGATGTGGATTTAAATAAGATCAACCCGGATGAAATACTTCTTTATTCGGAAAAAGAGATGGGGAACGGGATGGTTGATACGATTCATGATGTTGTTTTTGTTGATCCTGAAGATTTCGATAAGATGAAAACCTTAGAAATGGCGGATGATATGGAAAAGATCAACAAGGAGATGATACGTGAGGAAAAAAAATATATACTGATCGGTCCGGGTCGTTGGGGATCACGTGATACTTTTATTGGAATTCCTGTAGCCTGGCCACAGATATCGAATGCAAAAGTCATTGTTGAAACAAGCCTTGAAGGGTTTCCCTTGGATGCTTCTTCCGGTTCTCATTTTTTCCATAATGTAACCTCAATGAATGCAGGTTATTTCAGCGTTCAACCGGAGATGTCACAGGGTTTTATCCGGTTCGACATATTAAAACAGCAAAAAGATATCAGGAAAACCAGATTTTTCAGGATTGCTCATTTTAAACACCCACTGATCGTCAGGATGGACGGGAAAAAAAGAATCGCCGTTATCTCCTGGCAAAGAGACGAAAACTAAATTTAAATCTATATACTCTATGCGTATTGCCAGAAAAAATACAAAAACAAGTTCCTGGTTGAAGAACGATGTTAATCTTAGCTTACTGGATCCTTTAATTCATAAATACAATGGGAAGAAAGGAAATCTTATCCCGCTATTGCAGGGAACACAGGAGCTTTATGGTTACCTGCCCCGTGGTGCATTTGAGAAAATTTCGAATGAAACAGGGCTGGAATTAAGTGAGATGTTCGGAGTGGCTACTTTTTATGCACAATTCCGTTTGAAACCTGTAGGAAAACATATTATTAAGGTATGTCATGGTACCGCCTGTCATGTCCAGAACGCCAAAGAAATAAGCGAGTCACTGGAAGAAGCATTAAAAATCAAAGATGGAGAAACGACCGACGACCGCATATTCACTTTGGAATCTGTTGCCTGCCTTGGCTGCTGTTCGCTTGCCCCGGTAATGATGATAGGTGAGCAGGCTTATGGTAAACTTACAGGAAATGAATCTGTTAAGATTGTTAAGAATATCCGTCTTGCAGATAATAATTAACAGCCAATTACCTCATCCATCTTAACAAACCTAAAAAGCAATCAAACTACATGAACAAAACTACGGTTACAGTCGGCCTGGGAAGTTGCGGGATCGCTGCAGGTGCCGGCAAGACTTATGAAAAGATCCGGGTACTTAAAGAATCCGATAAACTTGATTTTGAGCTTAAGAAAACAAGCTGTGTAGGGATGTGTTACCGGGAGCCACTGGTAGAGATCGTTGATGAAACCGGAACATACCTCTATGGGGATGTCAATGAAGACAGGGCAATGGAGATCATCGAAAAGCATATCCATCAGCAGGATCCGATTCGTGATTACATCGTGCAAACAGATCTGTTCGATGCTCCGGAAAATGATTTTAATGAAGCTCAGGTAAAAATAGTTCTCCGTAATTGCGGGTATATGGACCCTGAATCGATTGAGGAATATGAGGAACGGGGCGGTTATAAGGCCATTATAAAAATCCGTGATGAGAAGATCTCCCGTATGGATGTCATACAAACAATTTTGGATTCAGGATTACGTGGCAGAGGTGGTGGTGGCTTTTCAACGGGTATGAAATGGAAGCTTGCCAATGGAAATAAATCGAAAGAGAAGTATGTGATCTGTAACGCCGATGAAGGAGACCCGGGAGCATTCATGGATCGTTCCGTACTTGAAGGTGACCCGCATTCCATACTTGAAGGCATGATCATCGCTGCATTTGCGATTGAGGCAACAGAAGGGGTTATTTATTGCCGGGCAGAATACCCTTTGGCAATCAAGCGACTTAACATCGCTTTACAACAAGGCAGGGGAAAAGGTTATCTTGGGAAAAATATATTCGGTATTGAAGGCTTCGACTTTGATATTCGAATTAAAGAAGGTGCAGGTGCTTTTGTTTGCGGTGAAGAGACTGCTCTTATTGCATCGGTTGAAGGTCTGCGTGGTATGCCGCGAAAACGGCCGCCCTTCCCGGCACAATCAGGTCTTTGGAGACAACCTACGAACATCAATAATGTTGAAACCTTTGCAAACATTCCCTGGATCCTGATCAATGGAGCCGGAGCATTCGCCTCTTATGGTACGGAGAAAAGCAAAGGTACCAAAGTTTTTGCTCTTGCTGGCAAGATCAGAAGGTCGGGGCTGGTTGAGGTGCCGATGGGAATTACCATAAAAGAGATCATCTACAAGCTTGGTGGTGGTATTAAAAACGATAAGAAATTCAAAGCGGTTCAGTTGGGTGGTCCATCGGGTGGCTGTATCCCCGAATATCTTTCGGACACTATCGTTGATTATGATTCTGTGACAGCTACCGGTGCCATTATGGGTTCAGGGGGCATGGTGGTGATGGATGAGACTACCTGTATGGTCGATGTGGCAAAGTTCTTCCTGGATTTTACCCGGAAGGAATCATGTGGTAAATGTACCTTCTGCCGCGTCGGAACAAAACGTATGCTGGAGATCCTCGATCGCATCACCAACAGTGAAGGACAACAAGGAGATATCGAGAAGTTGGAAGACCTGGCTTACCAGATCAAGGATAATTCTCTTTGTGGCCTTGGACAAACAGCTCCTAATCCCGTCCTCACTACGATCAAATATTTCCGGGATGAATACGAAGCACATATCTTTCATAAAAAATGCCCTGCAAAGGTTTGCCGGCCATTGCTAACCTATGTGGTCGATCCTGAAAAATGTACCGGTTGTCTTGTCTGCCTGAAGAACTGCCCTTCAAATGCAATCACGGGTGAAAGAAAGAAAGTACATTTCATTCACCAGGAGAAATGCACGAAATGCGGGGTTTGTTATTCAAAGTGTAAATTCGAATCCATCCTGTTATCATGATCCTGGTAAAGACTATACAAAAACACTAAAATACATTGCACACATGACAGAAAACTTTTATAATATCTTGCTCAACGGAAATATTGTTAAAGGGATTCCGGGAGAAACTATCCTTGAACTCGCCAGACGTCTTGGAATTATCATTCCTACTCTTTGTTATGATGACCGGCTCGAACCATTTACCTCCTGTTATTTATGTGTGGTCGAAGTCGAAGGTATGCGTGGTCATCAACCCGCATGTTCAACAAAGATTAATGAAGGAATGAAGATTGTCACCGATAATGAAGGCATCCGTAAATCGAGGAAGATAGCCTTGGAGCTGCTCCTCAGTAATCATTATGCCGATTGTGTCGCTCCCTGCAAGCAAACCTGTCCGGCAGGCGTGGATGTTCAGGGCTATATTTCACTTATCGATAAAGGGTTGTACAACGAAGCGGTGGCGTTAATAAAAGAAACCAATCCACTTCCTGCAATTTGCGGGAGGGTTTGCGTGCGTCCCTGCGAAGCCGAATGCCGCAGGAATTTACTCGGTGAAGGATCCCCTGTCGGGATCGATTATCTGAAGCGCTTTGCATCGGATTATGATCTTGCTTCACCATCAAAATTTGTCCCCGGATTACATCCCTCTTCCGGGAAGAAGATTGCCGTGATCGGCGCCGGCCCCGGCGGATTATCGGCCGGTTACTTTCTCCAGACCAGGGGTCACCAGGTAGATATCTATGAAGCTGCTCCCAAGTCGGGAGGATGGCTCCGATATGGGATACCTGAATATCGTCTTCCAAACGATATCCTTGATCAGGAAGTGAAAAATATCACCGACCTCGGTGTTAATATTTACTACAATAAAAAATTAGGAGATACTATCAGTTACAAAGATCTCAGGGATCGCTATCATGCAGTGATCCTTACCATCGGATCCCAGAAGGGCACAGGGATCGGGTGCGAAGGAGAAGATGCGGAAAACGTCTATTCCGGGATTGACTTCCTGAAAAACATGGAGATTACAGGACAACGTTATGATTTTACCGGCAAAACAATTGCCGTCATTGGCGGAGGTAATACTGCAATGGATTGCTGCAGGACGTCCATCCGGTGCAATGCTGAAAAGGTTTACATCATCTACCGCAGGACCGAAAAAGAAATGCCGGCGAACCCGATCGAGATTCATGAATCCAGGCTTGAAGGAGTGGAATATATGTTCCTTACGCTTCCAAAAAAAGTCAATAAGGATGATAAGGGAGCAATACAATCCATTACCTGCCTGCAGATGGAACTTGGTGAACCTGATGCTTCCGGGAGGCGAAGACCGGTTCCGATAGAAGGTTCGGAATTCGATATCAAAGTGGATTATGCACTGGCTGCTATCGGACAGAAAACCGATGTGAACTTCATTGATGATATTAACAATCATGCTGAAGGAGGAGAACTCAAGATCAATCGATGGGGGGATATTGATGTCGATAAAAATACTCTTCAAACCGGTATTCCCTCTGTCTTTGCAGCAGGCGACGGAGTTTCAGGACCGGCTACGATCATTGAAGCGATTGCACAGGCAAAAACGGCCACGACCAGTGCACATCAATTCCTGATGGGCCTTCCAATCCTGCCTGTCAATAAACAATTTACAAGTAAAAAGGAGAATTTCAAGAAACAGATAAATGAAGACTATTTCAACCGGTTTGAAAACCAATTAAGAGAGGAAATGCCTACCCTTTCTGTAGAGATGAGAAATAACTTCAATGAAGTGGAACTTGGATACAGGAGTGAAGAAGTTGCGCAACATGAGGCAAAACGGTGCCTCGAATGCGGGTGTTCTGTTTTCTTCAATTGTGACCTCCAAAAATATTCGACCGAATATGCTGCGGAACAGAAAAATTATAGAGGAGAATTCAAGGAATACACGGTTGATTTCAGGCATCCTTATATTGAGATAGATAATAATAAATGCATCCTTTGTTCACGCTGTGTCCGGATATGTCATGAAATAGTCGGGGCAAATGCCCTCGGATTGATTAACCGGGGTTTCGAAACAGTGGTCGCTCCCAGTCTTGGAGATTCACTGCTGGATACTACATGTGAATCATGCGGAATGTGTATATCAACCTGCCCTACAGGGGCGATAACAGAGAATGTAATCTTCAAACCGGGTCCGGGTATTACCGAAACTGCTGACACAATTTGTAATTATTGTTCCGTCGGGTGTGCTATCAGATTGCATCATAAAAAAGGCTTCATCATGGGTGTTACCGGAACTTCCGGACTTATGAACCCGGATGGCAATCTATGCAGATACCCGAAATTCGGATACAGATACCTGAATGATCCGGCAAGGATCTTACAACCGTTACTTAAGGTGAACGGAGAATTTAAAAAGGTCTCTTTTGAAGAAGCCTTTGCATGGATCAAGGATAAAATTGGAAGTGTTTCCCCGGATGAAAATGCTTTCTTTGCAGGCGCCAGATTGACGAATGAAGAGATGTACCTTATACAGAAACTTGCAAGGGCCGGTGCAAAAACCAACAATATCGGAAGTTTTCATTATCTTGGAAGAAATGAAGGATACCACAGAAATAGCGATTTTAATGTTCCTTTCGATCATATCGGGAAGGCAAGCAAAATATATTTGCTGGGAACTGAGATCAATTCTGATCATGCTGTGACCGGTTTTCTTGTCAACAATGCGAGCATCATGAAAAAGATCCCTGTAATCCTGGTTACAGCGAAAGAGAAGAATTCAATGGAACATAAAGTCGATGAAGTCATTAAGGTCAAGTCTTATTACTATTTCATAAAAGCGGTCAATCATTACCTGCTGACGAAAGGTTTAGAGAATGGGTTGTTCCTGCGCGACAGGGTTAACGGTTTTGACGTTTATAAAACCCAATTGCTTTCCGGAAATTTCGATGCTCTTGTTCAACGTGCAGGAGTGGCAGACAAAGAAGTCATTATTGAGTTTGCCGAGACTTACAATAACGAACTGAACGCAATCCTTCTATTTTCCGAGAAAGAAATTTCATCAGCAGCCAGTATCGAGCTATTCAATCTTGCGATGATCACAGGTAAGTTGGGAAAGAGTTCCAATGGTCTTATATCTCTGAAAGAAAAGAATAATTCGCAGGGATTGTTCGATATGGGAATTTATCCATCCCTTGGAACAGGCGGTATTCCTGTCAATGACCCGTTACTGATCCAAAGACTCAAAAATAAATGGGCCATTGATTCTGTCCCTATCGTGATCAATTTTAACCTGAAAGGACTTATGGATAATGGAAAGATCAGGAACCTCTTTATCTTTGGGGAAGATCCGGTCGGGTGTGCGGAGGATAAAGACGCAGTGAGGGAGATGCTCGAAAAGACAAAATTTATCATGGTCCAGGATTATTTCATGACACAAACGGCAGCAAAAGCTGACCTGATACTTCCGGCATCATTCCCGGTCGAAACAGGAGGTAGTTACACCAATACACAAAAGGTAATACAGGAGTTCGCAGCAGCGCTACAATGCAAATTGGAAAAGTCTAATATTGAACAGCTAACGGGTTTGTTGGAGAAGTTCGGGCTTGATGGTCATGCTGCCAGGGAAAATATATTATTGGAGATTTTTACATTGCTTCCAAAAACCAAAGATGATTCCGGACCTGAAGATCAAAAGATGATAATGAATCTTCAATCAACAGAGGACGATGATTATAATCGTATCTTTAACTTCGGCTGTGATTCGGTTGTCAGGTATTTTGAAGAGGATTTTATTAAGGCAACAAGCTGAAATTTATAAACTCACCCCTGTTGTGGGGCTGTCTGAAATATCTTTGTGATCTTTGTGTAAAACATTGTGACCTTTGTGGTTAATTCATAAAAAACTTTACCACAATGAACACTAAGAATGCACAAAGCACACAAAGAAGGAAAAAATATCATACTTTATACTTTTTAGTCAACCCCAAATGAAAAAATATACATATAAAACGTACTACTATGAAAGAATTCAAATCCATCGATGACATCCTCGAATTCGCCATCAATGCCGAACAGGAAGCAGTTGACTTTTATACAAATTTATCGGGCTGGTCGAAGAACGAACAAATGAAAAAAGTATTTGTCGATTTTGCCGGGGAAGAGATGAAGCATAAGGCGAAACTTCTGGAGGTAAAAGAAAACAGGTCTTTTAGGATACCCGAAGGGAAAGTCAGGGATCTTAAAATATCTGACTATGTTGTTGATGTTAAGCCAACACCGGATATGACATACCCGGATGCCCTTGTGCTGGCCATGAAAAAAGAGAAGGATGCTTTCAGGCTTTACCTGCTGCTTTCGGAAGAGTCATCTGATCCGGTGATGAAAAACCTTTTCCTTTCGCTGGCGCAGGAAGAATCACGTCACAAATTGCGGTTTGAACTGGAATATGATGATTTCATCCTAAAGGAAAATTAATGCCGACAAAAAAAATCCTGGATCCGAAGGAGTACTATTTCATTGACACCTCCTTTAATCTTCTGATGAAAAAGAGGATCTACCAGGTATTGCTCATCTCCAGTACATATGATGCCTTCATGCTTGAGGAAGATGGCAGGATTGATGAGACCATCTTCATGGAATACGTTTCCCTGAGCCTTCGTTATGCACCGCAATTTATTAAGGTGACTTCTGAAGAAGAAGCCTTTGAAGTGCTCGAAGATAAACGTATTGAGCTTGTAATTTCCATGTTAAGCCTTGAGAAATCAACAACTTTCGATCTTGCCAAACGGATCAGGCAAAATTATCCGAAGATTCCCATTGTCATTCTGACTCCATTCTCGAGGGAAGTTAATCTTAAACTTACCGAAAAAAAACTGGCAGGTGTCGATTATGTTTTCAGCTGGCTTGGAAATGCGGATATTCTTCTTGCAATCATCAAGCTGATCGAAGATAAGATGAACATCGATCAGGATGTGAAACAAGGGATCCAGGCCATTTTACTGGTTGAGGACTCGATCCGGTTTTATTCAAGCTATCTTCCGAATATCTACAAGATCATGTTTAAGCAGTCCAAGGGTTTCATGACCGAGGGACTGAATGAACACCAGAAAATGATACGGATGAGGGGACGTCCGAAGATCCTTCTTGCCACAAACTATGAAGAAGCCGTCGATATGTTCGAAAAATATAAGAACAATCTCTTGGGCGTCATTTCAGATATTAGCTTTTGTAAAGGCGGGGAAACTGATAAAACTGCAGGGATCCAGTTTGTAAAGCTGATCAGGTCCGAAGATGAATTCATGCCCATTTTGTTACAATCCGCGGATGCAGGTAAAGAGGCAATCGCAAAAGAGCTTAAAGTGGGGTTCATCAATAAATTATCAAAAGCGCTTTCCATTGAACTCCGGAATTTTATCAATGAAAATTTTTTTTTCGGTGATTTTGTCTTCATAGATCCGTTAACAGGAAATGAAATAACCAGGGCGGCCAACTTAAAATCATTGCAGGATAAAATATTTGAGATTCCGGATAATTCTCTTCTCTATCATATGCAACGAAACCATTTCTCGAAATGGCTAAACGCCCGTACCTTGTTTCCCATAGCAGAAATGTTCCGTGATATATCGGTTTCCCAGTTTCATGACATGGATGAAGCCAAGAGATACATTTTTGATTCCATTACCGCATTCCGCATCAATAAAGCAAGAGGAGTAATTGCCGAATTTGACAGGGAACGGTATGATCAATATTTATCTTTTGCAAGAATAGGCGAGGGGTCGATCGGGGGCAAAGCCAGGGGGCTTGCATTCCTTGATTCAATGGCGAAACGTAACCGTCTGACATATAAATTTGAGGATGTTGTAATAACGATTCCCAGGACAGTCGTCCTTGGTACGGAGATCTTCGATGAATTCATGGAAGAAAACCATCTTCATGAATATGCACTTTCCGATCGTACCGACAAAGATATTCTTGCCCATTTTGTCAAAGCACGGCTGCCATTCAGCATACATGAAGATCTCTATACCTTTATTTCCTGTGTCAATAATCCCATAGCAGTGCGCTCCTCAAGCCTGCTTGAAGATTCCCATTACCAGCCTTTTGCAGGTATCTATTCCACCTACATGATCCCCAATATAAAAGTAAACGAAAGGATCATGATCCAGAAATTGACGGAGGCCATTAAAAGTGTATATGCCTCTACGTTTTACAGGGACAGCAAATCATATATGGCCGCCACGCTGAATGTTATTGATGAAGAAAAAATGGGTGTGGTGCTCCAGGAAGTTACCGGCAGACAATATGGCGACCGTTTCTATCCTGCGATCTCAGGCGTCGCACGATCCATCAATTTCTATCCGATCGAACCTGAAAAACCGGAAGACGGGATTGCAAATATTGCCTTCGGCCTGGGGAAATATATTGTCGATGGTGGCAATGGCCTCAGGTTCTCACCAAAGTATTCTAAAAAGATACTGCAACTTTCTACCCCGGAATTCGCCCTGAGTGAAACTCAACAAACATTTTTCGCCCTCGATCTGAAGGTTGAAAGTTTTATTCCGAATATCGACGATACAATTAACTTATTGAAACTAAAGATTAAAGAAGCCGAAAACGATAGTGCTTTAAAAATGGTTGCTTCCACATTTGATTATGACAGCCATGTGATACGTGACGGAACTTTAACACCTGGAAAGAGAATCATCACCTTCTCACAGGTTTTAAATCATAATACTTTTCCCCTTGCAGAGATATTGCAAACTGTGCTTGAAATCGGTCAGAGGGAGATGGGTAAACCGGTTGAAATCGAATTTGCTGTGAATCTCGATATGCCTAAAAACGAACCGAAAGTTTTCTCGCTTTTACAGATCAGGCCGATCGCCGGGAAAAATGAAACTGTAAACCTGAACCTTGATGAGATCTCCCGCGAAGACACCATCCTTCTGTCGGATTCTGCCCTTGGTAACGGGATCATCAATAATATTGCCGATTTCGTATATGTGAAACCCGAATCTTTTAATGCTGCAAAAAGTCAGGAGATCACGCATCGTCTTGAATTGATCAATGATAAATTCCTTTCGGAAAAGAAATTCTATATACTTATTGGTCCTGGCCGCTGGGGTTCAAGTGATCCATGGCTTGGAATCCCTGTTCGCTGGCCGCAAATATCTGCAGCCCGTCTGATCGTTGAATCAGGATTAGCCAATTACCGCATCGACCCGAGCCAGGGAACACACTTTTTCCAAAACCTGACCTCCTTTCGTGTGGGTTATTTTACCATTAATCCGTATATTAACCAGGGATTTTATGATGTTGACTATCTGAATCAGGCACCTACATATTACGAAGACGAATATATCAGGCATATAAGGTTTGATAAGCCTTGCAGAATAGAAATCGACGGGAAAAAGAATATTGGGGTGGTTTATAAGCCTAAATAAAAAGTCACAAAGTCACAAAGTCAAAGGTTTAGTAAATTTCTTATCAATCATTATTTTTACTGTAAATGAAACGAGTTTTGATCCTGTACACTTTCGTTGCTGCTCTGGGCGGACTGGTATTTGGTTTCGATACGGCTGTGATCAACGGCGCATTACCTTTCTTTACAAAGCATTTTGATCTGAGCCATGCAATGCAGGGTTGGGCCGTTAGTTCAGCACTGATCGGGTGCATTTTCGGAGCTTTATTCATCGGCCGACCCGGTGATACATATGGCCGGAGGTATATGCTGAAAGTTCTGGCCATTCTTTTCATTGTATCTTCCATCGGTACGGGGATGGCTTCGAGTCTGACTATTTTCGTGATCTTCCGCTTCATCGCGGGCCTCGCAATCGGAGGCGCTTCTGTCCTTTCACCGATGTATATCTCAGAGATCGCACCGCCGAAGCAGAGAGGACGTTTAACAGCCACTTTCCAGTTGGCCATAGTGATCGGAATATTGGTTGCCTTCTTTTCTGATTATCTCCTTATTAACACCGGGCCTGAAAATTGGAGATGGATGTTCATCGCGGGTTTAATTCCCGGACTGGCGTTATTTATCTTGTTATTCTTCGTCAGTGAGAGCCCGCGCTGGCTGGTAAAGATGGGCCGGATGGAAGCAGCCCTTGATGTCATTACCTCTGTAAACACTGAAGCTGATCCTCACCAAACTTTGCGTGAGATTCAGGATTCCATTAACAATGAGGTCATCGGGAAAAATATCTACCTTTTCAAAAAACCGTACCTGAAGCTTGTCATGATCGGCATTGCGGTAGGAATGTTCAATCAATTCACCGGGATCAATATTATCATGTATTACGCCACCGATATATTCCGGTCAGCGGGCTTCTCAACAAACTCAGCGATTGGTCAAACAGTGATCATTGGTCTGACAAATCTGCTCTTTACGCTCATCGCCATGTCGATCATCGACAAAGTAGGACGGAAGACATTACTCCTGGTGGGATCAATTGGTATGACGATCTTTCTCGGATTGTTTGCATTCCTTTTTAAAAGTGGCAATACCGGTGGTTTCTGGATCCTTGGTCTGCTGATCGGTTTTATTGCATTTTTTGCCGCTTCACAGGGCGCTGTTATCTGGGTGTTGCTTTCGGAAATGTTCCCGAATAACATACGTGCCCGTGGTTCATCCATCGGCTCTTTCTCCCATTGGTTCTTCAATGCTTTGCTGTCCTTCCTTTTTCCGGTCGTGACCGGCGCATTCGGGGTGGGGAATGCCTTTGTGTTTTATGCTTTTGCAACATTTGTGAGTTTCTTCTTCTTCTTGTTCTTCCTCAAAGAAACGAAAGGTCGATCCCTTGAAGAGTTAGAAAAACATATGCTGGCGAAATAACAAATAGCTTTTTCCACCGCTAAGCACCTCACCCCTAAGGGGTTGTCTAATAAGTTGGAAAGTTAATGTTTCTCGCTGAGTTTCGCTGAGTTAAACGCAGAGTCACGCAAAGTTAAAACTCTTGTTTTCAACATTCTGCGAAAATCTGCGATTAATCTGCGGAAATCTGCGAGAAAAAAAAGAAACTTATTGGACACCCCCAATCTTTTGTTCGTCTCAGCTCGCGCGCGTTTGTAACGCGTGCGTAATCCTAATCTCTATTTGGCGCGCGTCTCTGACGCGTGACACATTTTTCAGCTCGCGCGCGTTTGTAACGCGTGCGTAATCCTAATTTCTATTTGGCGCACGTCTCTGACGCGTGACACATTTTTCAGCTCGCGCGCGTTTGTAACGCGTGCGTAATCCTAATCTTTCAAACAACGAACCGAGAAAGCATCCGTCTTAAAAGCCGGATATACCGACACACTTGGATTCGGATCGTTCATTCCGTGTGCCCAGGCTTTCAACGTTCCATGGGCTGTGGAGGACCAAAAGAATGTCGCGAACCCCTGATAATCCCAATTTTTATTAAGATACCTGGCACCGGAAAGAATAGCATTAAACCCTGAAAATCCTGAATATTTTAACGGACTGCCTGCAAAGCCATTACTGATATAATTTGCAAACAAGGTATTCCAATCAGCTTCAGTAGGAACGTGCCATCCCGGCGGGCACATTCCCTGGGTTGAAACGGTTTCGTCATATTGCATGACTTCATCCCACTGGTAATACGTTTGTTGTCCGCAGTTAGCAACCGCATCATTATAACAATACTTCTCCCAAATGCAGTTATCCCTCTGGGAGGTATTTCCTGGAATAAGAGTTCCATAATCAAGATTTGCAGCCATCCAGCATTGGGAACCGATCTGGACAGTAGGATAAACCTTGTTATCTCTTACATCTGTGATATTGTTTCCACAAGCAAAAACCGGTGCTGCAACAATTGAAATTGCATGTGTGGCACTGGCACTGCAAAGTGCAGCATTGGTGTAAGTATAACTCAGTATTTTTAAACCTATCCCAGCCGTTGAAGGTGTGAAAATGCCAGTTAAAGAATTTACTCCCGGCCCTGAATAAGTTCCTCCCAATGGTATCCCGCCTTTAAGTTTTAAGGGCTGTGCACTGTTTGTGGTAATTGTATCGAAGCAAGCTGTAAATGTAACCACTGAAACTAATGTGCCACTCATGATAATGGTATTTGAGGTTGCAGGATTCCCCGTGACACATGCAAGGTTAGACGTCAGGATGCAAGATACCAGATCGCCGGATGCCGGATTATAGGTATATGTGGGAGAATTTGTTCCTTTATTGATTCCGTTGACTTTCCATTGATATGCCGGGTTTGCGCCGCCATTCACGGGGGTTGCTGTGAACGTAACTGAATTTCCGGGGCAGAATGGATTGGTTGAGGCGGAAATGGTTATCCCTGCCGGGAGGTTTGCATTAACGACCATCGTTATTGAATTCGATGTGGCAGGATTTCCAACCGGACAGGCAATATTTGATGTCATCACACAGGATACAACATCTCCGTTGTTTGGTGAATAAGAATAAACTGGATTATTCGGCCCAACATTGATCCCGTTTACTTTCCATTGATATGATGGTAATGTGCCTCCATTGGTTGGGGTAGCTGTAAATGTCACAGAGCTTCCCTGACAGAATGGATTAGCGGATGCTGAAATAACAACACTGACTGGAAGATTAGGATTGACGGTCATGGTAATCGTATTACTTGTCGCTGGATTTCCAGTAGGACATAGGATATTGGAGGTAAGAACACAATTAACGATATCCCCGTTTACCGGTGGGTAGCTATATATTGGATTATTTGTACCGACAATTAATCCATTTACCTTCCATTGATATACAGGTAAAGTTCCTCCATTAATCGGTAATGCAGTATAAATAACAATCGTTCCCGAACAGACCGGGTTTGCAGACGATGAAATGGTAACAGTTACAGGATTCAGTGGGTTGACGATCATTGTTACAACATTGGAAGTAGCCGGGTTCCCACTGGCACATAAGGCGTTTGACGTGAGTATGCAATTAATAACATCTCCATTGACCGGTGTGTAGCTATAAATAGGATTGTTTGTGCCAACAATTATTCCATTAACTTTCCACTGATAAACCGGGGTTGTGCCGCCATTGACGGGAGTTGCCTGGAACGTCACGGACGTTCCACTACAAACGGGATTTGCTGATGGTGAAATTGTAACACTGACTACCACATTGGTATTTTCAACCATCGTAATTGCATTTGATGTTGCAGGATTTCCTATTGGACAAGGAATGCTTGAATTCAAAACACATGAAACGACATCTCCGTTATTGGGAACAAATGAGTACACCGGACTACTCAGGCCGACATTTCCCCCATTTACTTTCCACTGATATAATGGTGTTGTACCTTCATTCATTGGAATAGCTGTGAAAGTAACAGTTGAATCTTGGCAGAAAGGATTAGATGAGGCACTAATGGAGAGACTGACCGCAAGGATTGGATTGACAATCATAGTTATGACATTGGATGTATCCGGGTTATTCATGATGCAGCCGGTGATCGAAGAAGTCAATATACACCTTACTAAATCGTTGTTTAATGGTGTATAAGAAAAAGAGGGAGAACTGGCTCCTATGTTGATCCCATTAACCTGCCACTGATAGAAAGGATTCCCTCCTCCGTTTGATGCTGTTGAATTAAACGTAACCTGTGTTCCTTCACAAACATTATTTGATGTGGCAGTGATGGTTATATTGACGGCCGGGCTTGGAGTTACTGTGACATTATAATCAGTGGGTGAGTCTGCAGAACATCCGTTGGCATCCGTAAAATTGACATAAACATGCTGCGTTCCTGCAGCATTCCAGGTAACCGTTACCGTATTATCCGTGGTTGAGCCCCCTGATGTTATAACTCCTCCTGCTGAAACACTCCACTGGTAATTCGATTTCCCTGAAGCTGTGGAATAGACCTTTCCCGGGCCGGCACAGGTATTATTGGGGCCGGAAATTACAGGAACAGGGGCTTGGTTTACCGTAACATATAAATATGCTGTAGCACCGGAATCACACTTATTTAATGCTTGTACTCCGATTGTTCCTGAAATGGCAGAATTGCTGATATCCACTATAATACTTGGAGTTCCTACACCGCTCGTAAGAGTGAAGCCCGCTGGTAATGTCCAGATATAATTCACAGCATGGGTAAGTGATGGAATTGAATAACTAATCCCGTTTGAAGGCTTACATACATTGACCGGTCCGGTAATGGGGCCGGCAGTATCGATTGGCCAGCAATCTATGAATTTTTCAAGAAAAGCATCTGTGCCTCCGCCAATGTTTACCTGATGACCATTTGGAGTGCTAATGTTGTCAATAGATGTAGTATAACCAGCAAGATAAATAGTATCCTCCAGTTCATAGTTAATTGAATTTGCATTGTCATACGATCCTCCTCCAAAGTAGCTTCCCCATATTCTTTGTCCGGTCGAGTCAAATTTTACAAAGTACGAATCATAATTGCCGGCCAAAGAAGGTTGGTATGAATTAAGAGTGGAAATCCCAGTGGGTGAATTTGTCGATCCACAAAAGAATATTTTTCCATGAAGATCAGATGCAATGGCTGTCATATAATCCGATTGTGACCCGCCATAGTATGTGCCCCATATCCTTTGTCCTGAATTGCTGAATTTAGCAATAAACCCGTCATAGGGACCACCACCATAGGATTGCTGAAAACAGCCGGGACTGGCAATACCGGTGGTAGATTTCGTAGTCCCTGCAATGTAGATATATCCATTTTGATCGCTTGAAATATCATCCCCTTCGTCCCACAATGATCCTCCGTAATAAGTTGCCCATAAACGCTGCCCTGAAGGGTTAAAAGCTGCTACGAAAGCATCGCCTTGGCCACCTCCATAATTTTGCTGATATGCAGATGGACTTGCAATGCCTACGGTATCATTAGTTTGTCCTATTACATATAGGTTCCCTGCACTATCTGTAGTGCACCTTGTAAAGAGGGTAGCAAAATCCCCGACCCCATAATAATATGTTCCCCATTGTCGTACTCCATTACTGTCAAATTTGGCAATAAATCCAGCAGCGCCGCAATCCGTACAATAATTTGACTCATATGTGCCGGGAGTTGCAATACCTGAATCTGCAGTTGTCTTGCCTGCTATAAAAGTATTCCCGGATCTGTCTGCCGCTAACGCACCGGGAGACGCTCCCCATGTTCCACCTATTTCAGCATCACCATTTCCCCCGTAATATGTTGACCAAAGCAGTTCACCATTTGTATTGAATTTCGCGAGAAAAGCATTCCACGGTGTACCTGTGTATATAGTCTGAAAAGCTCCGGGGGTTGCAATTCCTGAATCCGAGGTAGTAATTCCATCGATATATATATTCCCGTTGAGATCTGCTACGCAAGCTTCAACCCTCTCACCCCCGAGAATATCACCACAAAAATAGGTTCCCCATTGCCTGACGCCGTCAGAATTGAATTTTACCAGGAATCCTTTATCTCCAAGTCCGATTTTGGTAGATTGATATGCGCTGTCAGTTGCAATATTATCTGTTGATTGCGTAACACCGCATAAAAAAACGTTTCCCTTCTGATCAACCGTTGAGCTTGTCGCATAATCCGAATTAAGTCCGCCGTAATAAGTTCCCCAAAGCCTTATTGATGTGGGATCAATAATCAAAACTGAATTTTCCGGAATAGTTCTATCAACTGAAAAGCCATAAACTTCACTATTCGTCTTTCGGAAGTGTGCTTTGATATCAATTTTGGAATCATTCACTAAATAATAGCTTTCCGGGATCAATTCTTCAACATCACCAAATACAGTCCCGAATTTTAGGGTGCCCTGCATTAAAGAAATATAGTCGGGACCGGCGATCGTCAATCGTATATCATTGATATTGCCTCCCGGACGGATAACAAAATTGTATTTATATCCATGTTCTTCATTTGTAAAAAATTCAAGATCAATATCCGGGTAGATGTTTTTGTAAATGATTTTGCTGTATTGTCTTACATTTCTGATCCCTTCAGGATGGGCAGAAGCTGTGAAATAATTGAAGTACTCTGTCAACGGGTTTGATGGGATTATTTGGCATTCGGGGTTGGTTCCTTCAAGAGTGATATCTATCCTGTGGAATTGATATTCCTTAAATAGTGAATCAGAATGATGTTTAGTATTCACAGAATTGTGATTTGTTGAAATTAAAGGATGTGGATTAGGTTTATATTCAACTGAATAAACATCATAGCTAAATCCATCCCTACGTAACTGTACATTAAACCCCGGTGTATTCAGCAAATACAAAACCCCCGGATTGGGATTGTTCTTCTGATCAATGATCTGGCCTTTGTTTTCGATGAAGGCTGAGGTAGACTTTAAAAAGCCTTTGGTTTTAGTGCCTTCTGAGAAGGCCTGTTGGGAGAATAGAAACCAATAAAAAATAGTACAAGTCAAAATGTAAAATGCAAATTGCAAAGTGCAAAATGATTTTACGATTTTACACTTTACCATTTTACACTTGGTCGGGGGGGGGATATTTTGTGTAATTGTACAAGCACACATCCGGAAAGAAGAGTTTCTGATTATTAGATTTTCACCCTAACAACAAAGATAAGAAATATATAATGAAATCAGGCGAAGTAATTCAATAATTTTTTTATTAATACAATTATCGGATTTATTAAAGGAATGCAGGAATGCAGGAATGCAGTAATTCAGAATTACCAAAACAAGTTCCTTGTAACTTATAATTCAAATTTCAACCTCATCTTTCATAATAAAAAAGCATAACCACAATGAACACTATGAAATGACAAGGGACACAAAGATATCTTCCTTGTGTCCTTTGTGTAAAGCATAGTGTCATTGTGGTTATTGTCTTTAGAAAAAGTTGATCCCACATAGATCACAAGCACTCATTGACAGTGCATAATGGAATATTTTATTTGAAAATCAAGGAGAAAGATGATGGCTGGGAAAGCGCATCCAGCTCGATGTCTATATCAATTTCTTTCCAATGTAATTGCGAAGGAGGATGAAATCTGATATTTAAAATTTGATTCACGGAAGAATCTTTAAACCCGGGATAATCTGAAAATGGGATAAAATATTCTTTATCAATCACCAGGACCCATAATCCAAGGTCATTAATCCCGGTAACATTACATGCTGAAGTGCTGATTCCACCTCTCGATGAATCCATCTTTATTTTCCTCCACAATTTTAATTATTTCAGTCAATTCACCAGACGACATGTTATACACCTCAGCCAGAACAATTGCGGGTTCAAGCCAAATTTTTGCCGTACCATCTGAAGTCATTATGTGAACATGCCTGCGTGTCTCTTCCCGACTATTGAAGAAGAACCGGAATTTACCAACGAGTAATATTGTCGGTGACATGCTTGCTCCTTTAGGACAAAGGTAATCAATATTTAAATTCAATAATGCCGTATTAAAACAGGCAAGATCCCGAAATCTCATAATTCATGTTTCACTCTCATATCTTATAATTGAATATTTTTATAAATTTGAATCGACAATAATATTATGGCCCTGAGCATCTTTGAAGATAATTCTTCAGTCCCCGGCAATGACGATCTTTCCCGTGCATTGGGTGATAAATATGAACTTTGGAACGAAATAAAGGAGTTCGTTCAAAAACAATATTCCGATGTTTCCGAAGAATGGAATCATTCCGGGAAGAATTCTGGCTGGGGATTTCGTCTGAGATATAAAAAACGTGTTATCGTTTACCTGATCCCCTGTTCAGGATTTTTTAAAGTTGGACTGGTTTATGGTGAAAAAGCTACTAAAGAAGCATTGAACAGTACAATTTCCGAAGAAATAAAATCGATCATTAAGAATGCAAAAGTATATGGAGAAGGAAGAGGATTCCGGATCGATGTTACTAATAAAGACATTCTGGAAGATATTAAAAAATTGAGCATCATCAAGCTGAACAATTGACATGTTTAGTGTAGGGGCTGTCTAAAAAGTCTTTGTGATCTTTGTGCAAGACATTGTGCCCATTGTGGTTAATAAAACACTGAACCACAATGAACACTAAGAAGGCACAAAGTACACTATGAAGGGAAAATTATTATTCTCATTACTTTTAAGTCAACCCCCAGGGGGTGAGGCTAAATCGAATCTTTCCCCGGAATCGGCAAATTCTCCTGGACACATAACGAGGTAAGTTTTTCCATTGACCATGGCGCTGCATAATTATAGAAATTACCGTAAGGTTTCTGGAGAATCGTAACCAGTTGCCAGATATCAGGATCATGTTCGGGCAGGATCTGTTTTTCGATCTTTTTCCAGCTCTTTATATACATTTTCAGGGTCATAAAAGTGGAAGGATCCATATAGTACAATGGAATCTTTTCCAGTTCCTCAGTAAGAATTTTATTTTTGGTCCTTGTGAGATGGCGTTCTCCGAATTCAGTGAGGATCTGCATATATTTTTCAAAGAGAATATATTCATTTAGCAGAAAGACGATCTCGACCGGTTCAAATTCTTTCCAGAAAGAGACCGGATGTGGCTGGCCCAGGAATCTTCCCAACATGAATGAACCTGCATTGAACCCCTTTTTACCTGTTTTAAGACAAATTCTGATCATGTTCTTGAAGAACCTGACTTTCCGGTCGGTGGTCAGGAAATTATAGATCTTATGCTGGTCCATATGGGATCCGAGTCCGCTTTTCAGGATCTCATTGAAATAATAATCTGTGTGCAAGTCAAACCAGGCATTCACATAATCCATTGCCTTTTTAGGCTGGTTATCATAATCGTTCCGGATTAATTTGATAAGATCGGGCAGGGTTATTGTCTCTTCAGTCGGGATATCGTTGACAATTACCTGGTATTCCTTATAAGCACGGGCCATATTGATAAAAACCCGTTCTTCTTTGGGTTCCATTTCAAGCTTATGACCTTCCAGGTATTTCAGGAACCGCGCAGGTTGAAACTGGGCTTTCCCAAGATAAATCGATTGCCGTCTGCTGGAAACGGTGATCCAGTCACCTTCCTGTATGATCATATTATATTCATTTACCAGGGTATTTCCCTTGAGCTGCATGTGCTGGTTTTTAAGATCAATGAAAGCCGGGATCCCATACCCGAGACATGCTGTCACAACATGAATCGCCAATGGATTCATGCTCATAATCACATCCAGCTCTGCCATAAAGATCGTTTCCGAAGGAATGAAGTTCTCCTTGCAAAGACAAACTTTCTCACCTCTTTTCTTCGCTTCCAGCGCTTTAGCCATGGAAAAATAGATCTTTGTCGAAACAGCGGACCTGGGAAGGACAGATATTCCGGAACCAAAATATGGAAGCACTCTCAAAGATTCATCATCAATTCGTTCAGAAAAGATCTGTCGCAAATGATAAGGTCGTATCAGTTGTATTACCCGGTATTTTGAAATGATCTTTTTCTGGTAAAGATCGATAGCCGAAAGCAGCGTGGCCCTTCCTGTCAATTCCGAAGGATTGAGCTGGAGTATTGCAAAAAAAGAGGTGCCTTGCCATGATTCAACAGCAAATTCTATCGTAGCAGGGGATTTCAGCATATCTTCAAAGATCGGAAGAACGGGAGTGAAATGATAAACAGCGGGGAATTCTTCTTTTATCTCTGTCCGGTCAAAATATTCCTTTTGTTCGGCATGTACGGTTCCTGTCATGATATCTTCTCCGAAAATTTCCCTGACACTTTCGATTTGCATACCCAGACCGGTGCGGGGATGCCTGCTGTATAAAACGCCCGGATAAGAATTTTTATCCCTGACGGTCCAAACCATCTTTTGCAGGATAAGTGAAGGATACATCGGTTGTCCACGCTGGAAAGTATAGATCAGATCCTGGTTCTGAATAAAAAAATCATGCGCTTTTTTCATGAACTTGCTGGCCTGGTATTGCGTATCCCAAAGGATCCGTTGATCAACCTCATCAATTTTCCTGTATAAATAATAGATTTTTGCTTCAATTTCCGGTTCGCCCTTGAAATCAATTCTTCTCCCGCGTCCTAATTTCTTCTCGGAAAAGAGGATATTGTTGATCGTTTTCAGATTATTGAGATAAATCTTATCAGCAACGTCTCTTCCATAATCTCTTAACAGCGATTTATAAACATTTTTTGTGACGCCGACATTCAGGTAAGTAGGCATCAACCCAGGGATATATTGTGGTGTAGCGCACCGCATGGCGAAAATGAGAGGATTTATTTCCGACCCCAGTTTGGACCCGGTCATCTTTTCAAGATTTGATATGGCGGCTGTGATATTTTCCTCGCGTTCTTCTTCAGGGAGGTGATAGGAATGAGAAGTCATTACGCAGAAATCAGGAACGGGATAGCCTTTCTGGTAAAGATCAAGCAGCATTTTCCCTTTCTGGCTTAACAGGACATCATCATATTTAACCTGTGTGGTACAAGGAATAATATTATTATTCTCGGTAAATTCGATACCGGAAATTAATTTTGCCATTTCCTTCCGGTATGCATCCTTCAACTTAGAAATTCGTGCGGTTGCTTTTTGGTCACCCCGCGATGCCAGGATAAGGAGTTTAAGGTACTGGATCGATTTTTTTGTTGAATCCCGCGTCAGCATCCTGACATCAGCGTATGTTATGGGAATTGGTATGAAAGGGCCGTTATCACTTGTACAATATTCAAGTTCAGGGGAAAGATTATGGGCTAATGAGCCAATGGCGGATTCGTTTAATGTTCCGGAAATAAACCTTCGGATGCTCTCGAAATTCGCATAATCTGCCCTGAGCCGGAAATCAAAAATTTCAGGATGACTCATGAAACCTCAATTTGAATGATAAAACAAAGTTAAGGTAATTCATGAAAGTTCAAATTGGTCATTTCTTTTTTGAGGTGCCAGGTTGTAAAGACTTAATATGGCGCGCGTGTATGGCGCGCGTGTATGGCGCGCGTCTCCGACGCGTGCCTGATCACAATTGGCGCGCGTCTCTGACGCGTGCCCATGACGCATGCCACACCGCAATATGGCGCGCGTCTCTGACGCGTGCCTAACCCATGAGCAATAGACTTAATATGAATTCAGCTCAGGCGTTTCAAGTATCACAGGCAAAATATTGCTTAACCCAGCATAGTTCCTTGCAGAACTTAAAAAATAATCTTCAGGATTTTCAACAATCATTTCTTTTACCGGATTCTGGTGAATATATTTAAGCTTTTGATAGAAAATTTTTGGACAGGAAATTAGTTCAGGATGATTTCCGTCCTGCCAAAATTTATATTTTTCTACTCTCCTTAAGGATTTACCTTTATCTGCAAATCTTAAAAGTATCCAATCTTTGCGACTTTCAGGATTATCCAGGATCTCCTGAAGAATAACCCGGGCAGTAAATTTTTTAAAATCGCGTAATATTTCCGGTAAAGTAATAGTATTCCCTGCCCTTCCAATCATATGAAGATGGTTACTCATAAGGCACCATGCATATATTTCTAATCCTTTATGCATTTGGCAATACTTTAATGATTCGACGATTTTTATTTTGTAAACTTTCCTGGTGAAAATATCTATCCAATCAACAATTGTTAATGTCACAAAATAGGCTTTATCATTTTCCCTGATTTTGTATTTTTCAGACATGGTTTGAAATCTTGATTTTACATTAATCAGGAATTTTTGAAAAGGTGATACTGTTTTCGGGAAAATATTTTTGTTTAAAGCCAGGCACGCGTCGGAGACGCGCGCCATACACTCATGCTATGCAGAGATTTTCTTTGTGACCATTGTGCAATCATTGTGACCATTGTGGTTAAATAAAAAGTAATTTTATCCTTCTGAAATTCCCAAACTTAAAGCCAGGCACGCGTCGGAGACGCGCGCCAAAGTGGGTTTATTTGGTTAAACCGTGCACGCGTCGGAGACGCGCGCCAAAGTGGGTTTATTTGGTTAAACCGTGCACGCGTCGGAGACGCGCGCCAAAGTGGGTTTATTTGGTAAACCGTGCACGCGTCGGAGACGCGCGCCATAAGCGTGTATATGATCATTGCAGTCAATGTAAAAATAATTAATTTTACCAATTAGCATGCTGGCGCGCGTCTCTGACGCGTGCCTTATCACACAATCAATGAGAAAGGTCATATTTTTCTTCGCTTTGTTTTTTACTTTAATGGACTTTCCATCCCTCTGTCAGGAATTTTATATGATCAAAGGCACAATATCCGATAATTCAACGAACATAGTTCTGCCCTTTGCACAGATTTCTGTCAGTAATTCAACAATCGGCATTGCCTCCAATACCGACGGCTATTTTGAGATCAATATACCAAATGAACATTTGAAAGATTCATTGGTTGTTTATTACCTGGGGTATGAATCCTTTAAAGGAAAAATCTCTGAAATGTTGAATGATCAGAATTCCATACGACTAAATCCGGTAGTCTTATCATTGTCTGAGATTGAGATCATTGGCTTGACCGCGCAGGAAGTTATAAGAAGAGCAGTAGCAAATATTCCGGACAATTATGGTTCAGGGCCTATGATCCTGACCGCATTTATACGGGTTCAGAAAATGATCAATAATAAACTGGTCGAATTTGCCGAAGCTGTGATCAATGATGAAAAAGACGGTTATTATCTGTACAAGCAAAAGGCGCTGCCTGAAAAATACAGGAAATCCAATCTGCCTGAACTCGTAAAAGCGCGGGTTATCTCCGATACTATTCTGGTTAACTCATTGGATGAGGTGGGTAAAAATGCCTATTGTCTGAGCTGCTATTTTACCCGGGATATTGTTGAATTTTACCCCGGAACCGTATTTGATGAAAAAGAATTTAAGAAATATGATTTCCACATGGAAGAAATAATCGGCCAGCAAGGGAAAAAGATCTATCATATCCGGTTTGACCAAAAAGATAAGATCAGGGAATCACTTTGGCAGGGAGAACTATTCATTGATGCCGGGGAGTTTGCGGTTGAGAAAGTCATCCTTAAACCAAGCCTGAAGAATTTTGATCATTATAACAGAAAAACAAAGTACATGCGAACCTATACCATACGAAATATGCCCGGGTGGATCCAGGAAATCCCCCTGGGACAAACTGAGGTTACCTATTCAACTCGTAATGGAAAATGGTTTTTGAATACGATCCGCAATGAATACTGGATGACCTATAACCATCCCGGTACAGGACAAATGCTGAAATACGGATATAAAGATGAGGTCGTGGTGACGGATGTGAGTTGTGATCCGGAAAAGATAAAAAGTTTTAACGGGGACAAATCCGTCGGCAGAAACCGGCGCTGGGATCAGATCATCGGCCAACCGGATGAAACCTTCTGGAGCCATTATAATTACCTGCCCATCGAGGAAACGCTGAAAAATGCGATCCGGAAAATTTCGGATAGTCAATAGTAATCTTCTTTTCACAACAGAGGCGAAGAGAAATTGTTTAATGAGTTCGAGGTAATTACGCACGCGTTCGGAAACGCGCGCGAGATAAGTCACGCGTCAGAGACGCGCGCCAATTGTGAGAAATTGTTTAATGAGTTCGAGGTAATTACGCACGCGTTCGGAAACGCGCGCGAGATAAGTCACGCGTCAGAGACGCGCGCCAATTGTGAGAAATTGTTTAATGAGTTCGAGGTAACTACGCACGCGTTCGGCAATTTATCTGCCAAAGGCAGACGCGTGCAAGCTGTCGGTTATCGTAATTCGTAATCATTTTTTTCTCCGCATCACGCGTTTCGCGTTACGCGTCACGTCTTCGTTCGCCCGTCCGGACTAATTCACGAATCCAGATTATTCTGAATAATCATCTCCATCGAATTAACCTCCAGCGCAACCAGGTTCCCGAAACCATCTTTCCCTTCCATATATGGCCCGTTATCGAGATCAATGAATTTATAGAATGAATTATGAACGGCCAGGTTGATAAGCTCAAGATTTACCGGTACATGTCCGTGGATAATTCTCCGGTTTCCGATTTTTTCAGGTTTGATCTCATAGTCCCTGACCCAAAGCATGGAACGTTTATCTTCGAACGGATCAGCAATTTTGAAATTTAATCCTGCATGAACAAGAATGAAATTATCCAGAATGACATAATATTCAAGAGTTTTAAGCCATTCAATGTATTCGGAAGGGATTTCTTTAAGATTCCTTGTTCCAAAGCTTTTTAGCGTAGCTTGTCCCCCGAATGAAAACCAGGCCATCCGTTTACGGTTAAGAAAATGGTGAAGAAACAGGTTTCCTGACCTCATTTCACTCTCGTACAACTCCAGGAAGATCTCTTCATGATTCCCTTTCAAAACCGTAATCGTATATTCATCTTTTTGCAGGGTGCGAATATAATCGATCACCTCCTTCGAACCGGGTCCCCGGTCAATGTAATCTCCAAGAAAATAAAGCTCATCCTGGCGGGAAGGCTGGATAAGTACTTCGACCAGCGCCTGAAGCGTCTTTATACAACCATGGATATCAGGGATGACCCATTGCTTTTTCATAAAAAGGAAGATTACTTTCTTTTCCCCTGGTTAGCAACCTCTTCCATGAGTTTTTTAATCAATTCAGGATCTCCGATGAAATAATCTTTTTTCAGGTTAAGGTCATCATCAAACTCAAAAACATAAGGAATTCCTGTTGGCAGATTCAGTTCCACGATATCCTTATCAGGTATGCTCTTCAGATATTTGACTATACCTCTCAGGCTGTTGCCATGGGCAGCAACCAGCACTTCCCCGTGTTCACGAAGCTTTCCCGACATTTCACTCTTCCAGTAAGGGACGATCCTTTCGACCGTCTCTTTGAGGGATTCCGTTGAAGGAATTTCCGATGGTTTAAGATCCTGATAACGGAGGTCGAACCGTGAATGACGCGGATCATTTTCCTCCAAAGGCGGAGGAGGAATATCATAGCTCCTTCTCCAGATCAGGACCTGCTGATCGCCATATTTTTCCGCCATTTCCGACTTATTCAGCCCCTGCAGACTCCCGTAATGTTTTTCATTTAATCGCCAGGTTTTAAATACAGGGATCCAAATCAGGTCCATTTGTTCCAGGGAAAGCCATAAGGTTCTTATGGCCCTGGTAAGATAGGATGTATAGGCGATTTTAAAATGAAAACCCTCCTTCTTCAGGGTTTTTCCTGCATCAGTGGCTTCACGTATACCTCTTTCCGAAAGATCGATATCCGTCCATCCTGTGAAACGGTTCTCTTTGTTCCAGGCGCTTTCGCCATGCCGCAATAATACGAGTCTTTTCATGTGTGGAGATCGATTTGTTAATGGCCTCAAAAGTACTAATTTTTTAATATCTTTGCCCTTCTGTCAACCGTGAATTCCATGAAAAATTACAACAAGATCAATACTATCCTCGGATGGTTCATCTTCTTTGCGGCTTCCATTGTCTTCATTCTTACTTCAGAACCCACCATGAGTTTCTGGGATTGCGGCGAGTATATTGCAACAGCCTTTAAGCTGGAAGTCGGCCACCCACCGGGAGCGCCGTTGTTCCAGATGCTGGGGCGTTTTTTCACTTTGTTTGCGTTAGGAGACGTCACTCATGTTGCGAGAATGGTAAATACGATGTCTGCTCTTTGCAGCGGGCTGACGATCATGTTCCTTTTCTGGACTATAACAATGATAGCCAAAAAGATTGCATTGAAAACCAGAGATGAGATGACCACAGGAACGATTTATACTATCATGGGAGCAGGCCTGGTGGGTTCCTTAGCTTACACATTCACCGATTCATTTTGGTTCTCTGCTGTAGAAGGTGAAGTTTATGCGATGTCATCGTTTTTCACCGCGGTTGTGTTCTGGGCGATCTTCAAATGGGAAGAACATGCAGATGAAAAACATGCATATCGTTGGCTCATCCTCATAGCCTATCTTATGGGGCTTTCTATAGGTGTCCACTTATTGAACTTACTTGCAATACCGGCCATAACTTTCGTTTATTATTTTAAAAAACATCCCAATCCGGACAGAAAAGGCGTTCTTCTTACGCTGGTTATCTCCATTGCCTTACTGGCGGTTGTGATGTATGTGATTATTCCCTGGATCATAAAGCTGGCCGGATTGTTTGAATTGTTTTTTATCAATTCTATCGGGTTACCTTTCAATTCCGGAACAATAATTTATTTTGTTCTGCTGATCGGCCTGATCACATGGAGTTTGATCTATACGAAAAAACAAGGCAGGACAGTTCTCAACACGATTATTATTTCTTTTACCTTCCTTATTATAGGCTATACCTCCTTCCTGATGCTTGTCGTAAGAAGCAATGCCAAAACCCCGCTCGATGAGAACAACCCGGAAAATGCCATGGGTCTGCTGGCCTACCTGGGACGTGAACAATATGGCGACTGGCCTCTTATCACCGGCCCCTATTATAATGCACCGGTAATTGACAGAAAAAATGGTTCCCCGGTCTATACAAAAAATGATAAGGCCGGGAAATATGTTATTACAGATAAAAGAGAAAAAACCATTCCTGTATATGACCCGCGGTTTACTACAATTTTCCCCAGGATGTGGGAAGATAAAGACCCGAAACATGCGGAAGGATATAAGAAATGGGCGAAGGTTAAAGGAATTCCTGTTACCGTGCAAAACGGCGACCAGCAGGAGACAAAAAATAAACCGACATTCGGTGAAAATCTGCGGTTTTTCTGGAATTACCAGGTCATACATATGTATTTCCGATACTTTATGTGGAATTTCACCGGAAAACAAAATGATAACCAGGGAATGGGGGATAAGCTGAACGGAAACTGGAAAAGTGGAATTCCCTTTATCGATAAATGGCGATTGGGTGAGCAAAAATTACCGGAAATGCGAAAAAATAAAGCGGATAATAACTTTTATTTTTTCCCTCTGATCCTTGGCATCATTGGGTTTATCTATAATATTAGAAAAGATAAAAAAAGCACCCTCGTTATTTTCCTTTTGTTTTTTATGACAGGAATGGCCATTGTGCTGTATCTCAACCAATATGCACCTCAACCGAGAGAACGTGATTATGCTTATGCCGGATCATGCTATGCTTTTGCCATTTGGATTGGGATGGGTGTAATGGCCCTTTCGGAAGTGTTAGGTAAAAAACTTGATCAGAAGCTTTCCGCAATAATTGTAACGCTGTTTACACTGATCCTTGTGCCTGGAATCATGGGACAACAGGGATGGGATGATCATGATCGTTCGGGAAGATATACCGGCCTGGCAACTGCAACAGATTACCTGAATTCATGTGCGCCGGATGCCATTCTTTTCACCAATGGCGACAATGATACTTTTCCTCTCTGGTATGCACAGGAAGTAGAGGGAATCCGAACGGATGTGCGTGTCGTGAACCTTAGCCTGTTAAACATGGATTGGTACATTGACCAGGCAAAAAGGAAAGCTTATAATTCTGATCCCGTTCCGTTTTCACTGACCAGGGATAAGTACATTCAGGGAAATCATGACGTCACTTATGTCATTGAAAATGAGAAGTTGAAAAATTATTATATCGATTTACATGATCTTTTTAATGTCATCACCAATGATGAAAGTAAGCTGAAGTTCAACACAGACCAAATCGGAACAGTTGATTTCTTTCCAACGAAGAAATTTATGGTTACTTATGATCCCAGGCAAATTAAAGAGAACAAGCTGATCCCTGAAAAATATTTCAATCGCCTTGATACAATACGTTGGGAATTAAAGCGCCAGGTTATCGAGAAAAACAACCTGATGATCCTTGACCTTCTTGCAACGAACCATTGGAAACGACCGGTATATTTCGCAATGACCATGGGCCCTGAATCGTATATCGGTCTTGATAAATATTTCCACCTTGAAGGTGTTGCATTCCGGGTACTCCCGGTCCTTGCCAAATCCCATGACGAACAGCCGGGAGAAATAAATTCTGATATCATGTATGATAATATGATGAATAAATTTACATTTGGTAACATGCGGGATCCGAAAGTATATATGGATGAGAATAATTTGCGGATCGCAATGAATTTAAGGAATGCTTTCGGGCGACTTGCCAATTGCCTCATCCTTGAAGGGAAAAAAGATTCTGCCCGGCGTGTCCTGGATCGTTGCATGGAAGTAATGCCCGGGAATTCCATTCCTATGAATTTCTTCGTAATTCCTATCGCCGAAGGATATTATAAGATAGAGGAGACGAAGAAAGGAGACCAGATCGCGGAAAGCGTATATACTTTGATCAACGATGATCTTGCCTGGCTCTTCTCATTTCCTGATGATGATTTAAAAGACAGTGACCTGGATCTGCAGCAAGACATCATGACAATGCAGCGTTTGTCGGTGGTAACCAAGAACAATAACCGGGAAATGCTGGCTCAAAAATCAGAGGCAAGCCTCGAGAAGTATTATCAGTTATATATGACAAAAGTATATCAGCCACGCCGATGAATGCCGGGATCAGACAACCTTTCTTTTTCCGGTTCTTTAATAAAAGATATCTTACCTGTAAGATACCCAACCCGGAACAAACTATTTTTCTGACCTTTGATGATGGTCCTGTTCCTGAAGTCACGCCGGAAGTATTGAAAATACTTGAGAAACGATCAACAAAAGCGACCTTCTTTTGCCTGGGTGAAAATGTGAAAAAATACCCTGAACTGTTTCAGGGGATCTTAACACAAGGGCATTCCATAGGGAATCATTCATTTACTCACATGAATGGCTGGAAAACACCAACCGGACAATATGTCGAAAATGTAATGCGCTGTAATGAATATTTTACTACCTCGTTATTTCGCCCGCCATATGGAAGATTTTCCATCAGCCAATATTATATTTTAAGAAAACATTTCCAATTCATCCTATGGTCCGTCCTCAGTCGTGACTACAAACCGGAGGTCACTCCGGATCAATGCTTTGATAATGTAATGAAGTATACAACAAGCGGTTCTATCATAGTGTTTCACGACAGTCTGAAAGCAAAGGAAAAAGTTCTTTTTGCCCTTCCGCGATTCATCGATCTGCTTTTGGAAAAAGGATTCCGGTTTGGAGTAATTCCGTATAATTCTAAAGGACCCCCTCATCAGCAAAGCTGAAATACTTGTCATCCCCGATGATCAGGTGATCCAGCACTGCTACATCCAGCATCATCCCCGCATCTTTCAGCTTGGAGGTAATTTTATGATCGGCTTCGCTGGGTTGCACATTTCCTGACGGGTGATTATGACCAAGAATAATAGATGAAGCATGATGATCAAGGACGATCTTAAATATTTTCTTTGGATCTACCACAGTTCCTGAAATACCTCCTTCGCTGATACTGCATTTCCGGATGACTTTATTGGCTTTGTTTAACAAGATGATCCAGAATTCTTCATAAGGTTGGTCTCCCATCGTACTACGGAAAATTTCATAAGCATCTTTGCTGTTCGTAATTTTTTCTTTGGCGATCACTACTGCTTCATTTCTGCGTTTACCCAGTTCCATGGCGGCAATAATAACCACCGCCTTGGCTTTTCCGATCCCTTTGAATTTCTCCAATTCCCTGACACCCAGTTTTGACAATTCAATGAGGTTTTCTTTTACATCTCCAAGAACTTTCTTTGCCAGATCGACAGCCGTTTCATTTATATTGCCCGAGCCCAGCAGGATCGCCAGGAGTTCAGCATCACTCAATGCATTTTTCCCTTTCAGAAGAAGTTTCTCTCTTGGCCTGTCATCCTCCGCCCAATTTTTAATGGTTAACCGGTTTATATAACTCTCCATATTTTTTCTCATTAATCGGAGAAAAATAAAAAGGTAATACCTTTGCAATGGATTATTTTAAAAATTATTACTTTTGAATGAACGTTCTCCTTCCTTCAGCTAGGGGTAGATTTATTAGTAAATATTTTTTTAAAACCGCAAAGACGCGGAGACGCAGAGAATGAAGAATTAATAAATTTTCTTTGCGCCTCTGCGCCTCTGCGGTGAATAAGATCTATATTGAACACCTTTCCGCTATATATTATTGAGCTTTCAAAAGTTAATTCTACAAATGAATATGCTATTGACTTGTTGAAATCTCAGGACATTCCGGAGGGTACCGTCATCTGGGCCCTGGAACAATATGCAGGAAAAGGACAGGGAAATAAAACATGGGAAAGCGAACCTGGAAAGAATCTGACATTTACACTGATCCTGCATCCCGATTTCTTACCACCTGAGAAGCAGTTTTTTCTTAATGAGGCAGTTGCATTGGGTGTGCTTGATTTTGCCGGTTCATTTATTTCAAACAAAAAAATATCTCTTAAATGGCCAAACGACATTTATGCCAGTAACTATAAGCTTGGGGGTATGTTGATAAACAATATCATTTCCGGGATGATATTCGAAACATCTATCATAGGTATCGGATTGAATATCAATCAAACTGAATACTCCCAACTGATTCCAAACCCGGTTTCACTTAAACTGCTTATACAAGACGATATTGAATTAAGATCAGCCCTTATCAGGCTTTGCCAATTGGTTGAGTTCCGATACCGGCAGCTGCAAAATGCCGATTTTAAAAATTTACAGGACGATTATTGTAAAAACCTCCTGGGATATGACAGTTGGCGTAATTATTTGACAAGAGATCAGGTAATGGAAGGAAAAATAGCAGGGGTCACAGAAAATGGCAGGTTATTGGTTCAAAACAAGGAATTGCAAATCCAGGAGTTTGACCATCATCAGATAGAATTTCTTTTTTAGTTCCCAGTCAGCAGTTAACAGTCACCGATCACCAGTTGCCGATCACCATTACGAAATTATCATTTGAAATGGAATAACGAGACCTACTTGTTATATCTTTTCCCCATACTGACACTCAGGTATAGCGTGAGAAAGAAATTTTGTGGCGGGTTATAGGCCATTAGGGGAATGCCGACAGGTTCATAATCAAGGACACCACCTATTTCAAGGGATTGGATCCGTTTATTCAGAGTGCCGAATTCAAATTCCAGACCACCTCTTGCATAGATTCCAGGGTAAAATTTTGTATAGATGATTCCGTCGAGGAATGGGCCTCTTCCATAAATGGTTTCAGGAAAATCTGTTGCAGGGTCATATCGGCGTTCTATGCGGGTATTATCTGAAACAATATACAGATAGACCGGCTTTGCCAGTCCTATGGTGATCCCGCCATAATAAAGGTAACTCAATTGAATTCCGCCCCAGTAAGGTTTTCTGTTCATGATATGCTGGATTCCCATACCCCCCCTGAGAAAATATACATAATTCAGTTTTCCGTAAACATAGCTTTTTGAATCGGAATAGTACAGATTTGTGATTTTGATCTCTTTCAATGCTTTATATGTTGAGAATTCAATCTCCCATATCCTCTGGGTAAGAAAGGAAAGGTTCTTCCCTTTCCGGAACTTTAAACCCCAGCCGTTTGTATTCAGGTGAAGACCCAGGGTCCATTGCCGTTCAAAAAGAACATTGTCGTTTGTCGTATCAATGTTATTCTCATTCTGAGCATAGGAGATCAACCCTGCCGAAACCAATAAAATAATACCAAGAAGGTTATACAATTTATGCATTACAACAGGAAATCAGGTTCGGGTAACAAAGGTACAAAAGAAATAAAAAAAGGGAAGATACCCTTCCCTTTAATTTTTTGAAAAGAAAATCTTAATTAAATCTTATCAGTGACGCTCTATTTGATATCTTTGTTTCTCTCCGTATGCAGCGCATCGTTCACTTGATTTGCACGAAATTAGGAGAATTCCGAAGAGGATGACAACTGTGAAAGCTAACAAGATTTTTCTCATGACGACTTATAAATATTGGAATATCTGAATATCAAATACAAAGTAAAGGAATTTCATGATTAACAACAAGCTTTTTTGAAAATTATTGTGCAAAAGTTATAAACTTTAACAGAATTGATGAATTATATGGAAAAAATCAATCCCGTAATAGAAGAAAGTTGGAAGGAAATATTGGAAGATGAGTTCGACAAACCCTATTTCGCGGAACTGAAGCAATTTTTATTGGGGGAAAAGAAAAAATTCAGGGTCTTTCCACCTGGCCCACTGATATTTAATGCATTCAATCGTACGCCTTTTCAAAATGTAAAAGTTGTCCTTATCGGTCAGGATCCTTATCATGGTTCTGGTCAGGCTCACGGACTTTGCTTCTCGGTCCCGGATGGAATTCCAAAGCCTCCCTCATTGGTAAATATTTTTATCGAATTAGAAACAGATACAGGAATACCTCAACCTGCTCATGGCAACCTGGAAAAATGGGCCGACCAGGGAGTTCTGTTACTCAACGCTACATTAACGGTAAGGGAAAACCAGGCAGGCTCACACCAGAACAAAGGATGGGAAATATTCACGGATGCCGTGATCACCAAGCTTTCCGAATTGCACAGCGGTTTGATATTTATTCTTTGGGGTAACTTTGCAATTGCAAAGAGAAACCTTGTCGATTCATCGAAGCATATTATCCTGACGGCTGCACATCCTTCACCGTTTTCTGCCAATAAGGGTTTTTTTGGTTGCAGGCATTTCTCGAAAGTCAACGAAATACTGAAAAGCGCCGGACAGGCAGAAATCGATTGGAGACTTTAAAATTTTACGATTATTATGACGTTTTCTATTGTAAAAGGTTTGAAATGAACAGATTTTTCAGTTTTGTTAAAGTTGCTTCATTCATTCTTCTATCTGTTGTTTTTTTCTCTTGTCATAAAAATGGCACGGTTGAGGAGATTACAATTAAGAAGAATGGGAACATCTTGTTCCAATTCACTCATTTGAATAACGGGAATGAGCTTTTGTTTGATACGATGATTTATAGGACATCCACCGGGAATCAATATATGATCAATGATCTTCAATACTTTATCTCGGGATTCCAGGTTCATAGAGCAAAAGATAAGTGGATCCAAATCGTATCGGATAAGGGGATTCATTATATCGATGCACAGGATAAATCCACGTTTTTATGGAAAGTAACTGACGGGATTCCCCCCGGTGTTTACGATTCTGTCAGTTTTATTTTCGGCCTCGATGCAGCCAACAATATTTCCTTCCGTTTTCCTGATCCGCCGGAACGCGATATGTTCTGGCCGGAAATCTTAGGAGGCGGTTATCATTACATGAAAATGAACCTGAAATGGAAAAACAATTCAATGACGGACCCGATGCCATTCATGTTTCACCTGGGAATAGGCCAGATGTATAACGGGGATTCTACCAACACGGATTCAATCATTGGGTATATTCAAAATTATTTTACCATAAAATCTTTCTCTCCATTTGCAATTAAAGACAATCAATTAACCCGAATTAACCTCATTATGAACATCGAAAAATGGTTCGATTCACAGAATGCATTTAACTTTTCGGATTACCCGATGGGGATCATGCAAAACCAGCTTGGAATGTACCGGGCATGCATGAATGGGAGGAAGGCTTTTGCAATGAAGAATGAGCAATGATCAATGAGGAATGGGCAATAAGCAATTATCAAGTTCTGACCGGGATTTTCACAGCTGGCGCGCGTCTCTGACGCGTGCCCGGATAACTTTAGCAGCTAAGTAATGAGTAAAAGCAGATTTTTTACAGGGATGATGTTTGTTTTGATGATCACCATTCTTTCATCCTGCAAAAAGAAAGAAGATCAAACCACTACATATACTCCAACTCCCTATGCCATTCAAATTCCTCTTCGTTTTCCTTCACTACTAAATATTCCCAAGGATAATCCGATGACACAGGAAGGAATAGAACTGGGCCGGTATTTATTTTATGACGGACGTCTTTCCGGCAGGACCGATCCTGATTCTATGATGAGTTGTTCAACCTGCCATATCCAGTCAAACTCTTTTGTATGCGGGATAGATCATCCTAAATTCAAGGGGGGACATCCGTTTGGTATTACTGGCATACCCACCTCACATTACATGCTTCCGATGATCAATCTTGTCTGGAACACTACCGGATATCTATGGAACGGGGCTATCTACCCCGGGAACCCTGATATTCAAAGCAGGAATCTGGAGGATATTGTGAGGTTGGTTATGACAATACCCCAGGAGATGTATGCCGATACCAACAGGGTAAAAATATTGTTTCAACAGTTGAATGGTTATCCCGGTCTCTTTCAGAAAGCCTTTGGCAGCGATGTCATTACCATAAAAAACATGGGAAAAGCCATCGCACAGTTTGTTCGTACTTTAATCTCTGCAAATTCAAAGTTCGACCGTTTTATGCGGGGGGAAGTGCAGCTTAATTCAGAGGAGTTGGACGGGTACGTTTTATTTATGACTGAGCAGGGAGGCGATTGTTTTCATTGCCATGGCGGGGATGGTAACCCTCTTTTCACTACCAATCTCTGTTATAACAATGGGAAAGATTCGGTATTTACGGATCCCCTTGACCACTATTCTGTGACTAAAAATTCGATGGATATCGGAGCTTATAAAGCCCCGACATTAAGGAACCTGGCTTTCACAGCGCCCTATATGCATGACGGCAGATTCAAAACGATCGATGAAGTGATCGACTTTTATAGCTCCGGTCTTGTATGGTCGCCATCCATAAGCCCGCTTATGCATCATCTACGAACCGGGGGAGTGCAGCTCACTCCCATAAAAAAGGCCCATTTAAAGGCATTTTTATTAACATTGACAGATAGCTCTTTTGTAATAAATCCGGCATTCGGAAGACCGGCGAAGTTGCCGGATTAATAATAATTAAATACTTCATTCTCTTTATTGAAAGCTCAAAAGGAAAAATTACCGCAAAGACGCGAAGAAATAATTCATGAATTTTTATTTTTGCGTCTTCGCGCCTTCGCGGTGAAAAAAAAATTGCTTTTAAGTCAAAAACAAAAGGGAATGGAGTTAAAGATGAAATTATGCTTCTTTTCCCAAATAGCAAGATCAACCTCGGCCTGAACGTTCTTGAAAAACGTCACGATGGTTTTCATAATATTGAAACAATATTCTATCCGGTTGGTTTATCCGATGCGTTGGAAATTATCATTGCAAATGACGGGAAATTCGAATTCAATCACACGGGATTATCAATCGAAGGAAACACGGAAGATAACCTTTGTATAAAAGCCTACCGGTTATTAACTGAAGATTTTAAACTGGCTCAGGTAAAAATTCATCTGCATAAAGTAATTCCTATAGGCGCCGGCCTTGGTGGCGGTTCTTCGGATGGGGCATCCACGATAAAACTATTGAACCAACTTTTCTCTCTTGGGCTTTCGAATAGTGGAATTACAGAATACTCCCGGAAACTGGGAAGTGATTGTGCCTTTTTCATCGAAAATAAGCCGGTTTTTGCTTTCGGAAAAGGAGATCATTTCGAACCTATCCGGGTTGACTTGTCAACCTTTACCATCCTCATTGTTGTCCCGGCGATCCATGTGAATACGGCAGAAGCTTATTCCATGGTTATGCCTTCGAAAACCGGGAGATCGCTGAAAGATATTGTATTTCTACCTGCCCATCAATGGAGAGATCATCTTCAGAATGATTTTGAATCCTCTGTATTTTTGCATCATCCACAGATCCTGCAGATCAAACAGCAGTTATATGATCAGGGGGCCGTCTATGCTTCAATGAGTGGCAGTGGTTCCGCTGTTTACGGAATATTTGAAAAGAAGAAAATCCCTTTGGGTCTTTTCAGCGATTGTTTTGTCTGGTTGCAGTAAATCAGGAACCCTGGAATCATTTTTTTATAATTTGCTCATAGATCGACATGATCTCGTCCCTGTATTTAGGGGGAGCTTCAATGTATCCCCATCCGTTTTCCAATTGCCAGATGCCGCCAATAGCGGAATCTGCAGAGGAAACGAGCCCAAAAGGAATTTTTTTGTCCTCCAGGACTTCAGACAATAATTCTGCTTCAAATTCACTGCTTAAATCCACGATTCTTTCATATTCTTCCATAACTGGTTACTTAAAATTGGGGGATAAAGGTACGAATTCAAGCTGAAATATCATCCTGTTTTTCTTAGCGTGCGCCAATTATAAATTGGGCCATGAAGCCAGACCCGATTATAAATTAATAAAATCCTGAGCTGTCATTACAATTATCTGCGCCTTTTTATAATCTTTGAGATTCCGGGTTAACAGGATGTCACAATCACTTTCTAATGCACAAAAGTATTGGATGGCATCTTCAAAATCAGTAAATTCAGAATTCAATGCAAGGTCAATTATTTTTTCATTTAATGGGACCACATGAACCAACAGTCTGAATTTCCTCAATACCTGCTTAGCTTCAGCAGAGGATATCTGTTTGGAGATAAAATAATGAATATTAGCAATAGAAAGAGCTGAAATGAAGATTTGAATCTTCCTTTCATCAGAAAAAGTAAATAACCTGGCAGTTGACTGATAGTGAGGATCACGCGATGCAAGTAAATCATAAATGATATCCGTATCAACGAAGACCTTTTTTTTCATAAATACTTTTCAGTGATGTGTTTTTGATATTTTTCTTTATGATTGAAACCGGAAGGTAACCGGATGATTCCACCAAGTGATTTTACCAATGGCGAAATCTCCTCTTTTTCAGTTGATTCTGATGTTATAGCTGACAGATAGTTTTCTATCAGTCTGGATAAGCTTGTTTCATGATCATCAGCATATTTTTTGGCTTGCTCGATAATCTTCTTTTTCAATTTTAAGGTGAGTTTTGTATCCATTTCATTTTTCTTAAGGCGTACAAAAATACAAAAATAATACGTATAATTCAAAAAAAATTATCCAATTTGCTTCTTATTCGTGTCTTCCGCTAATTTATTAATGGTCGGAGATTTGGGATTGTGGAAGTCGTAGTGTGCCTTCGTGCAATCCTTGGAGACCTTACTGGATAACCTTTAAAGATTTTAACCACAAAGGGGCACAAAGGATTGCACAAAGCCTTCCTAACGGCAGGGATCACAAAGTTTGCACAAAGTATCACAAGGAAAAAAAGATCTCAAGCATGCACTACAAGCGCGCGCTAAGTGGGAATAATCAGCACGCGTCAGAGACGCGCGCTAAATGGTTAATCTCCCTGGCTATTTTGGTGCCGCCCTCACCAGAAACAAAGCCACAATCGTGAAGATAATATTCGGGGTCCACACAGCGAGCAGGGGCGGAAAATTTCCGAATGTGGCCAACACCGTGAAAACCTGCATAAATAAAATATATAAAAAAGTCAATGCCAGGCCGAACCCTAGACTGAAACCAACTCCACCCCGGGTTTTACGGCTGGACACAGAAACACCAATTAGTGTGAGTACGAGTGTCGCAAACGGGAATACGATACGTTCGTATTTCTTTACCTTGTACTTGATCACATCCGGATCGCCCCGCATCTCTATTTTCTTTAGATGCTCCTGTAATACAAAATAGTTCATGACGGAGACCTCCTCAATATCTTCGTTCAGATCGGAAGGCCTGAATGGTAATAACGTATCCATCCTCATTCCCGTTTTGATAGTTTCATTATTCACATAGAGTTTCCGGATAAAATAATTGTTCAGAATCCATTTCGAACGGATACTGTCCCATTCCACCCGGTCAGCCATTAATTTATAGTGAAGATCCCGGTCGTCCGTAAATGTTTCCAGCGAAAATTTCCACCCGGTTTTAGTTTTTCTGTTGAAATTTTCCAGATATATATAAGTTCCGGGACTGACCTGCTTGTGAATATTCATATCATTGAATGCCTTGGGATCTTTAATGTATTGCCTTTCAAAGGTAAGCTTGCCCCTGTTCGTATAGGGTATGATGAAATTACCGAGAAGAAAGGACATCAGGCCCAGAATGGCTGCTGAGACCAAGTATGGAAACAGCAGCCGGCGGAAACTGATCCCGCTGCTGAGAATGGCAATGATTTCAGTGTTGGCAGCCATCCTGGAGGTAAAGAAAATGACTGCTATGAATACAAACAGGTAGCTGAACAGGTTGACGAAATGGGGGATGAAATTCAGGTAATAGTTGAAAATGATGGCTTTTAAAGGTGCGTCATGCTTCAGGAAGTCATCAATATGCTCGGAAACATCAAAGATGATCACGATGAAAATGAGCAGGATAATGGAAAAGAAAAACGTTCCCAGGAATTGTTTGATAATATATTTGTCGATGATCTTCATCTTTCAGAGCTTATTCATAAGTTGTCGGGTCATGATCGCTTTCCAGGCTGAGAAATTTCCTTTAAGGATCTTTCTTCTTGATTCCGACATCAGCCAGATATAAAACCCCAGGTTATGAGCGGTAGCGATCATCGCGGCAAGCATTTCTTTTGCGACGAACAGATGCCGGAGATAAGCTTTCGAATAATCCTGATCGGTGAAGACCCCGCCTTCTTCCTCGAGCGGTGAAAAATCTTTTTTCCACTTAACATTTTTGATATTGATGATACCGTTCCGTGTAAACAGCATACCGTTTCGTCCGTTCCGGGTAGGGATCACACAATCGAAAAGATCGATTCCCAAGGCAATACATTCCAGGATATTTGCCGGTGTTCCGACGCCCATAAGGTAACGGGGTTTGTTTTCCGGAAGGGTCTTGCAGACAAGGTCCGTCATCTCATACATCACTGCAGTCGGTTCACCCACGGATAAACCGCCGATCGCATTTCCGGGGGCATCACATCCCGTTATGTATTCGGCTGACCGCAGACGCAAATCCTTGTAAATGCTTCCCTGGACGATCGGAAACAAACTCTGGGAATATCCATGCTGACATTCCGTCTTATCAAATTGTTCGAGGCAACGGTTCAGCCAATGGTGGGTAATGTCAATGGAATTAGAGGCATACTCATATTCACATGGATAAGGGGTACATTCATCGAAAGCCATAATGATATCTGCCCCGATCGAACGCTGAATATCAATAACTTTTTCGGGGGTGAAGAAATGGCGCGACCCGTCAATGTGAGATTGAAAGACCACGCCGTCTTCGGTGAATTTCCGTATATCTGTCATGGAATAGATCTGGTATCCGCCACTGTCTGTCAGGATGGGCTTATGCCAGCCATTGAACCGGTGGATACCACCGGCGTCCGATACGATATCTACACCCGGCCGGAGGTACAGATGATAAGTATTCGCCAATAAAATCTGGGCTTTTATATCTTCCCTTAATTCCTTCAGATGGAGGCCTTTTACTGCTCCGGCTGTTCCAACCGGCATAAAAGCAGGTGTTTCCACCGTTCCATGGTCAGTCTCAATTATTCCTGCACGAGCAGATGATGCATTATCATGGCCTTTTATCCGGAATCTCATAAAATACTATACAGAGAATTAATTCATAAACCAGAACGCAGAATTCAGGTACTCTCTTTGTTAATCTGTTACTTTGTTACTTTGTTACTTTATTACTCTGTTACTTTATGCTCCAATTATACGATCAGTAAAGCGTTTGTAAAATTTACCGTAAAGGTAGATTTTATTCAATTAATATAAATAAATTTGCCCGGTGATTCTCTTAAATGATGTTAAATGCCGGAACTTTCTGTTGTCCCGAACAATGGCTTTCTTTTACTTTTTATTTTATTTATTCTCACCTTCGTTTTTCTGAATCTTTATTATTGGGTCATCTTTTACAGGCTCGCAATTCATAAAGAAAAAGCGGAAAAAATAAACGAGCAAGGCGTATCGGTGGTCATTTGCGCCCGTGATGAATACTCCCGTCTGAAGGAGAACCTTCCCCTGATCCTTGAACAGAATTATTCGAATTATGAGGTCCTGGTAGTGAATCATGCTTCTGATGATGACAGTTCGTTTCTGCTTGCCAGGATGGCCGAACATTACCCGCAGCTCAAGATTATTGAGATAAAGGAAAATCTGAATTTTTTCACAGGAAAAAAATTTCCTCTTTCCATCGGGATCAAATCTGCAAAAAATGATATTATATTGCTTACAGATGCCGATTGCAAGCCTGCCGGGAAGAACTGGATATCGATGATGCAACAGTTTTGCGTCGATCCGGCTGAAATTGTCCTTGGATATGGTTCCTACGAACATAAAAAAGGGCTGCTGAATAAACTCATCCGTTTCGATACGGCAATTATTGCTGTTCAATACCTCTCCTGCGCATTAGCAGGAATTCCATACATGGGGGTTGGCAGGAATATCGAATACAGAAAATCTTTGTTTTATCAAACCAAGGGGTTTACCTCTCATTACCGGATTGACTCCGGAGATGACGATTTGTTCATAAACAGTGTCGCAAACAATAAGAATACCAGGATTATCCTCGACCCGGAAAGCTTCACTTTTTCCGAACCAAAAACGAAATTCAATGACTGGATCCTTCAGAAGAAAAGGCATTTATCGACAGGTCGTTTTTACAGGGTGCAACACAAGGTATTGCTGGGGAGCTATGCACTCAGCCAATTCCTCTTTTACTTGTTTTTCGTCCTTTTACTTGTATTCAATCATGCGGTTCCACTGGTTCTGACGATATTTTTTGTGAAATTGTTCTGCCAGATGTTCGTTTTCGGGAAATGTATGGTAAGGCTTCAGGAAAAAAAGATCTGGATATATATTCCATTTTTTGAAATTTTTTTCCTACTTTTAAATACTTGGATTTCTGTTTCAAATTTATTTTCTAAACCGAATAAATGGAAGTAACCGGACATCTGACACCTAAAGCCCAGCGCGATTATCTGCTTGTTCAACAGGCGGCAAACAGCGGTGACCGGAAGGCCTATACCGAGCTCCTTAATAATTACAGGGATTCACTTTACTTCCTGCTGTTAAAGATGACCAATAACCCGGTTGATGCCGAAGATCTTACCATTGAAGCCTTTGGAAAAGCGTTTAAAAACCTTGATCAATATTCACCGGAATATGCTTTCAGCACCTGGTTGTTCAAAATCGCAACAAATAATTGCATCGATTATATGCGAAAAAACCGCCGGATGAATTTTACCAGTGGTATCGATAATGAAGGGAATGAAACAGATAATTATCCCGCCAATTTACCCTCCCAGACCCTTGATCCTGAGGAAAAGGTCATTGAAAAACAGAAGATAAAACTGATGCGGGAGATAGTGGAGAAATTAAAACCCCATTACAGGATGCTGATAGAAATGCGGTATTTCAAAGAGCTTTCTTACGAAGAAATCGCAACCCAGCTCGATTTACCTTTGGGTACAGTCAAAGCCCAACTTTTCAGGGCCCGTGAACTGCTTTACCATATCCTGAAAAATTCACAGGAAAAAATTTAGCGCACTATTTGCAACAATAATCATAGATACTTAATAAATATGGATAATACTGATTTTCAAAAACAGGTACTTCAGGGTATTCCTGGGGAACTTCCCGAACTCCTGCCATACGAGCCGGAGGTCAATCACGCGCCTGTTCGCAAGGATATTCTTACACCGGAAGAAAAAAAGCTTGCACTAAGGAATGCATTACGGTATTTTGATAAAAGGCATCATGATGTTCTGGCCCCGGAGTTTGCAAAAGAGCTGAAAGATTACGGAAGGATCTATATGTACCGCTTCAGGCCGGGATATGAAATGTTTGCAAGAAAAATTCAGGAATATCCTTCCAACTCCGTCCAGGCAGCAGCCGTCATGCTGATGATTCAGAACAATCTTGATCCTGCAGTTGCGCAGCATCCCTATGAGCTGATCACCTATGGCGGGAATGGTGCTGTATTCCAGAACTGGGCACAATACCTGCTTACAATGAAATACCTGGCTGAAATGAACGATGACCAGACACTTGTCATCTATTCGGGTCATCCATTAGGGTTATTTCCATCGCATACGGATGCCCCCAGGGTTGTTGTCACAAACGGCATGGTCATCCCGAATTATTCCCGTCCGGATGACTGGGAGCGGTTTAATGCCCTAGGTGTTTCACAATACGGTCAGATGACGGCCGGTTCCTATATGTACATTGGCCCGCAAGGGATCGTTCACGGGACTGCCATCACGGTCATGAATGCTGCCCGGAAGCAATCGCGGGCAGGGATAGAAGGAAAAGTTTTCGTTACATCCGGGCTTGGAGGAATGTCGGGCGCTCAGGGAAAGGCCGCGGTGATTGCCGGCGCCATAGGCGTGATTGCAGAGATCAACCCGAAAGCGGTCAAAAAACGATTTGAGCAAGGTTGGATCGATGAGGTTTATACCGGTCTCGATCCATTGCTCTCCCGCATCAGTGAGGCAAAGCAAAAGAAAGAACCAATCGCCCTTGCTTACCAGGGAAACGTAGTTGACCTATGGGAAAAGCTGGCAGCGACAAACACTAAAATAGAGTTAGGCTCCGACCAGACCTCCCTGCATAACCCCTGGTCAGGCGGTTATTATCCGGCCGGACTTAGTTTTGAAGAATCCAATAGAATGATGGTCAAAGAGCCGGAAAAGTTCAAAGAGGAAGTCAGAAAATCACTAAAACGGCAAATCAACGCCATCAATAAAATAGCGGCCAATGGGATGTATTTCTGGGATTATGGAAATGCGTTCCTTCTGGAAGCCGGTCGTGCAGGCGCCGATGTAATCAGGAAGGATGGCAGTTTCATATATCCTTCCTATGTCGAGGATATCATAGGCCCGCTTTATTTTGATTACGGTTTCGGGCCATTCAGGTGGGTCTGCACTTCGGGTGATCCTGAAGATCTTCAGCGCACAGATCAGATCGCACTCAGGGTCCTTGAAAATCTTGCTGTGAATGCTCCATCCGTGATCAAAGTCCAGATGCAGGATAATATTCATTGGATAAAAGAAGCAGCAGACAATAACCTGGTAGTAGGTTCCCAGGCACGGATACTTTACGCAGATTGTGAAGGCCGTATCCACATCGCAGCTGCTTTCAATGATGCGATCAAATCGGGTACGATAAGTGCACCGATTGTCCTGGGCCGTGATCACCACGATGTTTCCGGAACCGATTCCCCTTACCGTGAAACTTCAAATATCTATGACGGTTCAAAATTCACGGCAGATATGGCCATTCAAAACGTGATCGGCGACAGTTTCCGGGGCGCTACCTGGGTATCTGTTCATAACGGAGGAGGAGTAGGCTGGGGTGAAGTTATCAATGGCGGTTTCGGTCTGCTTCTCGACGGTTCAGAAAAAGCTCATCGCCGGTTGCATTCGATGTTATACTGGGATGTGAATAATGGTATTGCCCGTCGCGCCTGGGCACGAAACAAGGAGGCCATCTTCGCTATAACAAGAGCGATGAAAACAGAACCAAAGCTGAAGGTTACGCTACCGAATTTTGTGGATGACGACCTCGTGGAAGTTGCATGTAAAGATTAATATCTTAACTTTACTGCTTCTATACTATCCATAAACACGTTATAAAGTTATCAAAAGATCTTATAATCTTTCTCCTATGAAAAAATATTTCATTTTTATTTCTATCCTTGCACTTCTTATTGGAAATGGTTGCAAGCAAAAAATCACCGTGAAATACCCGGCAACAAAAAAGGTCGACACTGTCAATAATTATTTTGGAACGAAAATCGCAGATCCTTACCGCTGGTTGGAAAATGACACTTCCAAAGCCACTGCGGAATGGGTCAAAGCGGAAAACGCCGTCACCTTTGATTATCTTTCAAAGATCCCTTTCAGGGAAAAGATCCGCGAAAGGCTTACGAAAATCTGGAACTACCCGAAATACGGCGTCCCTTTTAAAGAAGGGCCTTATTATTTCTTCTTTAAAAACAACGGTTTGCAGAATCAGTCGGTGCTTTATTACCGAAAAGGGCTGGAAGACACTGCAAATGTCCTGTTGGATCCCAATAAACTCGCTACTGACGGCACCCTTGCCCTTACCTCGGTGAAAGTTTCCCATGACGGGAAATACCTTGCTTTCAGCATTGCGAAAAGCGGTTCCGACTGGAATGAGATCTTCGTGATGGAGATTGAATCGGGGAAAATCCTGCCGGACAATTTAAAATGGGTCAAATTCTCGAGGATTTCCTGGAAAGGGGACGGGTTTTATTACAGCCGGTACCCGGAACCTGCACCGGATGAAGAGCTCGTGACTAAAAACGAATTCCAGAAAGTCTATTTCCACAAAGTTGGTGACGACCAGAAGAATGATCTGTTGGTCTATGAAAACAAGAAATTCCCTTTACGCAACTTTAGCGCCTCGGTGACGGAAGACGAAAGATTCCTGCTGGTGTATGAATCCGAATCGACCAGTGGCAATGCTTTATTTTATAAAGACCTGAAGAAAAGCACCATGCCTTTCAAGCTTCTTGCGGAGGGATTTGAATTTGAATATAGCGTGGTCGATAATATTGAAGACAAGCTGCTTGTCGAAACCAACTACAAAGCTCCCAAAAAGATGCTCGTATTGATGGATCCGGAAAACCCCGGTCCCGATCACTGGAAAACAATGATCCCGGAACGGGAAGATGTACTTGAATCGGTCGAAGTTGCACGCGACAGGATTATTTCACTCTACATGCAGAATGCCATAAACAAGGCTTATGTTTACGATCTGAAGGGACAATTTCTCCAGGAATTAAATCTCCCCGGCCTGGGTACGCTCAGCGGCTTCAGTGGTAAGAAGGGCGAAAATATTGCCTTTTACGGTTTTACAACCTTCCGTTTCCCGACTACTGTATTCAAATACGAAGTGTCAACCAATCAATCAACTGTCTATACGCGGCCGGAGATCGATTTTGATCCCGATCAATACGAAGCAAAGCAGGTCACGTACAGCAGTAAAGACAAAACCAGCATAACCATGTTCCTGGTCTATAAAAAAGGGTTGAAGCTCGATGGTCAAAATCCCACTTTATTATATGGTTATGGGGGGTTCAATATCAGCATGACGCCGAATTTCAGCATCAGCCGTACCTTGTTTCTAGCTAATGGCGGTGTTTATGCTGTCCCGAACCTGCGCGGGGGAGGAGAATATGGTGAAAGTTGGCATAAAGCCGGTACCAAGGAAAGAAAGCAAAATGTCTTTGATGATTTCATTGCTGCGGCTGAGTACCTGATCAGTGAAAAATACACATCTCCCGAACACCTCGCCATCCTTGGCGGTTCCAATGGTGGTTTACTGGTAGGCGCCTGCATGACCCAGCGGCCGGATCTTTTCAAAGTCTGCATTCCCCAGGTGGGCGTGATGGATATGCTCCGTTACCATAAGTTCACCATCGGCTGGGCATGGAAATCCGACTATGGATCAAGTGAGACGAAGGAAGGATTTGATTGGCTGATCAAATATTCTCCTTTACATAACCTCAAAAAAGGAGTAAGCTATCCTGCCACGATGGCATTCACAGCCGATCATGATGACCGCGTGGTTCCCGCACATACATTTAAATTTATGGCCACCCTGCAGGAAGATAATGCCGGGCCGAATCCAATGATCGTCAGGATCGAGACCAAAGCAGGACATGGCGCCGGTACCCCTACCTCAAAACTGATCGAGGAAACTACCGATCTCTGGTCATTTGTGTTCTATAACCTGGGGATGAAGGTGAAATAGATGCCGGATGCCGGATGCCAGATGTCAGATGTCAGATACTTGAAGCTTGAGGCCCGAAGACTGAAACCTGAAAAAAAGTTATTAACAATCGTATTACCTTTCCAATAATACCCGATTAATGGGTAATCCCAGATGATTATGATCTATTCGGATGAAAATCTCCTGAAAGGACTCAGGGAACACAAAACGGATTGCATAAAGTTCATGTACAAGGATTATTTTCCCCTGGTAAAATCAATAGTTACCAAAAATTCCGGGAATTATCAGGATGTGGAAGATGTTTTCCAGGATGGATTGATCGTCCTCTACCAAAAGACAGATTCAGGATCCCTCTGTCTGAACTGCACCCTGAAAACATTTTTCTACTCGGTCTGCTGGAATATATGGATGCAACGCCTGGACCGGAAGTGGAGATTGCTATACCAGGATGAAATCCTGAATGAACCTGCTGCCGAATACGAAAACAATGACAAAGATTATGATGAAGAGAAACTGGAAAAATTGAGGTTATACCACTTGCATTTTCTAAAGTTACCGGAGGAATGTCAGAAATTGCTTAATTATTTTGTAAATAAAACTCCTTTAAAAGTTATTGCCCGGATCATGGGCTTTAAAGATGAAAAATATGCAAAAACACGAAAATATATGTGTAAGAATATGTTACGAAAGAGAATAATGAATGATCCAAGAAGCAAAAGTTTTGTTTTTTATGAATAAAAATGAAAAAATATACGAATGGATTGACCGTTTCAATGATAATGAATTGAACGGAGAGGAATTAAAAGAGTTCCTGAAGCTTTTAAAAAATGAGCCAGCTCTCAGAGCTGAAGTAAGATTGGACAAAGATCTCAATGAAATGTTGCAGGATGAGGGTCTTCTATCTTTAAGAAAAAAGATCATTGAATTAAGAAAAAACCGTGAAGATAGAGGGATAGGCGAGAAGATAGTTCTTCTTGCGGCATCCATATTGGTCATCCTGGTTTTATCTGTTATTCTTTATCTTGTCATTGGTTTGAAAACCGGGAATAATAAGATACTCCAAACAAATAACAGCCCTGCCAACGGATTACCCATTAATAAAAATTCTTCTCCTGAATTGAATAACAGGAAAAACAATCCGGGAAAACAACAATTGATGAATGACACGCTGTCAAAGAACAGACCCGGGATTTCCAGTAATCAAAATCAATCTTTAATAGCTGCTAACTACAAACCATTTCCTCCATTTGAAAGCCTGATCGGAACCCATATACGATCGGAGTATTTCAAATTGATTGAACCTTTTCCGGGTTCTCATTTTAAAAATAGCAGTACCATCCTTTTTTCCTGGGAAACAGATATTTCTCATCCCCTTACTATGGTGATCATGGACAATCAGGGGCAACTCATTTTTGATTCGCATCCGGTTCATGATAAATCACTGAAAGTGCCTTCCGGACGGTTGAAAAATGGATTATTTTATTTTAAGATTCTAAAGGAAGATGAGATGGTGTTTTTTGGTAAATTTACCATTGAAATTAAGTAATTATTGAAAAAACCAGAAATCATTTATTCATGGCTTAAAAATCTTCGGACCTGCTTTATTTACCTGGGTCTCATTTCAGGCAACTTCACGATTTTATATTCACAAAATCCTTTTGTTTTTGCTGGTGAAAACTGCTTCACTGAGGGTAAAAGATTATACCATAGAGGGGTATATGATAGTGCTGCAATAAAGCTCAAATGTTTTTTAGATCTTTCCCCTGAACGAAAACTGCTTGTTGATCCATTGGCGAGTGGTATCAGGATTTCAAAACAAGAGGTGGAACAAATCCTGTCTGCCTGTTTAAAATTGTCGGTTTGTTTTATAATCCTTAAAGATTTTGATAGCGGATTTATCTACCTGGATCAAGGGCTTGTAATTTTTAAACAGGCTGGCTTTCAGAATGAGAAGTTATTAACCGACTTCTATTTTCAGAAGGGCAACTGCTATTTTTTAAGGAAGGATTACAGCAATGCTATTCATTTTTACCAGCAAGCACTCTCTCACATGCCTATGGGGGATCCGTTAAAGGTATCGGTTTATATGAATTTGGGTGATATCTATTTTGTAAAGGAGGACGCTGATAATGCCATTGATCATTATAGAAAGGCATTGATACTTCTCAAAGCTTCAGCGAAAGGCAGCTTGGAAAAATCTGCTGATATTCTGGCTAATCTTGGTGCAGCATATTTTGAGAAAAACGATAATGAAAAAGCGATATTTTATTTTTTAAAAGCCAAAAAAATTTATGAACTCAACCACACGAATGATACACTCAGCATTGGCAGACTCTTTGTGAACATAGGCAGCGTATATTTAAAACGCAATGTGATAAATAAATCTTTGAACTATTATAGGTCAGCAATCAGATATATAAGAACAAAGAATAAGTTTTATTCCCCGGAACTATTATTACTCTATAAAGATTTTGCATCCGCATATTCGAAATCTGGCAGGGAAGATTCTTGTTTTTTTTATCTTTCTGCAGCGATGGATCTTTTGACACATCAGAAACAAGATGAAAATGATGAAGCAGCCGATCTGTATCGGTTAATGGGCAATTGTTCCAAATCACAAAACCATTGGCAGGATGCTTTGAATTATTATAACAAGTCATTATCAACATTGATCCCGGAATATAGGGATGGAGAAGAGAATTTCCGGAGGATATTGACTAACCCTGTCCGGTTGCTGGAATTCTGCAGGATATTAACTGATAGGGCACAGGCAATCTACCAATACGGATCGGTTCATCCTGAAGAAGTTGATTTTATCAAACGATCTTTTTCGGATTATTTAACCTCCCTTAAACTGTTGAATGTGATTTCAAAAGGTTTTGGACGCGAAGGCTCTAAACTGATCTTTAATGAGACTTCAAAAGAATTTTATTCAAGGGTTTTGAATATTGGGTTTCAGGACATGGATGCCTTGGATGAACAGGAGAAGGAAAAGTTGTTCGGGCTTTCTGAAAAAAGTCGTACGAATGTTCTTTTGGAAACAATGAATGAAAAAACGGCAAAAAGAGTTTCCGGTATTCCTGAAATTTTGCTGAAAAAAGATAATGCAATACAGTATGAGCTCACTCGTTTAGGCAGTAAATATTTTTCCGACCCTCCACTGGTCGCCAAAGATGAGCAAAAAACATTATTGAATGAAGTAATGCGGATTTCAGACCTCTATCAGGAACATGATTCTCTGATTAAGGAGTTTGAATTGAACAACCCCAAATACTTTGATATGAAATACGGGGATTCCCATGTTTCATTAGCTGAAATCCGGCAGAAACTTGATCCGGATGAATCCCTGATCGAATATTTTACAGGCGATTCCACTTTATTTATTTTTCTTGTTACAAGAGATTGTGTTATTGTGAAAAAAGTCAGGATTAATGATGACTTTCAAGCCAGTGTAAAAAAATACAATAAACTCCTGGCAAGCGCTGATATTCAGGATTATTTCAGGATCAGTAAAATGCTATACCAGTTCTTACTTGCTCCTATCGGGAGCTACCTGAAGAATGACAAGAAATTGATCATTATTCCGGATGAAATTCTTGCATTGGTTCCTTTTGAAACGTTGGTCAGCGACACTTTCACAACCAGCGGGGTCACTAATAACCATTATCTTGTAAATGATTTCGAGATCTGTTATCACTATTCGGCGACATTATGGAGGAAAAGTTTTGATGCTGCCGGGGATTACCAACCGGGTGACAATAAGCATTTTAATTTCATAGGTTATTCACCCGGATTTCAGTTAAAGAATAATAACCTTCCCTATGCGGATGATGAGATCATAAAAGTAACCCGTATCCTGAAGGATCATGGAGTGGAAGCGGTTTCAGTACTTCATGACCAGGCTACTGAAGAACATTTTAAAAGATATACCTCTTCCTATTCCTGGATCCATCTTGCTACACATAGTAAGGTTGACTTTAACTATCCTGAAAGATCCGGTTTGCTTTTTACCGAAGATCCCGGATCTAAAAAGGATCAAACCTCCGGGAACGATGTTTTATATCTGGATGAGATATATAATTTAGGTCTGCATGCTGACCTGGTGGTATTAAGTGCGTGTGCCACGGGTACCGGGAAAATCATCAAATCGGAAGGCGCAATGGCTTTGACCCGTGGTTTTCTTTATGCCGGAGCGTCAAACATACTGTATTCCCTTTGGAATATCACCGACAAGCATACACGGGACTTCATGATCGGCTTTTATTCTGAACTGGTTTCAGGGAAGAGCTATTCAGCGGCTCTCCGGGCCGAGAAGCTGAAGATGATCTCCCGGCCGGAAACTTCTCTTCCCACCATCTGGGCGCCGTATGTGTTGATGGGGAGATGATTCCGGATACCGGATGCCAGATACCAGATACCAGATGTCAGATACATCATACGTCACGCGTCACACGTTTCGCGTTACGTCAAGACAAGCAACCGTTTCGATCTCGACCAAAGCGCCCATAGGCAGTCCCAACGCAGCGAACGCTGCCCTGGAAGGAGCGTTCACGGGGTAAAAACTTCCATATATCGTATTCATCGCGCTGTAATTATTCATGTCGCTGAGGATACAGGTTGTTTTTATCACATCTTTAAACTCATATCCTGCTTCTTTCAGAATTGCCCCGATATTTTTCATGACTTGTTGGGTCTGTTCATGAATACCACCTTCCACCAGTTTCCCAGTGCCCGGGTCAATGGCGATCTGTCCTGAGATAAAGAGCATTCCATTGATCTCAATAGCCTGGCTATAAGTTGCCAATGCTTTCGGAGCATCGTTGGTATTGATAATTCTTTTCATGACCTGGATATATTATTGTCAATTTTATGTTCTTGAATTATTTGTAATAAAATAATGAATTAAAGAACTTTGCCTTCTTGTGCCTTCTATTGTGCAAAGTCCCTGAAATCTTTCTTTTTATCAAGTTTCAGATCCTGGAGGACGGAAGCTTTTACGTTGATCGAGAAGCTCCATTGCTGCTGTCCTCCTTTGGGTGTCCAGTTGAAATGCATTTCCCAGCAATGAAGATCACGATCGACCCTGATATTGGTATAGGATAATTGTCCATGGACTACATCATAACCGCTTTGGAGGGTGATCTTCCATTTTGGGGTGATATTCATTTGCCCGTTGAAACCGATTGTTTGTGTGACCGATTCCACTCGTGGCTGGGCAAGATTACCCCTGGTTTTCCCGTAATGCAGGTTATAAGTGACCGAGAAGCTCCAGGGAATATCGAAATCCACGTAAGTGTTATAGTAATTATTGATATCCGATATTTCCTCCTCAGATCCCCTGACCGGTTTTTTCACCGTCTTGCTTTTCCCCGATGAGAGGGAATAGTTCAGACCAAGATCCCAGGTTGTATTATCAAGACGTAAAAGACGGTGATGAACTTTCCATTCGGTCGAATTGGTCCTGTTGCCGGAAGTGTCTGACGCATACATATCCCAGGAACTGCCATAGGTTATTTTAAGATCTTTAAATAAGGTCGTGTATCCTGACATGGTGATCGGGCTCCACCTGACGGAATCTTTCGCCAGGTCATAGCTGGTTGCGATCGTAAAGTTGTCGATCAGCATGATCTTTTTTGTTCCCGTAACCGTATCTTTACTATTCCTGACCTTCATTTCCAGGTTATTTCCCAGGCTGAACGAGACCACCCCCGATTTTTGACCGGGAGGTCCGCCGTAGATGGATGAATAATTCCCGTCCTGGAAGATGGAATAAGGCTGCAGGGGTACCTTGTTAGTGTCATTCTCAACACGTTTGTAATAACCCAGCGACGGGGCTCCGAAATTTGGTGTGTAGGAGAAACTCACGGTGGGAATCAGCATGTGACGGATGCCGATAATCGGACCTTTTTTAAACTGGAACATCCCGTACAGCCTTGTATTGAAAGAGGAAGAAATGCTGCCATCGATTGCATTGGCAAACCTGTATATGGTATCTGTCACCAGTGAATCATGTGTTGTTTTCGGCTCAGGGATGAAACGTTTCCGGATGGTTTGGAAATACATGCGGTCGGTAAGGTTGACAGAGTTGGTCCAGTTGATATTTTTTAATATCCTGAATGTGGCGGAAATGGGGATGGTATGACGGATACCGTTTTGCATATTTCTCTCCCAGTCCTTTTTGAAAAGCAGGGAATCAACGGTGTTATAATTGTTTTGGGCTGCAAGGTCATATTTCATGCTGATGTTTTCATACCATTTCATTTTCCCGATCCTTTCACTTTTCCTGAAAGGATAGAACTGGTCCAGGGAAAGAGCTAACTGTGGAAATGTTATATTCACTGTTTTGGCCAGTGTATTCTGGCTATGGCTGAGATTCATGTCCAAATGTATAACAGAAGCAAAATTGGTATGATAATTAATACTTGATTGAAATGTGTTGGAGAGGTATGACTCGGCATTGCTCACAAGGTTGGCAGTGTTGTATTTATTACTGACAATATTTACGTTGGCGGAAAAGGTGCTGTTCGGACGGGCTTTGGGATCCTGGACGTGACTCCATTGGATGAGGAAATCGGTTTCCCGCGTAAAATCGGGTGAATCCTGCGGCCCTTGCAGGTTGACCGAATATCCGAAATTAAATGTACCATGATAGTGGTATCTGTTGTTGTAATTGAAAATAGGTTTAAGCCCCCAGCTGCCGCGTGTATAGATATCTCCTTTCAGGTAAAGATCCATATAATCGCTGATGCCCCAGTAATATCCTCCATCGGTGAAGAAAAACCCGCGGTTGTTCGATTCCCCGTATGTTGGAATGAGTATCCCGGACCTTCTTCCCTGGCGGTTGGGGAAATATCCGAATGGAATAGCGAGCGGAGTTGGTACACCGGCTATAACCATGTACGCCGGTCCTGTGATGACTCTTTTATTCGGGATCACTTTGCCCCGGTTGAACCTGAATTCGTAATGGGGATCTTCCTGCAGGTCACAGGTAGTATAGGAACCATCTTTTATGTAAGTGATATCATTCTCCATTTTTTTAACAGTCTTGCCATGAAGGTACCCTTCGTCTTGCTTGGTGAAGACAATTTGTATATATCCTTTTTTGGTATCGTAATTATAACGGATGATCTTCGATTTGAAGGTCTGTCCGGCCTGGGAGAATTCGGGTGATCCCTGGTTCTTTCCTGTTGAATCAGGCACCCCGGTGGCATAGAATGTATGGTTTGGAAAGTCAATTTCAACAGAATCGGCCTTCAGGATAATATCCTGATACCTCATATCTGCCTTCTTGAAAAGAAATAATTTCTGCCCTTTGATCTCAAACCGCAGGGAATCGTTTGCCGAATAATCTACTTTTGATTTAAGCTTTGTTTTTTTCTGCTCCGGTTTTGCAACATTTCTGCCAGGGAGCGAATCTTTAAGGGAAATGCTGTCTGTATGGATTATCTTTTCATCGTTTTTCTGTTTAACCGAATCCTGTGCACATAATTTCAGTGGTGGCAGAAGAAAAAGGAAAAACAAAAAACATAACCAATAGCAGAGCCTTGTTAATAAGTCCGTTAACAATTTCTTTTCTGAACTCTAAGGTTAATGTCCTATCTTTGTTCTGAAATCCTATTGAAAATTAGGATATACGACCCAAAAACCAGCCTTTCTGGCTTTCAAAACTAAGGAAAATAATTGAGTGCAGGACGATTTTATGATACTTTAACAATATCAGTTAGTTAAGAATGCTTCGCTACAGCCTTGTATTTATCTTCCTGTTTTTTGCTTCTTGTATTCCGGTTAAAACCTACTCACAGGAAAAAACATCGCTTAATACAGTGGTCATTGATGCCGGTCATGGTGGGAAAGACCCTGGTACCATGGGAAAACAGGCGCAGGAGAAATATATAAACCTTGGCATTGCCTTGAAGCTGGGTGGGCTTATTCGCAGCAACTGTCCTGATGTTAAAGTAATTTTTACAAGGGAAAAGGATGAATTCATTGAACTTCATGAAAGAGCAGATATAGCGAACAGGAATAATGCCGATCTGTTCATATCGATCCATTGCAATTCAAATCCTTCGCATATATTCCGGGGCGCTGAGACTTACGTTATGGGATTGCACAGGTCCCAGGCCAACCTTGAGATTGCCAAGAAGGAAAATGCATCCATCCTGATGGAACCAAACTATTCGGTAAACTATAACGGCTTCGATCCGAATTCCGATGAATCCTATATCACTTTTACGATGTTCCAGAATGCCTTCCTTGATCAGAGCACAAATTTCGCAGCAACCGTCCAGGATCAGTTGAAAGGCAGGGTAGGTCTTGATGATCGGGGGGTAAGGCAGGCCGGTTTTCTCGTCTTATACAAAACGACTATGCCAAGCGTACTGGTAGAAGCCGGCTTTTTAAGCAACCCGGAAGAGGAGACTTTTTTGATCTCTGATAATGGACAGGAATTCATAGCGTCTGCTATCTTCAGAGCCTTTATCAGTTTTAAAAAGAAAATCGAAAGCGGGGGAAAAGAAGTCATTGCATATAATCCCGGGATCGATACTCAAAAGGGAAAATCAAAAATAATTGTCACAAAACCAGTGAAAACACAAAAAGAAATTGTATCCGGGAAAACAGAACCCAAACCTGATCCCCCGAAGAAAACGAAAATCCAATCACCCGTGATCAGTTACCGCGTTCAATTCATGATCTATCCCAAAGACATTAGTTTACATTCAGTGAAATTTTCCGGTTTACCGGATATCAGAATGTATCGTCACCAGGGAATGTTCAAGTATACCACCGGTGAAGGGAAGTCTGTTGAAGAAGTGACGAAATTCCTGGATATGGCAAAGGATAAAGGATTTAAAGACGCTTTTATTGTGGCTTTTAAGGGCGAAGAAAGGATTACGATTGCGGAGGCTAAACGACTTCAGTCCTTTGAATAGTTATTCATTGTTATTCAGTGGTTATTCGGTAGTTATTCAGTGGTTATTCGGTAGTTATTCAGTGGTTATTCGGTAGTTATTCATAGTTATTCATAGTTATTCTTTGTATAAGTATTTATACTGATGATTAACTTTTGTATTGTCAATTAACATTGATATACATGGGGAAATAATAGGGGGAAATTGAAAGTACCTGAAAAATTATGTATGTTTGCATACTCAAACAAACCATACGTTGAAGTTCACTATCAGTAAAGAAATCAAGGTCGCAGTCGTTTTCGTCATTGCCATATCCGTACTTGTATGGGGGGTAATGTACCTGAAAGGATTGGAGATCTTTACCCATAACAGGGTAATTTATGCGGTATATGACCGTGTTAACGGGTTAGTGAAAGCAAATCCTGTATCAATCAATGGTTTGAAGGTCGGACAGGTGAAAGACCTTTATTTTTCAAAGACGAACAGGGGTAAGATCATCGTGGAACTTTACATTGCCAATGATTACCCGATACCCAAAAATTCACAGGCAACCATTACCAGTTCAGATCTTCTTGGTTCCAAGGAGGTTGAGATTGTACTTGGCAATTCAAAAGAAGTCATTAAGGAAGGAGATACACTGAGATCACTGACCGATGCTACCTTGGGTGAAGCTGTGAACCAGCAGCTCTTACCACTGAAAAGAAAAGCGGAGAGCCTGATCAACTCTATTGATTCCCTTGTAGGAACCTTTCAGGAATTACTTAACAAGGACACACGGAATAACCTTGTCGTATCGATCGAACATATTAAACAATCTCTCGAGAATCTGGCTCATATGACCTATAATGTTGATACCTTAATTGATAAAGAAAGAACGAATCTGGCGGCCATCATCAACAATATCGCATCGATCAGCTCAAATCTGAAACAGAATAACGAAAAGATCAATACCATTCTCTCCAATTTTTCAACTCTGAGCGACTCCCTTGCCAGGGCGAAAATCCCTAGCACCTTTAACCAGATCAACAAAGTGTTGTCAGATTTAACGGAGGTACTGGATAAGATCAACAAAGGACATGGAACATTAGGGCAATTCGTGAATGACGAAAAGCTTTACAATGAGGTAGAGAAAGCAGCAAAGGATCTGAACCTGCTGCTTGAGGATATCAAGGCGAATCCGAAGAGGTATCTCAAAGTATCAGTCTTCTAATCGTAATTTCTATATTTTCCTTATATAACGGACTGTTATTCGTGGTTATTCGTGGTTATTCGTGGTTATTCATTGTTAATTATTCATTGTTAGTTGTTCACTGATTTATCTTACCAGATAAAAATATCCTCCTTCTTCAGCGGTCTTCTCTCTTCCATCCATTTGAAATTTTTCAGCTTCAGATCATGAGGAGAAATGTCTTTTTCGGGGTATAAGGTTCCTGAGGGCTGGTTGATGTAAGTTATGCTTTTCAGCTCATTTTTTTCGAGGAAGATCAGCATATCGCTGGAAACGACTTTGTTGATCCCGATCAGACTCTTGTCATCTTCCCTGGCATAATAAATGGTTTCGGCATTCCCCAGAACTTTGATCTTGAAAATATCATTGTTCCTGAAATATGCGATCATATCACGTCCTTTTACCTGGTTAAACTTGTTTGTATCATCTTTTGAAATGATAAAGGCGCTGTTGTAAAATACCATGGAATCTACCTCCCCATGAAGAATGACCATATGAATTGAGTCTGCGGTTAGCTGGTTTTTCGCCGACCAGAATACCGGCTCCCGGTAAAGGATCAGAGTGGAATCTTTTCCATGATAGACCATGGAATCACACATTCCCTGCAAATTCTTCCTGAAAAATTTGACCTTATAAAAGCAAAAGACATTTTTAATGTTCTGACCTGTGTCGAAGGTGGTTCTTATGGTATCAGAATGGATGAAGAGTGAATCTTTGTTTTCAATCATAATGCCGACTGCACTGTCGGTCATGAAAGCAAATCCCTGCCTGCGCCTGATCTCACCGTAATTGCCTGTCATGATAATTTTCCTGACGGTGTCAACCAGCACTGCATGCTTAAAAACCTGGCCGAACCCGTTTATCCGCTCATAGTATATGCTGTCACCGGTAAGATTCTGGTTTTTATGAAAAATTTTGGCATTTTTCCTGAACCGTGCCTTATCATTTTGAGTATCATACCATCCGTTCGTACAATAAATCGAATCTTCATTTCCTGTGATAGTGGAAGGTCCGTAAAAATAAGCGGTCGCTGTTTTCGTATTATACATCAGGGTATCGGAATGCATGGTATAATCAGGATTCAGAAGAATGACCCTGTCCTTAAAGAAGAATTCTTTCTTATCCGTATAGTAGTATCCGTGTTTGCTGACCAGGATGTTTTTACTGTTCACGATCTTACCCCAATCATCATATCTCGCCATACGCGTTATCCGGTTAAAAATTATGGTGTCGGCGGTAACGACCGTTTCTTTGTCTACCAGTCTGGCATTATTCTTCATTCGTCCAACCTTGGTATTTCCGTCATATTTAAGTGTATCACCGAAAATATTCAGTGTATCACTTACTTTAATATGAACATTTCCGTAAGCCATTACGCTGTTCATGGCCTCATTCAGGTAAGCGCTGTCACAGTACAACCAGGTACTATCATGTCGCATGACCACATTTCCTATGATCCTTTGGATATCCGGGGCAATTGCTTTGTTAAACTCCCATTTATCAGCTTGTTCAAGGAGAATTTTTGTAGTCTCCTGTGAAACAGAGTAGAAAGAAATCAGGAAAAGGAAAAGGAAAAAGCATCCTGACCGGTAAATCATCCTTATGATCATAGCGAACATACGATTCTTCTGATAAGCAACAGACAAACTTACATAAAAATCAGCTTTATCCGAATACCGGATAAAAAACTCTTAAAGGGTTGCAAGGGAAGACAGATTCCAGATGCCAGATCCCGGATACCAGATGCCGGATGCCGGATGCCGGATTAATAATTTATTGAGTAAAGGAATTCAAACCCCCAGGAATTGGTATCGGGGAAATAAATGCTTCGAACACCAAATTCGAAAGGGATCAGGAATCGCAAAATATGAAGATCTGCCATAAGTTCTAACCCTGCTGACCTGTAAATGCTCAGGTTCTTATCCAGGGTGCCTTCTGCATAATCGTAAAAAAGATTCAGCTTGAATCTCTTGAAATAGAGTAAGGAACCGAGGCTGAGATCAGGATAAAACAGAGGAAACTTGTAATTCAGGCTGAGACTGTACAGATCTTTGCTTTCCTGACCGGTGAATCCTCTTGGATAATTTATAATATCAGAGAACTGGTAAAAAGAAAAAGGATTGATCTTACTTTCCTGGATCCCGCCATAGAACCGGAAACTATGATGATTGAAGAACCCGGGGAAAAAAAGATTAGTGGCAACACTAATAATGGAACCCATGGAATTTCCCTGAAATGGTGTATCCCTGAATTGAAAATCAATGGTCTGACCCCATTTTGGAAACATATCCTTCGGATTTGACCGGATATAGTTAGAAGCATACAACCGGTAATTCATTGTTTGGATCAGTCCTTTCGTATAAAATGAAGGTGTTCCGGAAGTATGGATCACGTCGAGGAGTGAGGTCCCTATGGAAGGAGTTACAAACCTGTAATATTTACCATGTGTAAAATTCCAGGGGATACTGATAGTACCGGTAAAATTCATCTCCTCCCATTTGAAAGGTATAGCTTCAGATGATTTCCGGATGATATAATATGAAGATCTTCCACCATAACTAAAAGTAAGGTCAAAGACCGGATACAAACCCTGGTAGCTCAGATCAGCAAAGACTTTCCCGGTTCCTTCGTTGATATTGTAATCATACCCGGCGGTGGCAATAGTAGTGCTCAGTACATTCTGGGAGAGAAATGAAACTCCCGGGTGAAGCATCAGGTTATTAATATCGAATGAAGCAGGAGCCCAACTATGAATGTTGAAAAGAGTTAACCCTTTATGGTATTTTTTTGATTTAAAAATCGTCCCTCTGATTGAATCTTTTGCAAGATCATAATCAGTATTTTGAATCATCTTGTAAATGTTATAATGCAACACACTATCCTGAATGTTAATCTTTTCTTGCAGAGCCAGTGAGTTGTATAATTTTATAGAATTATCCTTTACATTCGCGAGAGCGATCCATTTAGTCGTATCGAGCCTTGTTTCAGCAATCATTGACCCGTCAGAACTGTATTCGGAATAGATCATCCGTTGATGATCTGCAGTGAAATTTGGATCCCGGGCTCCAAACCTTGAGGATGTAACCTGATAGATTTGCCGGGTCAGGGTATCGACAGCATAAATATTTTCAATTCCGGAATAGTCGCCGGTATACAGGATGTAATGTTTATAAAAAAAAGAAGGACCGGAAATTTTGTTATAGTCATAGGGAACATATTGGGTAAACTTTCCTGTCGTGAGATTGAGCAGTCCTACGCATTTTCCTTTTTCATTTAACAGAGTCATGGTGATTTTGGTATTATTATCATTCCATGAAGGAGTGATCGCCAATGCTTTATTCCCAAAATTAAACGTTTTTAAAAGTTTTCCTGTTTTGATATCAAGGATAACAAGGGAGGATTCATTATTTAATGTCACATGAATGGCTGCTACTTTTGTTCCATCCGGGGAGATCCTTGCTGCAAAATAGCGTGATCGTTTAGTCAGGTTCCGGATTTTTTTAGTATGTATGTCATACACTTTAATGATTGTATAATCCCTGTTATTCCATCGTATATCAGGCGCTGCTTCGACCCATACCAATAAGTTGCCGGCTACAGATACCGATTGGTTTAAATACAACCCGGGAGTAAATAATTTTTTCTCCCGTCCGTGATTATTTACCAGAACAAAGCGATCAATATCGTCCATGGATTTTTTTTCAGCAATAAAAGTTGAGTCATTTAATTGGCAAGGGAGCTGGTATAGTGTAAAGTTCTTTGGATCCGGCTTCGTGACCAGCCTGTGATCAGTGTAAATTATCCCGGTTGCCTGTTGCGACCATAAACGATCCAGTTCTGAAAGAGTTTGACTGTATAATTTAACTTTGGGTAGTCCTGTGATCTTTTTGATGCCGCTGGAAAAAGGTATTACTATAAAGGGGTATTTGGCTACACGATCCAGTGTGGAATTCCACAATCCGGCGCTGTACATTTCTCTTGTTTTTGCGACAAGGAAATACCCTAATGAATAATAATCGGGAACGAAAGTTTTATACGAACCGAGAACAGCTTTGTCATAGGAATATTGTCCTTTTTCCAAAAGCTGTGCCCGCAAAGTGCTTTCAAAACCGGCAAGTCGACCCCTGCCTGAAGCAGAAAGCGCTGTCTCTATGGAAACTGCATCCCCTTCAAGGAACCAACGGGGAATATATAGACCCAATACGGTGCCCGTTACCTGCTCTCCGAATAAGTAATACAATATCCGGGTAAACCCTCTGTTCATCTTACTGGTCTGTACCGCATGCCTATACTCATGGATCGCCAGCTGTTCAAGCCATTCTTCTCCATATATATCCTGCGGAGGACACGGATACATTTCAATTCTTTTCGGAGCCCAAACAGTAACGCCATTCGAAACAGAGGATTGCTGGTGAATGACAATGGGAATTTTCGGGACTTTTGCAGAGAGTGTGTGGGTGTCACTCCGGACGACCATCTCAAGGATATTACTGAGATACTGCGAATTTTTTTCGAAAGAGGCAGGATAAATAAGTTTGAATCTTTTGGTATTGATTTGCCTCCAATGAATCGAAGCAGGATCTGTACCTGTCGTGAAATATTGAGCCGGACTGCTTTTGCAAAGTATTATAAACAGGAATGGAATAATTAGAAGTTGTTTCATTGTTGGAGCGTTGCAAAAAGGCTGGAAACAAAAGTAATATACATTTTTAAAAGCTCCCAAAAGAAATAACAAGCCATTCGCAATTTTGGGCTGGCAGACTATTTTTAATGTAGAACAATTCCATATTAGGATTTAATCTATATCTTTGCACAATGTTTTGCATTCGCCGTTACATATCTGTTTTATTATTGGTTTGTCTCCTGCCGGTCATCACTCCTAAAGAGTTTATTCATGCTTTGATGGGACATGATGACACAGAGTGCTATTATCATTCAAATCTGACAGTTGGCAAGATTCACCAGCATTGCAAAATATTGCAGATCACGGCTTCCTCCTTTATAGCAGACCTGAAGAATTATTTATTGCATAGTGTTTTTCAAAGAGCCATTTATTTCTTTTCAGCACGATCATTCATTTATGGTATTTCATTCCACCTTTCATACTTGCGGGCTCCCCCGGTAAATAATATCTGAATTTAAGGCAGATATCCTTCTGATAATCTGTTAAATTCCTTTTTCCATTATTTATTTAAATCTAAAAGGTCATTGAGATTTTTCTTTTGGTCTCAAATAATGATCTCTTAAAATCAATAGTTATGAAGACTTATAAAAAAGAATGTTATTTATTTATCCTTGGATTATTGTTGGCTGCCAATCTGTTTTCCCAAGTGACTTTAACAGGAAAGGTCATCGAAAAAAAAACAGGGCTTCCGTTGTTCGGGGTTGACCTTTTTATTCCTGAGCTACAGGTCGGAGCAGCAACCGATACTTCAGGTCTTTACAAAATCGTTCATCTTCCCAAAAGAAAGATACTTATCGAAATCAGCTCTTTAGGTTATAAAAGTATTATAGTGGATGTGGATCTGACAACGATCAGGACAATGGATTTTTCACTTGAAGAATCCCCTGAAGTGATGAATGAGATCGTGGTAACAGGTACCTCAAAAGCAACGGAGATCAGGAAAGACCCGGTCCCTATACTGGTACTTGACAGAAAAGGGATTGATCAGAATCTGAACACCAATATTATTGATGCGATAGCAAAACTTCCCGGTGTTGATGCTGTTACTACCGGTCCTAATATCTCCAAGCCATTTATCCGCGGATTGGGCTATAATCGTGTATTAACATTGTTTGACGGTATAAGGCAGGAAGGACAGCAATGGGGAGACGAACATGGTATTGAAGTGGACGAAAATGCCATTAATAAGGTGGAGATAGTGAAAGGCCCTGCAAGCTTGATCTATGGTTCAGATGCACTGGCAGGGGTTGTGAATTTAATTCCTTTCCCACCGGTACAGAGTGGTACTATAAAGGGTAGCTTTTTAGCAGACTATCAAACGAATAATGGTTTGTTTGGTGGTTCTTTCGCAGAAGATGGCAACAATAACGGGCTGATATGGGGTGGCAGGATTTCCCATAAGGAGGCCAAGGATTATCAGAACAAATATGATGGCCGTGTTTACAATACAGGTTTCCGGGAAACAGATGCAAGTGCTTATGCAGGAATTAATAAACATTGGGGATATTCCCATCTCAACTTTTCTCTTTATGACGATCTGCAGGAGATACCGGATGGCAGCCGTGATTCCGCTACCCGCAAGTTTACCAGGCAAATCACGGAAGCAGATACCCTCAGACCCATTGTAAGTGATGCTGAACTGAATTCCTACAAAATTTCCGTCCTGCATCAGCATATTCAGCATTACCGGTTGTATTCATCAAACAGTATTTATCTTGATGATAGCAAGATCGGGATTGTGTTAGGCTACCAGCAAAATGTCAGGCAGGAATTCAGTCATCCCCAGGCTCCTGAAACCGCCGGCTTATATCTTATACTTAATTCATTGACTTATGACCTGAAATATTATCTGCCCACTCTGAAATGCTGGGAAATTACCATCGGTGTGAACGGCATGTATCAGATGAATGCAAATAAAGGCACAGAATTTATTATTCCCGATTACCTGGAGTTTGATATCGGACCTTTTGCACTGGTAAAAAAATCATTTAAGAAGCTGGATCTAAGTGCCGGGGTGAGATTTGATACCCGTTATTTCAGTAGCAGCCGTATGTTTACCCGGCCGGATCCGCAGACAGGTTTTGATATGCAGGTCACACCACCTGATACTGCCGAGGCTGCCGAACCGTTCATGGATTTTAAACATACCTTTTCAGGGTTGTCGGCAAGCTTAGGAGCGACGTATACGATCAATCAAAATTTCAGTATTAAAGCCAATGTTGCCCGTGGATTCCGTGCACCCAACATCGCGGAAATATCCGCAAATGGTGTTCATCCGGGTACGAATATTTACCAGATCGGAAATCCGGGTTTCAAACCTGAATTCAGCCTGCAGGAGGACGTCGGCTTGTTCTATTCCTCTAAATCTGTAATAGCAAGCATCGAATTGTTCAACAATGATATTTCCAATTATATCTTTAACCAGAAAGTTTTAAACCATCTCGGACAGGATTCGATCATTGTCCGCGGAAACGAAACTTTTCAGTTTCAGCAATCGCAAGCAGAATTATATGGTGGTGAAGCAAGTCTCGATATCCATTTTTTCGAATGGTTACATTTTGAAAACTCCCTTTCAGTCATCTATGCGTTAAATAAAGGAGGTAATGGAGTAAAAATTAACGATAGTTCCAGATACTTGCCGTTCATTCCGCCGATACATACGCATACCGAAGTGCGTATCGAATTTCCGCGGAATTTAAAACATCTTTCATCCATCTATGCAAAAATTGATATGGAATATTATGCAAAACAAAACCGGGTTTACCTGGCTGACAATACCGAAACGCCAACACCCGGATATACACTTTTTGATGCAGGGTTGGGAGCAAGTGTTACCAGGAGTTCGGGCAAAGTATTATTCAGCTTTCATATTGCAGCTAATAATATATTTGATATTGCTTATCAATCGCACCTGAGCAGGTTAAAATATTTCGAACAGTACCCTGATAACGGATCAGGAAGAAACGGTATTTATGATATGGGAAGGAATATCAGTTTTGAAGTGGAAGTACCAATAGATTTTAAATAGTGAGTTTTCTCATGGAAAGGTTAAAGAAGTTGTTATCACTTTACTGAACTCACCTCCGATGGGAGATGAATTTGTTGAAAGTAAAAAAGCCAGACATTAATGCCTGGCTTTTCCCTTCCCTGAAGGAAGTGAATAGTTAAGAGTGAAGAGAGACAATTTATTTCCCTGCCTGACTGCGTCACGCAGGCAGGGCTATTTCACTACTTGTTAATAATGATCTTCTTCACGACATGCGTTTCATTGTTCTGAAGCATGATAGAGTATACTCCGTCGGGAGCAGAACGCAGATCAACGGTTTTCATGACCGTTCCGTTAACTTTGATATCATTGGATGCATAAATTGTCAATCCAAGGTTATTTATAACGGTCAGATTAAAGGTCTGCAATGCTGAAGTGGATATCACCAATGTGAATAATCCGTCGCTGGGATTAGGATAAACGGCTATCGTTCCTTCCTGGTTTGGTTCCCCTATACCGACGACAATGTAATAGATGTGATTGGAGGTATCCGAGCTGCAACCGTTGAGAGTGACAACATCCCAGTAATGACCGCTTTGTGTAGCCACATGGGTTTGTCCGGTAGCTCCTGTAATCGCTATATTATCTAAATACCACTGGTTCCCCGAAGGTGCATTGCTGGAAAGAATATCTGTGCTGATCGTGATAAGCGGAGCCGGTGGGATTGGATTAACCATAACAGCAAAGTTGGGAGAAACAGTTCCATTTCCACAGGAATTCGACCCATAGACTGTGATGTTTCCTGAAACAGCTGCCGGTCCAAAGTCAACAGTAATGCTGTTGGTATTGGAACTGCCCACAATCGTAGCACCAGCAGGAACTGTCCAGACATAACCGGTCGCATTGGCAATCGCTACTACAGAATACATCACTCCTGAAGCGCCTATACAGACGGAAGCATCTCCGGTGATCGTTCCTGCAGGATCGGGGAGCGGATTCACCGTTACATTAAACGGAGGAGATGGATTGCCATTTCCGCAAAGGTTATTCCCATTGACAGTTATTGAACCGGAAGTAGCATTATTGGCAAAATCGACTGAAATAGAATTGGTCCCGTTGCCGGATGCAATAGTTGCTCCCGGAGGTAATGTCCAAACGTAAGCGATGGCATTTGTAATGGGTGATACTGAATAAGCTACACTTGAAGCTCCGGCGCAAACTGTTGGAGTTCCTGTGATGGTTCCAGCCGGGTTGGGTAAAGGATTAACGGTAACCGGGTAAACGGTCGGAGTAAGAGCTGAACACCCATTTGCATTGGTATAGTTCACACTGACTGTCTGAGCGCCGGCAACATTCCAGGTTACTATCAGGGTATTTGTACTCTGGCCTGAGTTAATCGTTCCACCACTGGAGACGGTCCAGGAATAATTTGAAAAGCCGGTTTGTGTGGTATAAGTAGATGAACCGGAACTTGCGCACAGGTTGTTTGGCCCTGTAATCGTTGGTACAGGTGAAGGGTTCACTGTGACATTATATACTGTAGGAGTAAGAGCGGGACATCCATTCAGATTGTTATAGTTTACACTTAATGTCTGAGCTCCACCGGTATACCATGTTACCGTAACGGAATAAGTGCCAAGTCCGGCTGTGATCGTACCTCCTGTAATGGTCCACGTATAATTGCTGAAACCGAATTGGGTCAGGTAAACGTTGCCTGTACTTCCCTGGCAGGTTATTGCAGGACCTGTGATGGTCGGTAACGGTGGTGAATAGACATTAATTGCCATGGAAGCAGTAGGTCCTGTTCCGCATATACCAACTCCGGCTACCGTTACAAACCCATACAGTGCTGTAGGAGAATAGCTAACCATAATGCTGTTTGTAAAGTTGCCGCCGGTAATATTACCTCCAACCGGAACTGACCAGGTATAACTGGTTGCATTAGGAATAGGTGCAATGCTGTAAACATATCCTGTGCCGCCCTGGCAAACGTTAACCGGACCGGAAATCGTGCCGGGGGCTCCGGGTGCCGGGCAACCTGTCAGGAAAGATTGATCCAATCCTAAAGTTGTTCCGGCAGAATTTACACCGACACACCGGTAATGATATACAATATTGTTCGTTAACCCGGTAAGGTTAGCGAGGACAGTATTGGGTGTATTACCGGTCACGGTCACGGGAACCCCAGGGACTGTATTCCCGTATGCTATGGTCAACCCCCAATCAAAACTAACCGTCGTGGATAAATTATTTGCTGTTACTGTACCATTTAATTGTGCAGTGGTCTGCGTTACATTGGATGGAGGATTTGTGACAACGGTAGGAGGACCCGCCGTAGAAAAAGTCATATCGTTCCCGTTTGAAGTCCCGCCGGCGTTGACACCGACAACCCTGTAATGGTAGAGTGTGTTGGAGACTAACCCTGCAATAGCGGCGCTTACATTTTGTACAGTATTTCCGGTAATCGGTGATGGGACACCTGGTGCTGTGAATCCATAAGCAATCGTTAATCCATACTGGAAAGTTACCGTTGTGGATGCACCATTGGCATTCACTGTTCCATTCAGTGTAGCCGTGGTAAGACCGATAACGGTAGCTGCCGTTGTAACGACAGCAGGAGGTAAGGAAGTCGTTGTAAAGGTCATGTCACCTCCGCAAGCGGATCCATTTGCGTTCGTTCCGCATACCCTGTAATGGTAAAGTGTATTTGGTAATAATCCTACAATGGCTGCAGTTACAGGAGTGGCTGTATTTCCCGTTACTGTACCCGGTACACCCGGAACTGTTGTCCCGTAAGCGGTCGTCAACCCGTAATCAAAAGTAACAGTTGTGGAAGCGCCATTAGCATTAACAGTGCCGTTCAATGTTGCAGAATTGCTAGTAATACCAGTGGCAGCCATAGTTACGCAAATAGGTGGACCTGACAATGGTAACTGTTGATTCCATGTTAAAGTCACCTCAGCGTCTGAAAGAGCCCGGTTATACATCCTGAATTCATCCATCAAGTTACCGGTAGGGAGACCTGGATAACCACCATTATATACACCGACATAAAAAGGTCCTGCACCGGTAATAGCAGTTGTACTTTCGCTAACTGTACCGCCCAGGACACCGTTTTTATACCATTTGATGGAGGTCCCGGTATATACAAAAGTAACTACAGCCGGACCAGGTGCAACAGCAGGTACAGTAACATCTGTCCAGCCTGTCAGTCTCAGGATAACATTAGTGTTTAATGCTGCACCATTAAGGAAACTTCTGAAAGAACTTGCATTGACATCTCCAAACAAGTAGTCCGGGCTGTTATCTGCCATTAACAGGTTATTCAGCCACATGGAAATTGTCCAGCCTGTAGCAGGCAGATTGGTTGCCCAACCGGTATTAAGACCATCCAGGACCACACCATCACCGATCATAGCTGTTCCGAATTGCCCTGTACCTCCAATGGTAAATCCCGTTAAAGTTGCAGGGTTATTTCCAACCGGGGAACTGGCATAGTTCGTTTGGTTACCCGCAGCATCGAATTTGAAGTACATATATTCCGGTACATTTTGCGCCAAGGCGCTCATACCTGCTATCAGAGTAAGAAGAAGTATAATATATCTTACCCGTAAAAGATTCGTAAAAATTGTTTTCATACTCGTGTTTTTGGTTTATAGATTAAATGTTATTACATATATATAATATACATCTCCACTTCTAAAAATATTTTGAAATTTTCAGAAATGGAAAAAATCTTTTGAAGACAAGCAAAGACTATATTAATTAAATCTCCAACAAATATAATATAAATTTTCAGAAAGGCAAGAAAAAAAAACCGGACAAGTTATGCCCGGTTTTTTTAAAGTGAATAGTGAACAGTGAACAGTGAAAATTTATTAATTATTTCGTCACTTCACTACTTATTAATAATGATCTTCTTCACGACATGTGTTTCATTGTTCTGCAGAAGTAAGGAATACACTCCGTCAGGATCAGAACGCAGATCCAGTGTTTTCATGACCGTTCC